>JAZQGJ010000001.1:0-42500 GCA_045539995.1 Eubacteriales bacterium
AGAGAGCTTACGAAAAATGAGGTTCTTCAAAATCATTTTGCCGACATCGCTTTGATAAACAAGCTTGACATTTCGGCATTCGTGAACGCGAATTCCACGAAAAAGGCAGATGTATATGCGGCATTTGAAAACGTGTCTGCAAGTGACACAGGACTTCAGGATAAGCTTGACGCAGCGCTTCAGTAAACATATTGCAACACCACTTCGCAAACGGCGCTGTCAATAGATTTTATGCGCGCTGAATAAAAATTTAAGGGCTATTTCAAATGAAAAATGAGATAGCCCTTTGTGTTTATTCGGATTTTTAACAGGTCAAAACGCGTAAATTTTGTAAGCTTGATATGTCGATACAAACCTTTTGGAAATTGAAAAAGGAAAAGGTATACGCTTTGATAGATTATAAAATTTGACAAGCGCGCGTATTTGTGATAAAATATAGAAAACTGTAAGAGAGGAAAAAATATGACAAAAACAGCTAAAAAAGCCTTGTTGCTTCCTTTAATAATTCTTTTCGTTGCTGTTCTTGCTTGCTCCTGCGGTAGCGAGAAAAATCCGTCTGAAGCAACAGATCACGCAGTAACAAACACCCCCGACGCTTCTGTGACAACGGCGGTGTATATAAAGCCGGAGCAAATAAACTATGCTGAGTATTACCCTCTCTACGTTCAGGAGGGGCTGCTTTATCATATGAGCTTTGCTGCCGCTGAAGCGAGCGATGATTTGTTGAGCTCTCAAGCTAAATATACGCCTTACGTGGTAGGCAAGGATGAAAGACTCAATCATCCCTGGTGGGATGGCTTCCAATGCAGCTTAGGAGACGGATATTTAAATTTTAAAGGTGGCGCAAATATCCTCAGTGGCGTTAAGGAAAATCTGAATGACGGTGGTGACCTGAATATTATCGGAGCCAAGCACGTTTCTGTCGAGCTTGTAGCTAAGGCTGCGGAAGCAGGTCGTTCGACCTTCCTTATGGGACTTGATCTTGAATTTCAATACAATGCTAACGGCGCTCAATTTTATAGAGACGGATCGAGAATGGACCCCGATAAGACTTTTACTACCGTCACAATGGGAACACCCTTTAACGGATTCAACATAAATACGTACACGTTGACTTATGGCTTTAATGACGTGACGGACAATACGAAATATGATTTTAATGCGTATGGAAACGGCAAGAATTACGCTAATCAAGTTATTAAATCAGACTCCGTCGGTTATTCGGGATATGGCTTGTTTGACCTGACTGTAGGAGCCTTAAAAATTTACGCCGTGCGCGTTTATGAGATTGAGCTTAGAGAAGAAGAGGCTTTGCAGAATCACTTTATAGACGTCGCAATGCTTAACGGCTTTGACCTTACAGAATTTAAAGAGCTTGACGCCGCAAAGAAGCAGTCGGTTTACAAGGCGTTTGAACAATATGCCGCAGACGAGGATTATTCTGTCCTTATGAATACCTTTAATTCTGCGATGGCCGCCGTAAATAAATAAGGATAAAATTTTAGCCTGCGAGAATGCTTTCGCAGGCTTTTTGTTGAGCTTTTTAATACTAAATTCTGTAAATTTCGGCGGGGTTTATCTTGCCGAAGCCTGCATTTTCGAGAGCTTCCTCGCCCTTCTTGTTGTCGCTGAGACGCATAACTGTGAGCGCTTTTCCGCTGATGTGACCGACGCAGGCGTACATATATTCGACGCTTATGGAAGCATTTTTCAATATGTGGAGAATTTCCGACAGACCGCCCGGCGCGTCGTCCATGCCAACGGCTACTACGTTGTTTACGCGTACTACCACACCGCTTTTTTCGAGAACGCTTTGCGCCTCTTCGGGAGAGTCGACTATCAGACGGAGAATTCCGTAATCTGATGTGTCGGCAAGAGAAAGCGCGCTTATATCTATTTTATTTTCGGCTAAAGCGTTTATGACGTCGCTTAAGCGTCCCTCCTTGTTTTCAAGAAAAACCGATAACTGTTTTATAAGCATAATATTTCTCCTTTCATATTTTGCCCGCGCGCATATCTATTACGCGCTTTGCTTTGCCCTCGCTTCGCACGATGGACTTCGGGTTTACAAGTCTTACCTTGGCGCCGATGCCGAGAGCAGAACGAAGCTCGTCGGTTATTTTGCGTTCAAGCCTTTCTATTGATTTTATATCGTCGGTGAAAAATTCATTACTCATCTCAACGTTTACTTCAAATGTGTCGTTGTTGTTTACACGGTCAAGAACTATCTGGTAGTTAGGAGTAATCTGATTTTCGCTTATGCGAAGGAGTACCTCCTCTATCTGCGACGGGAATACGTTGACTCCTCTTATTATAAGCATATCGTCGCTTCTTCCACTCGGCTTACGCATACGGATATGCGTCGAGCCGCACGCGCATTTTTCATGTATAAGCGAGCAGATATCTCTCGTGCGATAACGGATAATGGGGAACGCTTCCTTTGAAATGGAGGTGAATACGAGCTCACCGACAGAGCCTTCGGGCAAAACCTCTTCTGTGTCGGGGTCTATTATTTCGGCGATGAAATTGTCCTCGCGGATATGCATTCCCGCCTGCTCTTTACATTCGCAGGAAACTCCCGGACCTAAAACCTCGGAAAGACCGTAGATGTCGTACGCCTTTATGTGAAGCTTTTCTTCTATCTTTTTGCGCATATTCTCTGACCAGGGCTCTGCGCCGAAAATACCTATACGGAGCTTAAGCTGGTCGGTAACGCCCATTTTCTCGGCTTCCTCTGCTAAATACATAGCGTATGAGGGAGTACAGAAAAGGACTGTCGCGCCGAAGTCTATCATTGTCTGAATCTGAAGCGGAGTATTGCCCGACGACATTGGAATTACCGTCGCGCCTATTTTTTCTGCGCCGCTATGGACGCCGAAGCCGCCTGTGAAAAGACCGTAGCCAAAGGAGACCTGAACTATATCGTCCTTAGTAACCCCCAATTCGACGAGCATACGGGAAATGCAGTCTGCCCACATATCAAGGTCGTTTTGAGTATATCCTACGACTATACGCTTGCCCGTAGTACCCGACGAGGCGTGCACGCGCACAACGTTTTCCATAGGCTCGGCAAACAGTCCGTAGGGATAGTAGTCGCGAAGGTCCTTTTTATAGGAAAAGGGAAGAAGATGCAAATCCTCGATGCCTCGTATGTCTTCGGGCTTGAGTCCCTTCTCGTCCATACGAGTGCGGAAGCATTCAACTCTTTCATACGAGCGTTTTACGGTTTCTTTTAAGCGCTCGTCCTGTAATTTTTTCAGCTCTTCTCTTGGAAGCTTGTCTATGTTTGGAATTTGGTGTGTCATTTTTAAACCTCTTTGCTATTAAAGATAAATAATTATTTCTCCCCTTTTTTACGAATATTCAGAATTACGCCGAGCGCAACCGAGAGAAGCGCCGCCAGCATTACCTGAAATTGCGTGGGAAGCAGAAACGTCACCGTATGTGCGGGTATCCAGAAAAGTGGAACCGTCTTAAAGAGCGTGAAGGAAACGAAGCGCTTCCAATCTACCGCGTCTATTACCCCCGAAAGCGTTACGTCCTTGCTTTTTTCTCGTAGTGAAAGATACGTGTCCGAGCATTTATGGACAGCCATAAAGGTAGGCCCAAAGCAGAGATTCATCGTCGCGCTGATAAAGAATGCGCGAAGCAGGGCTTTTATAAAAGTGTTTTCTACTGTGGGAAGCAGATGAATTTCCATAAGCGAGGCGACACCTGCGCCAAAGATTTTCATCATATAGGTAATCCATATACCGATAATTCCCCAAATTATCCACCGAGCGAGGATATAAGAGGGAACATACCACTTCTTCGTTGCCATTTTGGCAGAGATAAGCTCGCCCGCCGTCGCGAGAAACGCAAACTTGAAAAATCCCATAAAATAGGGGTGCTTTCCTGAGAAAGTGGCAAATGCAGGGACGAGGAGCGAAAGAAGCACGAACGCGATAAGAAAGAGAAAGGAAAAAGCGATATAAGAAATTATGAGACTCGTTTTTTTGCTTTCATTCATTTTGACGTCTCCATTAAATGAAGTTATAGCCCAAGTCAAACGCGCGCAGATTTACGTCAAGAAGCTTTTCGGGAACGGTTTTCTTTACGCAGTCTACCCATTTTTCATAAGGGATAGCCGTGTTTTTCGCCATAAGACCTATAAGAACTACGTTTACCGCCTTGGCGCTTCCCGCCGCTTTGGCGAGAGAGAGCGCGTCAAGGGCTGTGACGTCGGAGACGGCTTTCAGCTTATCTATAATATTTTCGGGGTATTCACATGCGCCCGTAATAACGGGCATCGGGTTGATTTTCTGGTCGGCTACGATTATCTTTCCGCCCTCCTTGAGATAAGGGAGCGCCCTGTATGCCTCAAGCTGCTCAAAGGCTAAAATAATGTCGGCCTCGCCCTTGTCTATTATGGGCGAATAGATAGCGTCTCCGAATTTTACGTACGTAACGACGCTTCCTCCTCGCTGACTCATTCCGTGAACCTCGGAGACCTTTACGTCGTAGCCCTCGCTAAGTACGGTATTGCCGAGTATTCTGCTGGCGAGAAGAGTACCCTGTCCGCCTACGCCGACTATCATTATATTCATACCCTTCATATCAGTCTTCCTCCTTTTCTATCGCGTGGAAGGGGCATACGTTCATACAGAGCCCACAGCCGTTGCAAAGTGTTGTATCAATATGTACACTTCCGTCCTCACCTACGCTTATCGCGGGACAGCCAAGCTTCATACACATTTTGCATTTACGGCAGGCGTCGGTTACCCGACAGAAGCCTGTGAATTTCACCGTTTTAAGAAGCGCGCAGGGACGCTGAGCTATAATTACCGAGACGTCGTCGCGTTCGGTCTCCTCTTTTACTACCTTTTCAAAATGCTTAACGTCAAAGGGGTCGGCGACAACGATATGCTCGACTCCAAGAGCGCGGCAAAGAAGTATAAGGTCTGTCTGCTTCGTCGCTTCTCCTCTTATAGTCTTGCCCGTTGTGGGGTTGTCCTGATGTCCTGTCATACCCGTTATAGAGTTGTCGAGGATTATTACGGTATTCGAGCCCTTGTTATATACTATGTCAGCGAGGGCGGTAATTCCCGAATGCATAAAGGTGGAGTCGCCTATTACCGACACAAGACGTCGGTTAAATTCCGCGCCCCTTACCTTCGCCATACCGTGAGACGCGCTGATAGACGCGCCCATACAGATGGTGGTATCCACCGAGCCGAGTGGGGCTACCGCGCCAAGCGTGTAGCAGCCTATATCTCCCGATACCGTAAGTCCGAGCTTCTTCAAAACGTAGAAGGTAGCTCTGTGAGGACAGCCGGGGCAAAGCACGGGAGGACGGGCAGGAAGCTCTTCTTCGAGAGAAACAGACTTCGGCGCTTTTTCCGAAAGAATTGCCTTTTTAATCATAGTGGGGGTGTATTCGCCCAAAAGTGTAAACAACTGTTTACCCTCAACCTTTATTCCGAGCGCGAGACAGTGTTCTTCTATAAAGGGGTCAAGCTCTTCTATTACGTACGTTTTTTTGTTTTTTGAGGCAAAGTCGGCTATCTTCTTTTCGGGAAGGGGGAATACCATACCGAGCTTCAAATAATTCACCTTATCACCGAGCGCATCCTTTGCGTATTGATAGGATATACCCGCGCAAATAACGCCTATATCGCTTCCGTTATCCTCTATAAAGTTAAGCTCACAGCTTTCAGCGAATTCAACAAGCGCTTTCGTGCGTTCTTCTACTATCACGTGGCGCTTGATAGCCATAGCGGGCATCATTACGTTTTTCGGTATATTTTTCTCGTAGGGCTTTATCTCCCTTTGCTCTCTCTCTCCAATTTTCACCAAGCTCTGCGAGTGTGAAACACGAGTGGAAAGACGGATAAAGAAGGGAGTATCGAACCTTTCGGAAAGGTCAAACGCGAGTTTTGTAAACTCCTTACATTCAGAGGAGTCGGAGGGCTCGAGCATAGGAATTTTCGCCGCCCTTGCATAGTGACGGGAGTCCTGCTCATTCTGTGAGGAATGCATGCCGGGGTCGTCGGCTACGCAGAACACAGCGCCTCCGTTTACGCCTATATAGCTGTCGGTAAAGATGGGGTCAGCCATTACGTTAAGACCTACGTGCTTACAGCAGGACATAGCGCGTCCTCCTGCTATTGCGGCGCCTACTACGGCTTCGGCGGCTACCTTTTCATTAGGCGCCCATTCGACGAAAACCTCGTCTGCGGGGTACTTCGCCATACACTCGGTAATTTCTGTGCTGGGAGTCCCAGGATATGATGAAACGAAATGCACGCCTGCTTCATATGCGCCCTGCGCTACTGCGGCATTTCCAAGCATTAACTTCTTCATTTTGTTTTTCCTTCCTTGATTACTTTGTTGTCGCCACTACAGATTGCTCTGCTTCTATCTGCTGCGCGACAAGGCTTTCTCCGCAGTACATTTTGCGAAGCTTCGGCTTCTCTATTTTGCCTGTGGGGTTTCTCGGCACGTCTGCGAATATAATTTTTCTCGGGCGTTTATAGCGTGGAATAGGCGCGCAATATTCATTGACCTGCTCTTCTGTGAGCATCGCGCCCTCCTTTAGTTCTATAATAGCGGCGGCAATTTCGCCGAGACGGGCGTCGGGCAGACCTATTACGGCTACGTCCTTTACTTCGTCAAAGCGTCTGATAAAGTCCTCTATCTGTACGGGGTAGAGGTTTTCTCCACCTGTAATAATGACGTCCTTTTTTCTATCCACAAGAAAGATAAAGCCGTCCTTGTCCTCTGTCGCCATATCTCCCGTAAAGAGCCAATCGCCGTGAAGTATTTCCTTCGTTGCCTGCTCGTCGTTATAGTAGCATTTCATAACGCCCGGACCCTTTACGCAAAGCTCGCCTACGTCTCCCTTTTGTACGGCTCTGCCCTTTTCGTCAACGATGCGTATTTCCCATCCGTAGCCCGCCTTGCCTATAGCGCCTACCTTGTGTACGTTTTCCATACCTAAGTGTACGCAGCCCGGGCCTATCGACTCGGAAAGACCGTAGTTCGTATCATATGAGTGGGAAGGGAACACAGAAAGCCAACGCCTGATAAGAGAGGGGGGAACAGGCTGCGCGCCTATATGCATAAGTCTCCAGGCAGAGAGGTCGTACTCCTCAAGATTGATTTCCTTTCTTTCTATGGTGTCGAGAATATCCTGCGCCCACGGAACCAAAAGCCATACGATAGTGCATTTTTCCTCTGACGCCGTCTTAATTATCCAGTCGGGGCGAGTGCCCTTGAGAAGCACCGCCTTGCTGCCCGATATGAGCGAGCCGAACCAGTGCATCTTTGCGCCCGTGTGATAGAGAGGCGGAATGCAGAGGAACACGTCCTCGTGCGTCTGCTTATGGTGCTTCTGCTCGCATTTCGCCGAGTGAATAAGGCTTCTGTGCGCGTGCAGAATAGCTTTAGGGAAGCCCGTCGTTCCCGACGAGAAGTATATAGCCGCGTCGTCAGACTCGGAGAGGGAAACGTCGGGGTTGTGAGACGAGCAGTATTTTATCATACTGTCATAGCTGTCAGCAAACGAGGGGCAGTCCTCACCTACGTAGAACATATGATTTACTTCGGGTAAGCGGTCACAAATTTCCTCCATACGTCCGATAAATTCGGGACCGAATACAAGCATAGAGCAGTCCGCTTTTTTTAAGCAATATTTTATTTCCTCGGCAGTATATCTGTAGTTTAAGGGAACTACGATAGCGCCCGCTTTTAAAACTCCGAAGTAGATAGGAAGCCATTCAATAGAGTTCATAAGAAGAATAGCCACCTTGTCTCCCCTTTTACAGCCTCTTGTCAGCAAAAGGTTTGCGAACATATTCGCATGGCGGTCAAACTCTCTCCAGCTTATTTCACGGCGAAAGGGCTCGCCCGGAGTCGGCTCGGTGAGCGAATAGTCGCGCCAGGTCATACGGCTCTCGCTCTCAAATTTTGGGTTTACCTCTACAAGCGCCGTCTCGTCGGGGTATTGAAGCGCGTTGTGGGTAAGCAAATCAATAATAGTCATTTTTTAGTCTCCTGTTTTTACAAAGAACAAAAAAGCCCTCTGCTTTTTTAGCAGAGGACGATAATAATACCGCGGTACCACCTCTATTGCCGACAGAGTCAGCCACTCAAGCACGAAAATGCCTTAACGCTATTACGGGCGTCCCCGTCGTAGCCTACTCGGTCTCGCCTTTCGGTACGCTACTCGCAAAATGTATTCGGTAAATAAATTTCTGCTGCCTTTCAGCAAACGGCAGCTCTCTGTAAGTAAATTTTATATACCTACTTGTTTTTGGTCATCATATTTAACAAAGTAATTTTATCATAATTTTTTTATTTTGTCAATGATTTTCATCAATTTTTTCGCTTTTGAGACCTTTTTCTTTAATTATTTTAAAAAGTGTGAATTAGGTTGAAATCAGATAAAAATATTGTGTAAAATATTTAAAAGAACTGAAAAATAATGAAAAAAACTATTTATTTTCCACAAATTGTGTGATATAATAAAAATGGAAACGGGGAAACCGTTCTCCTGCGGCGCTCGGAAAATTACAAAAGAGGACGCCGCAAAGACAGAAAGGTGGTAAAGTTATGAAGATTACAGCAATCGGTAGACAGTTATCGGTAAGAGACAGTATGAGAGAATTAGCGGAAAAAAAGCTTTCCAAATTTGACAGGTTCTTCGGCGAGGACGCCGAGGCGGTTGTTAAATTCAGCGTTGTGAGGGACAGGGAAAGAGTTGAGGTCACCATCCTCTACAATGGAACGTTTTTCCGCAGCGAAGAAGAAAACTCCACCTTTGCAAACGCGCTTGACTGCGCGGTAGAGGCGTTGGAAAGACAGATAAGAAAGAACAAGACGAGACTTGAAAAACGGGTAAGAGAAAACGCATTCGACTCCTATTCCGATGATGCCGACGCATATGAGGAGACGGATTTTGATATAAGAGTAAAAACCTTTCCATTCAAGCCGATGGCAGTCGAGGAGGCTATTATGCAGATGAACCTATTAGAGCATCAGTTCTTCTGCTTTATAAACTCGGAAAACGAAAAGACCTGCGTAGTCTATAAGCGCAAAAACGGCGGCTACGGTCTGATAATACCCGAATAAAGCAAAAAACACTTACTCTATAGCGCTGTGCCCTAATTAAGGGCACAGCGCTACGAAATAAACCCCTTACGCATTTGAGCAATAAAGATTATGAAAAAACAAAAAATATACTCCATTATAGTTATACTGTTTGCCTTGATTTTTGTCATCAGGATACCCGTTTTGGCAGAATCAACGACGAAATACAATATGTTTGATAAAAACGGACTTCACATAAAAGACATAATAGGCAATACGTTCAGTTATGAAGCTGTAGAGCTTTTTTTTCTGGCAAGTGATAAGCGTTATACGACAGAAGATTTTTATGTTGATCCATCTGTTTATATAATTGAATATTCTGTGAGAATGCCTGAAAAAGACAATAGCTTGAAGGACGAAAGCGTTATTGAAAATTTAGGCTTTTCCGAGCATCCGACTCTATATATACCAATATTCGGAAATGTTGCTGACAGTGAAAGAGTAATAGGACACGTAAAGATTTTTTATAACTATACGGAAGAAAAATATGTTGCGCGTTCAGCTTTACTCAATGCTTCGGACGATAGTTTTATAAGTGGAAAAAGATTGCATTTTATAGAGCAGATAGGTAATGTAGAAAGGATTCAAGAGATATGCTCTGAATACGGTATCAGTAGTGTGGAAAACGCTATATTGATTCGTAACAGCTACGCAATTAATGATTTTTCGGAAAAGGCGTTAATCATTAATTCTGACGGAACATATTATGCATATGATTTTACCGACTCATTACATACAGAAAATAATAACGAAAATATGTATTTACTCTCTGAATATGTCGAGCTTAGAAGTGCATATGAGGAAAAATCGAAGCAAACAGTTAATATGGAAGATATATCTTATGGCGGTGTTATAAATACTCCTGATGAAAATACTTCTTATGCTAAAAGTATGATTATAGTTGGTATATCATTGTTGGTTTTATGTGTTCTCTTATATATTGTAATATATAAAATTAAGTTGAAAAAGCAAAAAAATCAAGTAAAGATTAACACTCATAAGAGAAAAGAGGCTGTAACTTAAAGATAGCCTGAAAAAGAAAAGGCGGCGGCTCAATACCTTTTTGGTAAGGGCTGCCGTTTTTTATAGGGTGTAATAATTGAGTTATAAATCAGAAAAACCGTTCTTTTTTTCTGAATATTTTCCGTCAAAAGAGATAATACTCGCTTTATATAATAAAGCGAGGTTTTTTATGTTTTTTTCTTTACGGCAGGGCAGAGCTATAGAGTCTTTTTCCGCATTTTTAATAGGGGCGACGGTCTATCCTGTAATAGAGCTTATGTGGCGTGGATACACTCATTATACTATGGCGTTGCTCGGAGGGATCTGTATGCTCTCCTTGCATTTTATAAATATATCGTTTGAAGAAAAGAGTATTTTTTTGAGGGCTTTTCTCGGCGCTTTGATGATAACTTGCTGGGAGCTTCTTTTCGGCGTGGTGCTGAATATAGCGCTCGGACTCGACGTCTGGGACTATTCAAGTCATAGCCTTAATCTTTTCGGACAGATTTGCGCGCCCTATACTTTTTTCTGGTTTCTTCTATGCTTTCCCGCCCTTTTTGTAAGCCGATACGTTCATTCTTTTTTTGAAAAAATGCGCTTAAGAGTAAGTGAAAAGCAGTTAAGGAATGAGTGAGTGTCTCTTTGTACGTCCATAACGCAAATACCGCTTTCGATTTGAAGGCGGTATTTTTAATAAATTACTCGAAATCTATTGACAGAATGAGAAAAACACGATATAATTATATTACGAAAAAAAGTAGAAATATTCTTTTTTTAGCAAGAGGTGTTTATGCAAATAAAAAGACAGAGTTATTTGAACAGACTCATAAACAAAAAAGGCAATGGACTTATTAAAGTTGTAACGGGTGTTAGACGTTGCGGAAAGTCCTATTTGCTTTTCAATCTTTTTCACGAGCATCTGATTGATGAGGGGGTAGATGAATCGCACATCATAGAAATTGCCCTTGATGACAGAACAAATATCAAGCTCCGCAACCCCGACAATATGCTTGAATATGTAAAAAGCAGAATAACCGATAAGGATATGTATTACATAATTCTTGATGAGGTGCAGCTGCTTGATGAATTTGAGGACGTGCTCAACAGCTTTTTGCATATCAGAAATGCCGACGTTTACGTTACGGGAAGTAATTCAAAATTTTTATCAAGCGACGTTATAACAGAGTTCCGTGGCAGAGGTGATGAAATCCGTGTCTATCCCTTGTCCTTCCGTGAATTTATGTCAGTATATGACGGAACTGTGGATGAAGGATGGGATGATTATTTCAATTACGGCGGTTTGCCTTTGGTACTTTCTTGTTCTACTCCCGAAGAAAAATCGGAGTATTTGATTTCACAGTTTAAAAAAGTATATTTGTCGGATTTAATTGACCGTCACAAAATCCTCCACGCCGACGAGTTTGATGAGCTTATTGACATTTTGGCATCTGCGATTGGCTCTTTGACTAATCCTCTAAAGCTCGCAAATACCTTTAAGAGTGTAAAAGGAAAGATAATCAGCGATAAAACACTGAAAAAATATCTTGATTATCTAATTGACGCTTTTCTTGTAAGTAAGGCGAAAAGATATGACGTAAAGGGAAGAAAATATATAAATTCTCCCGCAAAGTTTTATTTTGAGGATGTTGGACTTCGCAATGCCCGTCTTGAATTTAGACAAACTGAAGAAAATCATATTATGGAGAATATCATTTATAACGAGCTTCGTGTTCGAGGTTTCCGTGTTGACGTCGGTCTGGTTGAGCATTACGGAAAAGATGAAGAAGGCAAGTCCACAAAGAAACAGCTTGAGGTTGATTTTGTGGCAACCAAAGGCAGCAAAAAATACTACATTCAATCGGCTTTTTCAATGTCTGATCCCGAAAAAATCGAGCAGGAGCAGCGCTCCCTTAAAAGCATAAACGATTCCTTTAAAAAGATTATCGTTGTGCGTGATAACATCAAGGTTAGACGAAATGATTATGGCATTGCCACGATGGGAATTTTTAATTTCCTTCTTGACGAGAACAGCTTGGATTTGTGATACGCAAGGGATGTAAAGAGTGTATCGTTAGTAAGGTAATATTTAAGGCAGTCTCAATTTTTCGCTTGAGGCTGCCTCTTTTGATTGATTTTAGATGAGAGTGGCGGCTATTACCGCTTTTATTGTATGCATTCTGTTTTCGGCTTCTCTGAAAACTATCGACTGCGCGCTTTCAAAGACCTCGTCGGTCACTTCCATAGCGTCGCGCTTGAAGCGCTCGCCCATTTCAGCGCCGACCTCGGTTTTTAGGTCGTGATATGCGGGCAGGCAGTGCATAAAGACGGTGCTTTCCTTGCCCGTTTTCTTCATAAGAGCCGAGTTTACCTGATATGCCGAGAGGTCGTTTATTCTCTCTTCCCACACCTCGATAGGCTCGCCCATAGATACCCACACGTCGGTATAGATGACGTCGGCGCCCTTTACGGCAATATCGGGATTTTCTTCAAATTTAAGGACGGCGCCCGTTTCTTTTGCTATTTCCATACATTCAGAGATAAGCTTTTCGTCAGGGAAATACTTTTTTGGGCAGCAGGCAGTGAAATTCATTCCCATTTTAGCGCAGCCAACCATTAAGGAATTGCCCATATTATATCTGGCGTCTCCCATATATACGAAATTGATGCCCTTAAGAGTGCCGAACTGCTCGCGTATTGTCAAGAGGTCTGCTATTATCTGCGTGGGGTGGAACTCGTTTGTAAGACCGTTCCACACGGGCACGGAGGAATACTTCGCAAGAGTCTCGACAATCTCCTGTCCGTGACCTCTGTACTCTATTCCGTCATACATCGACGAAAGCACGCGCGCCGTGTCGGCGATGCTTTCCTTTTTGCCTATTTGCGACGCCTTGGGGTCAAGGTAGGTGACGTTCATTCCGAGATCGTACGCCGCCACCTCAAAGCTGCAGCGCGTACGGGTGCTTGTTTTTTCAAAAATGAGGGCTATGTTTTTGCCCTCGCAGAGACGGTGGGGAATACCCGCCTTTTTCTTTGCCTTAAGCTCTGCCGAAAAATCAACAAGACCTTCTATTTCCTCGCTTGTAAAATCAAGCAATTTCAAAAAATCTCTGCCTGTAAGTTTTATCATTGTTTTCCACACTTTCTATAGAAATTCAAATTTTCATATATAAAACCAAAAGGGCAGAAGCCTGTTCCGCCCCTTTAGCGTCTTTTAACACCAAGTATTTTTATTAGTTTAAAAATTCCGTAATGAATGCGATCTGCGCCTCAATTGAAGCAGAGCCTGTTCCACCGTCGGAAATCCTCGTTTCCACACAGGTGTTGAGGTCTATCGCCTTATATACGTCCTCTTCGATTATTTCAGAGAATGTCTTGTACTCCTCGAGAGAAAGCGTGTCAAGCACCTTTCCTTTCTCTATGCAGTAAGCGACGGCTTGGCCCGATATCTTGTAGGAGGTACGGAAGGGAAGTCCCTTCTTTGTAAGATAATCGGCGAGGTCGGTTGCGTTTATGAAGCCGCGCTTTGCCGCGTTCAGCATATTTTCGGGCAGCGCCTTCATTCCCGAAATCATAGGCGGGAACACTGTAAGGCATTGCTTTACCGTGTCTATTGCGTCGAATATGGCTTCCTTATCCTCCTGCATATCCTTATTGTATGCAAGCGGCAAGCCCTTAAGCACCGTGAGCATCGAAATCAAGTCTCCGTAGACACGGCCCGTCTTGCCCCTGACAAGCTCGGCAATGTCGGGGTTTTTCTTTTGCGGCATAATGCTTGAGCCTGTAGTATAGGAATCGTCAAGCTCAACAAACTTAAATTCCCAGCTCGACCAGAGGATTATTTCCTCCGAGAAGCGAGAGAGGTGCATCATAAGCGTGGCAAAGGCGGATAGAAGCTCTACGCAGAAATCTCTGTCCGACACGCCGTCAATACTGTTTAGCGTAATGCCGTCGAAGCCAAGCTTCTCTGCCGTCATAAGACGGTTTGTATTGTAGGTAGTGCCTGCAAGCGCGCAGCAACCGAGAGGAGAGAGATTCATCCTCTTCTTCGCGTCCTCTATTCTGCCTATATCTCTTGTGAGCATCATAGCGTACGCCAAGAGGTGATGCGCGAAGAATATGGGCTGCGCTCTTTGCAGATGGGTGTATCCCGGCATTATAGTGCTTTTATGCTGCTTTGCCTGCGAAAGAATCGCTTCAAGCAGAGCTTTTATTTGCGATATTATTTCTTCGGCCTCGTCACGGAGATAGAGACGGATATCGACTGCAACCTGATCGTTACGGCTTCTTGCCGTATGCAGCTTCTTGCCAGTGTCGCCTATCCGTTCCGTCAAAACCGCCTCGACAAACATATGAATGTCCTCGGCGTTTTCGTCTATTTCGAGAGCGCCGTTCTCTATATCGCTGAGTATGGAAGCAAGTCCTTCGATAATAGCCTCCGCATCGCTTTCGCCTATAATTTTCTGCGATGCAAGCATGGCGGCGTGCGCCATAGAACCGCAAATGTCCTGCTTATACATTCTTGCATCAAATCTGATAGACGAATTAAAATCGTCAGCCTGCTTATCGAGCGCCTTTACAAAGCGCCCTGCCCACATTTTGTCCATAAAAACATCCTACTTTTGTATATTGAATAATTCGGAACCTATAGTCCTCTGTCGAAGTATTTCCTTATTTGCTTTTCTTGTTTTTCGCGTTTACCTGAGCCTGTACCGAGATGGGAAGTCCCCAGAGGTTGATGAAGCCCGCGCTGTCCTTCTGGTCGTAAACGTTGTCCTCGCCAAAGGTAGCGATCTCCTCGCTGTAAAGCGACCAGTCACTCCATGCGCCTGCCTTTATCATATTGCCCTTGTAGAGCTTGATTTTTACCTTACCCGTTACGTGCTCCTGCGTCTTTGTAACGAAAGCGGAAAGAGCCTCGCGCAAGGGGGTGTACCACTGACCGTTGTAGAGAAGGTCTGCAAACGTGATAGCCAGCTCCTGCTTCTTGTGCTTAGTCATCTTGTCGAGACAAAGAGTTTCAAGGTAGTTGTGCGCGAAGTAGAGAATATCTCCGCCGGGAGTCTCATATACGCCGCGGCACTTCATACCAACGAGACGGTTTTCTACGATGTCAAGAAGGCCTATACCGTTCTTGCCGCCGATTTCGTTAAGCTTGAGAATGATATCTTTAGCGCTCATTTTAACGCCGTCAAGAGCGACGGGAACGCCTGCTTCAAAATCAAGTGTAACGTATGTGGGGGTATCAGGCGCTTTAAGAGGGGAAACGCCCATTTCAAGGAAGCCCTCTTTTTCGTAGAGAGGCTCATTTCCCGCGTCCTCGAGGTCAAGTCCCTCGTGCGAGAGATGCCACATATTCTTATCCTTAGAATAGTTGGTCTCACGGTTTATCTTGAGAGGAACGTTATGCGCTTCCGCATACTCTATTTCTTCCTCACGGGACTTGATGTCCCATTCACGCCAGGGAGCGATTATCTTCATTCCGGGAGCGAACGCCTTTATAGCAAGCTCGAAGCGAACCTGGTCGTTACCCTTACCCGTACAGCCGTGACAGATGGCGTCAGCGCCCTCTGCGATAGCTATTTCAGCCAATCTCTTGCCGATAATGGGGCGCGCAAGCGCTGTTCCCAAGAGGTATTCCTCGTATTTTGCTCCCGCCTGAACGGTGGGGATTATAAGCTCGTTTACGAATTCATCGGTGAGATCCTCGACGTAGAGCTTCGACGCGCCTGTTTTGAGAGCCTTTTCCTCAAGACCTTCAAGCTCGTCTGCCTGACCTACGTTACCCGATACGGCAATTATCTCGGGATTGTCGTAATTTTCCTTAAGCCACGGAATAATAATGGAGGTATCAAGACCGCCCGAATATGCAAGAACTATTTTTTTGATTTTCTTTTCGCTCATGATTCTATTCTCCTGAAGTTGTTTTGCTGAATTATTATGCATAAATGATAGCACTAAATGAAAAAATATGCAATAGGAAAAAGAAAAAAAGTCATTTTTCTATGTTTTGCACAAAAACTGCGATTTTGAGACAGGTTTTTTGTGCGATTTTTGTTCAAAAATACTCGGACAGAAAACTTTAAAAAACGATTTTGATGAATAATATTCATTTTTATGCATAAAATATTCATTTTCAGAGCATTTTTTGAATAAACGCATAAAATATTCAATAAGCGACGTTGCGCTTCGGGAAAGCAAAAGGGTAGCTTTATACGTAAAAAAGCCTTATAGCGACTCTTCGGAAAACCGAATTGCCGATATAAGACTCTTTAAGTTTTAGTAAGAAAGCCTGTCAGGCTTTAATCGGGATAACACGCGCGAGCGCCGCCTATATATTTCGGGCGTGTCCTTGCGGCGAGAAGCAGAGCCTCGCCTATTCTTTTTACCGAGAGGCGCACGGGCACGGCGACGTCGCAAAGGTGCATACCTATAAGAGTTCCGCCTATGTCAAGTCCTGCGTGAGCCTTTATATGCTCGACCGCGACAGGCTTATTCATTCTTTCCCATACGGACGAGGCAAACGAGCCGCCCGCCTTTATTTGAGGGCGTACGCATACGCGCTCGTAGCCGTATTTCTTCGCGCATTCCTCTTCAATTATAAGCGCTCGGTTAAGATGCTCGCAGCATTGCGCGGCAAGGAAGATACCCTTTTCTTCAAAAATGGGATAGAGCGTGTCAACTAAAAGCTTCGCCGTCTCGTAGCTGGAGTCCTTGCCTATAGTTCCTCCGACGATTTCTGAGGACGAGCAGCCTATAACGAAGATATCTCCCGCCTTTATATTACTTATTTCAATAAGCTCTTCGACAGCTTTTTTTGCGTCAAGCGCGAATTTGTTATCCAAAACTAACACCCCCAAAAATGATATAATTGAAAATTGAAAGTTGAAAATTGAAAATTAAAATTACTTTTTTCTTTTTTTCTGATTGCATCAATAATTATAGCATATCAAAGGGGTATTTTCAAGATATTTTTTACAAATATGAGCGAATGTCGGTGGCGAGCTTTTCTTCGAGGTTTATCAGGCGCTTGGTTATATCCTTTGAGACCTCGTCTGCCGCCTCGTACTGATTAAGATATCTGTTAAGCGACTTTACTCCCATATTACAGCCGTCTGTCATAAGGTCGGCTATAGTCTTATCCGAGTCGTTAATTGCGAGCTTCATATTCGTTTTTATCCAGGACATACCCTTCGCCATAGGATTAGGCGCTTTTCCCTCGTCGTGATATTTGTCTAAAAGTCCGTCAAGCTGATTTTTCAGCTCTATATGCTCGTCCTTGCAGGCGTTAAGCCTTTTTTTCATTTTCTCGTCGCCCACGTAATCTATTACGTCGTCAATTGAGGAAACTCCCATTTTTATTCCCGCGTCGCATTCACGAAGCAGCTTTATCGTATCGCTTTCTATCATAGCAAATACTCCTTTTCTTTTTTATTTAGTGTTGAGTAAAAAAATATTACGTTATATAATAGCTTTACCGACAGCTTTAATTCTTTTTCTTTTTCAGTTTAAGAGTCGAGCTCTTTTTCGCTTACGTCGCAGCCACAGTCGCATATATCATCCCTTATTTCTTCACAAACACATTCGCACTCGTCCTTACAATTACATACGCAGCTTTTCATTTTTGAAAAGATTTTTGACAACTTTTCTTTACACATAAGGCATAATGTGAAAACAGTCGCGCCGATTATTATAAAAGCTCCGATATGCATTCCGACAAGACAGGCGCAAGAGCATTTATTCTTCGATTTTCTGCACATAAAAAACTCCTTTCGTTTTTTATTATTTTTTCACGGAAAAAATCCTTTATGCGTAATAAGGCGGGGCAAAAATTACACCAATTTTATAAATTTTTTTATAAAGGATTAAAAATTTCAAAAAATGCCTTAAACCGTTGCAAATCCTCTCAAAATATGATACAATAAAATATATAAGTTAAGAATACGTTAGGATGAAATCAAGCGAGATGATAAAAAAACTTTTTGGGCTTTTTCTTGTATCGGCTTTCGCTTTTTTGCTTCTGTGTTGCGCCTACGTTCCACCGTCCACTTTGCCGCTTGGCAGCGAGACTGAGTTACCGAGTGTGTCGGGAGAAGATACGCAAGCGCCTGACACGCAAGATGAAAAGAAAAAGAACGTCCGTATTATGATAGATGCGGGGCACGGAGAGCGCGACCCCGGCGCGATGGCGACGTACGACGGTGTTACATATAAAGAAAAGGATATAAATCTTTCAGTCGCTCTTCTTTTGCGAGACGAGCTTAGCGTTCGCGGATATACCGTTTTTCTTACGAGAGAGGACGACCTTTCAATGCTTAACGGCAGAGATAACATTGCCGAGATAAAGGCGAGATGCGAACTTGCACTTGAGTTGGAGGCAGACCTTTATATTTCGCTTCACTGTAATTCCTTTGAAGGAGACGCAAGGGCGTATGGACCTATAGTTTTCTACAGAGGAAAGGCAAATTACCAAGCGAAGGAATTTGCAGAGATACTTAAAAGCTCAGTTACTGAGGGAATGGAAGTGTATCCCGACACGCGAGAATGCAGAGTGAAGCGAGACGACGACTATGCGGTTTTAAAGACCGACAGTATGCCGACCTTGCTCTTTGAGATGGGCTTTATTACCGACAGAAGCGACGCTATGCAGCTGATAGACGAAGAATGGCAAAGCGCGCTTGCGAGAGCTGTCGCTGACGGAATAGACGTTATGTACGAGAAAAAATATATAGATTAATTGATTTAGGAGAAAAACAATGAAGTGTAAAAAATGCGGAAGGAATTTTAAATTGAGTGAGCACGGGGTAGAGTGTCCCTTCTGCTTTTCCGTTTATACTTTCACAAGCGATGAGCTTGATAAGCTCTATTTCGGCGCGCTTACTGCCGAAAAGAAAAAGCGCTTTTCCGAGGCTGCTTCAAAATTCAGAATAACCGCCGACGAGGGAAGCCCTCTCGGCGCATATCATTACGGCGAGTGCCTTGAATGGGGCAGAGGTGTAAAGGCGTCGGTGTCGGGCGCGCTTGAAAATTACGCAAGGGCAGCGCAAAAAGGAGTAAGCGATGCCTCTTACGCCTATTACAGATGTGTCGCCGACAGAAAAATACAGGAGCCCGATATCAGACGGGAAGCGATTTATCGCTTACGTGTTGCCGCCGTGCTTGGAAACTCCGACGCCATGGTAGAGCTGGCTTCGCTTTATGAGACGGGCGCGCTTTCTTCACAGTCATCTGAAACGGCTCTTTTCTGGTATAAAAAGGCGGAAAAAGGCGGCGATGCCCGCGCTATGTCAGCCCTCGCTGAAATTTATTTCTTCGGAAAGGGCGTCGAAAAGAAGGATTCCTACGCCAAGTATTATCTGCAAAGAGCGATGCGCGAGGGAAAAAAGAATAAAAAATTAGCCTCCGCGCTTTCAAGGGTAAAGGCGGAAGAGCCCGTGGATATAGAATACTTGGATTACGGGGCTTTGATTTTCGAGCTTGCCGTAGAGGCTGAAGAGAAGAGTGAGCTTGAGCTTGCCTTTAATCTGTTTTTGATGTCGGCAGAATTAAAAAATGCGAGAGCGCAGTATCGCGCAGGGCTTTATTACGCTCAGGGAATGGGCGTTGAGCGGAATGACGAAGCTGCTGTCGAGTGGTATCAGAGAGCAGCAGAGAGCAAAAATGCAGACGCTATTATCGCGTTGGGCAACGCATACCGAGAGGGCAAGGGCGTTTTGAAGGACGACAACAAATGTTTACAATACTATACGCAGGCTGCCGATTTGGGAGACGCGAGGGCGATATACATTTTAGCCGACTGCTATTTTAACGGTGATATAGCCGAGCGTGATGTTCCACGCGCGGTACGGCTTTATCAGAAATCGGCATTACAGGCATATCCTGCGGCTGTTATAAAGATAAATAAGATTTTCGACAAATTTGCGCAGACCTTCAACGAGGCGTTAGAGGCGCAGAACGCAGGCGACTATGAAAAGGCGCTCTCGCTTTACGAGTCAGCGGCAGATATGGGACACAGAGGCTCTGCGTGCAATTTAGGATATTGCTATCAGATGGGCATAGGCTGCAAAAAAGATATGAAGCGAGCAGTATATTATTATAAGTCTGCCGCCGAGGACGGAAGCGCCGCCGCAAAGTACAATCTGGGAATATGCTATAAGCAGGGTGGCGGAGTAAACGTCGATTTCAAGAGAGCAGAGGAGCTTTTAAACGAATCGAGGGATGGCGGCTTTGAAAAGCAGGCTGAAGCCGTTCTTATGCAGATGAAAAAGAGAAAGAGTGATAAATTCGCTCAAAGACTTTATTCTTCGTCCTGCGCGGCATACAGGCGCGGAGACGTTGAGGAAGCCATACGTCTGCGAGTCGCGGCGGCGAGGCTGGGACACGGAAAGGCAGAATTTTTGCTCGGCTGTCATTTTGAGTTTGAGGACGGTCTGCCGAAGGATATCGGCAGGGCAAGAGAATGGTACGCAAGGGCAAAAGCTCACGGCTTTATAGATCCTGTAAATGAAATGAAGCAGGCGTACGTACGCGAAAAAAGATTGATAGAAATTTTAAATAAGCAGTATTGATGCTTTGAAAACCGAAAATACATAAAAGGGGCTGCCTCAAGACAAAAAAGCTTGAGACAGCCTTGTTTTTTATATTCAGTCGTTTTCGCTCGGTCCTTGCTTAATGGCTTCCGCTTTATCGGCGTACGCAGAAAAACGGGTGAGAATATCCGAGCAGTCGCACAGGTAAGCAGTCGTATCCAGCGCAACGTTGTTATATCCCATCAAAAAGCCCTTGCTTCCGTTCCAGACAAGAGTGAAGAGCTTTATAAGACATTCAATAATAACAGACGAGCTTGGCTCCTGTATTACGCTGCATACGATTGAAACGGCGAAAAAGGACGTAACAGTGGTGGGGATAAGGGCGCGAAGCGCCGAGAAAAAACGAGTCCTTTCGGGATTTTTACGCAGAGCTCTGCGCTCAGATACGTTACGTCCTACCGATAAAAGCATATCGGGGGTGAGGTGTATGGGCTTTATTCTGTTGGCTGAGAGAATAGCCCTTTTTGCCTTTCTTCCAAGCTCTCGCGGCAGAGCGCTTTTGTCCTTGCCACTGTATTTTTCGCAAAAATCGGAATATGAAATTCCACCTGAGAGAAGCAGCTCTTTTTTTGCGCTTACAAGCTCATTTTTTACGTATTGATGGCAAAAATCATTCAGGTATTCAAGCCTCCCGCTTTTCCTCAGCTCGCTTTTAAGCGCTTCATATTCTTCCTTTGCCTTAATATAAGATTTGTCCGACATTGCCGCGCGCATACCCGTATCGGCTAACGAAAAATATATCGTATAGGCGCAGAAAAGAAGAACGACGAAGGATAAAGAGAAGCTCGCGGTAACGAAAGAAGCGAGTGAAATATCCATAAAGAACACAGCCGCCGCGCAGAAAAGCGTCATGGCGGCTATTATAATGCCCATATTTCCTATAAAGCCGTTTACCGTTTTTTTAACTTTGTTTGCTCGGTTGCTTTCACCGAGAGTCGCAAAATCAAAATTTTCTTGCATTTTATGTCTCCTTTACCTTTTTAATATGATACGGCTCAGGCGATTTGACGTCTGAGCCGCGCAGACCTTTTATTTCTGTTTTACCAAAAGAGCTTAATCTCGTTCACTCTTATACCTTTCCGATAGCTTGAAAAGCAGAGCGCCCAAAAAATTAAAGGGAAAAGCGACGAGCGCTATGGCGCTTATATCATCTGAAATTTTTCCGAGAAGGGAAAAAAGCACGTAGATGAGGAGCCATATTACCCACGCCGACGGGGATTTAAAGAATTTCGCTATATGCCTTTTCAATGGAATGGCGCATAAGAGTAAAAGAATTACCGTAAGCGCCGAAACCATTGCTTCTCCGCCCTCTGATACCCATATGGGAAAATACTCCAAGGTCGCAAGAGTGGGGGGAAGAATACAGAAAATCATTCCCATCGTGTGAAGGATAAAGCTTTTTTTATTTGTCCGCATTGCCGTCCCCCGAAGCCGAAGCCTTTATTATCGCTTGGATAGAGTTATATTTTTGCGCCAGCTGTTCCTTTTGAAATTCGGGTATATTAGCGCTCATAAATACGCCGTATAGCAGCTCGGTTTGCCCTGCGAGCACCTGACTGAGAGCTGCGCGCTCTGCCTTTTCTCTTTGAAGCTCGTCCTTCATCTCAAGAGAATTCTGCCTCAAGGCTTCCGCGTACTCGGTAAGCTCTCCTGCCTTTTCAAGAAAGGGCAGAGAGGAATTAAGAAAGCTCTCTATGCGCTCGTCGCTCTTTTTCTGAAGCGATTCGGATATTTCTTTTGATTTTGCCGTTATGGAATATATTCTGTTTATTCCCTCGCTCAAGGTAGGCAGAAGGCCTTTTTTATAAAGAAACGCGGTTATAAGCGAGCCTATAAAGGTGAGAGAGCAGAAGATTTCCGACGTGTAGCTTCTTACGTAGTCAAGAATCATTTCGGAAACAGGGGGATTTTGCCCGCCTTCATCTATGCTTTGTAAACTTTCATTTACAACCGTCTCTGCGTCAGGCAGCTCTGACGCAAGCGTCTTGAAGGCGAAGCTGCAGACGAAAAGGGTAAGTACTGTAACTGTTAAGAGTATAATTCTTTTCATTTTATGTCTCCTTTAGCTTATTATTTGAATAGTTTGTTGCCCTCTATTGCTCGCGAAAGCTCTGAGAGCCTCGCTTCGCATAGGGAAAGCCTTTTAGTCAGCCTTTCATATTCGCTTTTAAAAAAGGCTATCTGTTCTGTAGAGTCGCAGCCACAGGGGGTAAGTATATTATTATTTAAGCTGAGGCTTTCGCATTTCCAGATCTTATTTTTTCCATATACGGTTATTTTGTTTATTCCCTCCGAAAAAGCGCCCTTGCTGAGCATCGCCACCGAATTTGAAATAGAGAAGAAGCGCTCGCCCTCGCTTGAATTAACGGAAAATCGCAGAGCGCTTGAGTCACCCAAAAATTCTATAGAGGTGAGAAGATCAAGCGGGATTCCTTCCCGTGCTTTGCAAATTCCGCTTCCGTCCTTAAAGAGAAGAATTTTCATAGCTTCCACTCCTTTTTCTTATGATGAAGGACTCAATTACGCTGTCCTCCGTCTGCGTGTAGATGCGCTCTAAAAATTCATTTTCCTTGTCGTATTCGGGCTCATCCTCGGAAAGCAGAGGCTTGTAGCCCTGCGCTTTAAGTCTCTCTTGCGAAGGATTTATATATGCCCTTCCGTCAATGATAAGAACGTCGTTTTTAAGCATTTCTATCTTGTTATCGCTTATAAGCTTACAATAATTCATTTTTTATACCTCCATTGTTTCATGTGACTCTATGGACCGTACGTGCGCGTTTATATAACCGTCATACCAGAAATCTATCGTATATCTGCGATATCTCTGTGGATAAAAATAGGAGAGCGATATGTCGTCCCCCGTAAATTTTATACCCTCGGGATAATCTAACGCAAGAAGATCGGGTGTCTGACCGAGTACGACTCTTGCCTTGAAATCATAATCTATATCCTTCGGTACGTAAATGGAAAGAGAGGGATTCCCGTCGCTGTTTATATAATAGGAATCAGAGATATAGGTTGAGCCTGTTTTCAGATTTGCCGAGCTGGACGCCGTGTATTTATAAATAACTTCCGTGTCCTTTCTCGTTACCAGGGTCGAGGGGGTGAAGCTATAGCTTCGGCTTTCGCCCGCGCCTGCGCGCAGAATATCAAGTCTGCCTTTTTTTCTGCTGATGCTGATTATCTCGCATATTATAGCCTCGTTGCCACTATCCTCGCTCACGAGAGCAGAGCCCTTGCAGGCTATTCTCTGTATGTTCTCCTGTACTGTTTCCGCGTCTTTTTCATAGCCGGAATAAAGGCACGCTATAACCTGACCGCCGCGAGCTATAAACGAGGTGCTTTTATTGCAGTAGAAATCTCCGCCATTATACATACCGCAGCTTGTAGACGTGTTATATCCCTTTATTACACGCTCAAGATAGATGCCGTTGTCAGTCATGTATTTTTCGGAAAAGCCTTCGCTTGTCCAGTCGCTTGGGGGCGCGCACTGTACGGTTATTACAGCCCATTCCTTAGGATTATTCTTGCTTCTGAAATCAAGGCATTCCGACATAAGAAAGTTGAACTGAGGACCTAAAATGGAGCGAGTTGTCTGGCTCTCGTATTTCATTGTCTCAAGGTCATTCTCCAGCGTCTGACTGTTTCCGTCTCTGTCGGTGTAAGCAGTCCCTGCGCTGAGGGTCTTGGTCATAGTGGGAATGTCTGCGGTATTTAAAAATACGACACGGATACAGGCGTCCTCGAAATCGGTGTAGAAATATGAGTGGTTGGGGTTTTCGTAATCGTAGCGAACGGGATAGTCGCCCTTAAGGCTTGAGGTCCATCTCTTGTATTCCTTTGGCGAAATATAGTCGCTTGAGGGAAGAATTCCTTTGCCTGTTGAAAGCGTTCCGAGACTGCCGTTCTGCGCGCCATAATCGCCGTCTCCCATCGTTACGAGCAGAGGCACAGAGCTTTCAGCCTTTGCCAATTCATTAAGTCCTTCGGGGTCATTTCCCATTCCGCAGAGCGAAAGAAAGGGTATATTATAGCTTTCGGAAATTTTGCGACACAGAGCAAGCGCCTTTTTTGTGTTTGCATTGTCGGAAAGAAAGGCGACGGCAAAGCGTATACTGTCGTCCTCGGTCACCTCGTCAAGCTCTGCCTTTATTGCAGCGGCCCGTGAGATAATTTCCTCACTGTCCTCAGGCTTTGACGGAAGCTTTGACTCTATTTCCTCTGCGCTATAGGTGACACCAAGCAATTTGTTGTCAATATAGAACGGACATTCCATAAATGCCGAGAAGCCCTCCGAGCTTCTTCTGAAGGTACCTATCGGAACGTACTCTCTGCTTGGCAGCGCGGCGTTTGCGCCGTGAACAGAGAAGGCGAAGCCTAAATTCGCGCAGGTGTCCTTTGTCACAGTCTTGAGATTTTCGACGTCTATGCATATTTTTCCTATGTCACATTCCAGCCCGTTCTTGTCGAGCGTTACGGCGGGCGAGATGTCTATTTCAAGGCTTTTTCCCTTTTCAAAGCGATAATAATCTCCGTTTAAGAGAAGTCCGCATTCCTCTTCTGATTTTTTCGGGTTAAAAATCAGCTTGTTATTCTGCGTGTCAAATTTCGGATACGAGTCGGCGCCGCCAAAGAGCCACTGTATGCGATTTGTCCTTTCGTTTATGTACTTTGTCAGCACACTGTTTTTTACGGGCTTTTCGCTTTTCTCGTTCATTTTACTGTCAAGAGAGAGCTTAAAATCGTAGAAGGGCGAATATTCGCTTGCCGAGTTTCCGTATTCTATCATATGTCGGGTAGAATTTTCATAGGAATTAAGACTAAAGGAAAGTCTTATATATCTTATGCCGCTATAGACAGAATGCAATATCGGCACGCTGCATTCAAGCCCCGATGAGCTGTATTGCGCCGAGCCTGATATATAATTCTTGTTTGCGTCATAGAGGCAGTAGGAAATAGGCTTCCATTCCGAGCCGTCCTTTCCCATATAGCATCTTGAGCAATATACTCGGAGCGCCGCCATCGCGTTTATATAGTCTGTGGTTATATATGACTCGTTCTCAACAAATGCTCCGCTTGCGTTTATATATCCCTTCGATATCGCCGAGTCGTCGAAGACATTAACGTCACCAATGCAGTTGTCCGTGAACTGACTGAGCGCCTGTATTACGCAGGTGTCTACAAAAGCCTTTACGGAACGGCTTTGTACGGGCAACGTCTGATACATACTTATAACGGCAGTATTTTGCGCGTCGGCTAAATACTTTCCGCCCTTTACCCAGCTATAGCCGTTAAAGTAACACCAGTACCCGTGGTCCTCCTCGCCCTCGCAGCATAATAAATATATGCGATTGTACTCTACCTCTGAATCCGTGTTAAGACGGGATAGGTTTCCTCTGTACGTAAACGGCGAGCCGCTGTATGAGGCGGAAAACATATCCGCAAGCTCATATAAATCCGATAAGTCTGCCTTTGTTCTTTGAAGCTCGACTATTGAAGACCTGTCCGCCTTGCTACTTGAAAGCTCCTCTATATATTCCGAAAGAGAGGCAAAATATCCCTCAAGCGAGCCAGAGCTCCAAAGCTCCCACCTGCTTCCACTCCATACGTAACTGTTGAAAAGAGTGAGAGAAGCGTTAGACGGAACGAGATATATGCCCTCCTCGTGTCCTGCGTAGGGGGCGTCAGGAAGCGTATACGCGCCGTTTATCTTTTTTACCTTAATGAACTCAATAGCTCTTTCGGGAAAGAGGAAGCTCATTACCTTTGTGGCAAAATTCAAGAGATTGTATTCGTCGGTCAGCTTTATTTTTGCGGCAAGCGTTCCGTCCTCAATACTTTCAAAGACGTCCTTTAAGGTGGGAAGCTCTTCTATTCCCGTGCTTATATCCGCGGCTACACTCAGGTCTGTGTCGGAATTGTACAGAGCGTCAATTAAAGAATTTATTTTTTCCTTCAAAAGCTCGGTGTTTTTGTCAAACGCAGCCTTCAGCTCGGACGCCGACATCCCACCGTCTCCGTATTTTGACATACGGTTCGGTCTTATGGGCAGAGAAGAAATGCTGCCCTCATCAAATTCTGAATTGCTTATTTTATTTATCTTCATTCTTTTATCCTTCCTGCGACTCGGTAACGGTATGACATACTGAAAATCCCGAAGGGTCGCTTGTATTCATCGGAAAATATCCGATATTGCTTTTCTGTCCAGCGCTTTTCCTTTTCCGAGAGGGGAATGGTTATGCGCTGCGCCGTATTAAAAGAGAAGCTGTCAAACTCAACGTCGTCAAAGCCGAAAACGTTGCTTTGAGGGCTTCCTACGTCCATCCAGCCCACTCTGTCGGTTCGGACGTCTATTTTTATTTTTCCGCCGCCGAAGGTTTTGAGGTGCGCGCAGAGCGAGCGCTTTACCGTGGTTTTTGTCAGATGGGGAACAGAGCAGTTGTCTGACGCGGTGGTGAGCGAGCTTGTGTAGCGACGGCAGTCGAAATTATAGTATTTACTGTCTATGTTTCCCGTTTCGTCGCGCATGTCGGTATTGAAGCAGCATAAATCTCCGCATTCCGTGCCGAAAAACAGGACCTCGTTTATGTTTCTTACTTCACATACGGGGTAATAAAGACCGCCCGTCATTTCTCCGTCTGTGTCGCAAATATAGCAGTGAGGCACATTTTGCTCATCATATTCTATAGTATAATATACGAGAGTCATACTAGCTTCATAGCGATTTTCCTTGTCCTCATAGCATATAGAGCTGAGAACCGATTTGCTGTCGCAAACGCCTCCGTCTGTCCTTTCCTCAATAGGTAAATATATTCCGTCGTACAAGACGCACGTATTAGTAAGAGAAGCGGGCAAAGCGCAGTAGAAATATTTTACGTACTGTCCGAGATATGTTCCTACGCCCTTTAGCCTGTACCACTCGTACTGCATATCTCCGTTTTCGTGCCTGAAGGTGCGCCTGCTGTCCGCTAAAAATATGTCCTCGCCTATTACGATGCATAAATATCCGAGCCAGCGGCAGAGAAGCGCGTTTTTTAGACCGCTTTTCAAAAGCGCAAGGTCAATATTTGAAGAGCGATGCTCTATACTGTATTCCGAGTTGAGATATCTCTTTGATAGCGCGTCTAAGCCTCTGTCGGAGAGAAAGACCGTGTCGTCATAGAAATTATAGGCTCGACCAAGCGCGCCGACGCCGCTTATAGAATATATGCACGGATAAATTCTCGGCACGAGATGATACGACGTATCAGAGGGTGTGTGGATATATACCCCGCCTTTTTCACTGTCCTCTTTAAAGATGATAAGACTTTCGCCGCTTGACAGCATATAGGAAACGGCTGAGTCGCCTCGACCTACGGTAAAATAGTTAAGAGCGCCTATATATTCGGGAACGTTTAATCCGTTTGTGTCTCTCGAAGAATAAAAAACGCAGGCAGGGAAGCTCGGATTGCCCGAAAAGAAAATTCTTCCGTCGAATATTGCGCTTACCGTACAGTTAGCTATTACGTCATAAGCGCTTTTTGCGTAATCGGGATATTCCTTACATACGCTTTCGCCCCTGTCGGCAGACGGTGTGGGCGACTTTCCTTTCAGAATAAGCGTTTTACCGCTTATTTTTGCGTAGTCGGACGTGTTTATTACGATAGATGAAATAAGGCCCTCCTCCGTTTTCAGAGAATAGTTAAGCTCGGGGGACTTTTTGTCTATCGCAACTCCGTCAAGCGTTACCGAAAGCAGCTCTTCGCATTTCTCATTTATATACAAAATGAAGCTTCCGCTTCTGTCGCGATAGCCGTAGCTTATCGTGCTGCAGTTCTTTAAAGAGGAATTGCAGTCCTCTATGCTCATTTCCGACCACTGCTCGCTCGTGCCCATATAGTTTATTTTTGTGATAGCTGTCTGATGAAAGCAGTACATAGGAATAGAGCTTATTTTATATCCGATGCATACTTCACTAAGAGAAGAGCAGCACATAAAAGCGCCTCTGCCCAGACTTTCAAGACTTGCGGGAAGATACGCTTTTTTGAGTGAGCTACAGTAATAAAATGCGCCGTAGCCTATTTCCTTTATTCCGTCAGACAGCCTTATCTGCTGTATAGACGTGTTTCTGCTGAAGGCATAGGGCGCTATGGATTTTACAGTGTATATTTTTCCATTTATCACCGTACAGCTTGGAATGTAAAGCTTTGTTTGCGATGAGCTTACGCCCTCGACGCAGCAGGAGTCCTCGCCCGTTATTCTGTAAACGAGTCCTTCGGTTTCTTCTATGTGCTTTGTCAGCTCATCTAAGTTGCTTGACAGGTGATATTTGCAGTAAAAATTTTCAGAGAGCAGGTTTTTCTGCTCATACGCTTCTCCGTCCGAATAGGTTGTAGGTATATAGGCAGAGTCTCTGACTGACCTCAAAAGCGCGCCGTCAAAACAGAAGTAATCCTTGCCGTCAAGGATATAAACCTTCCCACCAAACTCAAAAAACATACTTTTTCCGTCACAGAGAGGAGCTTCGCTTATAATTTCTCCGTCCTCCGACGAAAGCGGTATAAGCTTAACGGAGGAGAGGGAATCCTTCTCGTCGAGAGGAAAGACGTAAAGACTTTTTCCCGCGTGAACGAGAACGTATGCTCTGTCTTCATTTTGAGGAGTGTAGTGGAAGATTGCGTTTATTTTCCTCAAATTTTTTTGGTCGGAAAAGGAATATAGCCTTCTGTAGCCGGGTACCGTTTCAAGCGCCGCGCCGTCGTTACCGTAGTAATCTCGGTACATATTTTCTATGTCGGAGAGTCGCATTTCGCTTATTTTGCTCGGATTTTCGGATAGATTCAAGCCGAGAAAGCTGTTGTAATGTCTGCTGTATTCGGTTCTTCCTTTTGTCTTTGACATTAGCTGTCCCACCCTCCGTCAAGATGATATTTCGAGCCCTTGCTCTCTCCGTTTCCGCCGAAGTCCTTTATCTGAGAGGCTTCGGAATAAAAAAGATTTCTGTAGATAGCCGACTTCTCCTCCTCGTCGTCTAACCATACGTAAGAGGCGATGAGAAGGGGAAGAATCTGACAGATATCTTCGTCAAGATCTATTTTTGCGTTTTCATTCTCATCGCTTATCGGCGTAAGACGTCGGTAATACAGTATCCTGTAGTCGCCTCTTGCGTCGGTTTTTAAGAACAATATCTTTTCCCTTTCTTCTGTTCCGTCCTCGATAAAATAGTCCTGTCCGAAAATAAGGTTTTTGCCGTCCCTTGAAACGGGCGACGGCGCGAAGCAGAGAAAATCCTCGAATTTTATTGGGTAAGAGCTGTATCCCTCGCTGCCAATATAAATTTCGGGCTTGAGCTCGCCTATAGGATTATGCTCTATTTTATACGTTTTTTCTTTAGGCCGTATTCTGTTTGCCGCATACAGCGCCCTGTTCGCGGCAGAATAAAAACGGCTCGAGCTGTCAAGATTGTCTTCAAATCCGAGTCCCGCCGTAGCCGTTTTCAGTTCTTTTATTGTCATAGCTTTTTCTCCTTCCTTTTTGTTTTTCCTATGGGGCTGCCACACGCTATGCGCGACAGCCCCCGCCGAAAGAATTATTGCGGCAAGCCCGCCTGCTTTCATTTTTTATAGTGATATGTACACTTAAGTTTACATTCTTTCGGACGAATAAAGGAAAAATTGTTTAAAGGGCAGTAGCGCCTGTAACGGCGCTTGCAGAGTCAACGGCAAGCAGAATATGCTTATACGTGCCGAAGCCTACGCCGAAGCGGCATCTTCCGTTCCAGATATAGTTACCCGTATGATTGTCTACCCAGTTGGAAACTGTGAGGGGAACACGGTTGAAGAACATATTTCCGCAGAGATTCTTGTTTGCCTCGCCCGACATTATCATAACTCTGTCGTCGCTTGTCTGCCAGTTGGGCATAACAACTATATTCCAGTTTCCATACTGAAGGTTTATATCGTTGTAGCCGTTTCCGAGCGCGCCCTCCGAGCCGCATACCTTCTTAGCGATAGTTTCCGCGAGCGGTCTGTTGCCGGGAAGAATTATGGTGTCCGCCGTGTAGCCGAGAACGTCGCCGTTTTCGTCCTTCATATTACGGATTTTTGAGGAAAGCTCGGAAAGGGCTGCCTCGAACGCTTCGGTGCTTGACTTTCTCGCGTCTGACGCGCCCGAGGAGAAAATATCTCCGTAGAAGAAGTTGGACTGAGTGCCGCTCGCCTTCTTGCCGCCCCACTTATGAGCGCTTGCGAAGAGAGCGAGTCCGTCGGGCGCGGTGAGGTCAAGATTAGCCTTTGCGAAAGTGCCCTTCGTTTTTGTTCCGTTTGAGAGCGCGTATTCGCATATCTTGTGCATAGTCTTGTAGTAGGCGCGCGTAAAGTTTTCTGCTCTGCGCTTAGCGTCAGCCGCTACTCCGTAATTTGCGTCCTCCATCATCTGCGCAGTTACGGTAAATTCCTTCATAAACTGGATATGCTCTATAAACTTCTTGTAGGTTTCCTGCATATCGTCGTTTTCCGCGCCTGCGCCTTCCTCTGTCGCCGCAAATACGTCAAACTCATTCTGACCCACTATGGTCTCTCCGAACTTGTTGGATTTTTCTATGTTGAAAAGCCAGTCGCAGATGCCGCCCTTCTTCGTCTGAAGGTCGCTTTCGTGCTCGATTACCATTTTAATCGGTGTCTCGAGCTTGCCTATCTGCGCATTGTTCAAGCCGCTGCTTTTAGAATATACAATTGACATTTTTTTGTTTTCCTTTCTTTTATTTCATTATTTGAAGGATACCTGTATCCTGTCGCCCGCTTCTTTCGCGCCGCAGGTATCTATTACGGTTGCAACGCCGTTAGTTACCGTTGCCGTTACGCTTAAGGCGTCTGTATGAAGGGTGACCTTGTTTCCCGCTACAAGTGACGCGGGAGATGCGCTGACGGGTACTTCGAAAATCATTTCGGCAGAGACAGGCTCTACCGTGACAGCGCGATTGTCGGCGTCGGGAGATGTATAGTCCTCGCAGCATATAAAATCGGGCTTTGCAGTCGGGGCGCACTTTGTGAGCTTACCCGCGCTCAATGAGAGAGCCTCGCCGTAGAAATAGCTTTCTCCCGCAGTTGAGGGGAGCTTTATAGGCTCGCCCTGATTTGTTCTCCCGTTTAAAATTTTTACAAGTCTGAACATATTGAATTTCCTTTCTTTTTTCTTATGATGTTGCTCTTTTATAAAGATTCTCAAGCTCTCGGTCGCTTAAGCTTCCGAAAAGCTCTCTTGCCGAATGTAATTCTTCTGCGCTCATTCTGTTTTTCTGAAGGGCGCTTGCGCTGGGGACAGCGCTTCTCAGATGTGATTTCGTATCCTGTCGCGCTATTCGCTTTGCCAAAGAGCTTATCATTCGGTCCATATTTGTCGCCGCCAGCGCTTCGCTGACCGACAGCCCCGCGTCTCTTAATTCAGCGAAGCGCGTAGCATTAGTAAGCTCTCTTATATCCCGAAGCTCGGAAAATTCGGGAAAAAGCTTTTTTATTTCCGAAAGATCCTCAGCGGCAATAACGGAATAATCAATTTCCGTTTGTACCTCTTCAGTCTCGCTCTTTGTCGCTTTGTCCTTCGAATTGATTGACGGCTCGTCTATACATGAGTTGTCTGATACGGACTCCTCTGTGCCGTCTCGATCGCCTTGTAAATCATTGTTTACATTTTCGGGATAGAGAGCATCATTGTTATCCTCTACGGGATTGTTATAATTGTCCTGCATTTTTACGTTTTCCTTTCCGAATTTTCTTCGCGATGACACAGGTCAGCGCAGTTAATTTCGTCAAGGACGAAATCAACGTCACATAGATTACTTTACGCGAAGGTCATTCTGCTTTTTTGTGACAGTTGCTTTAGGCTCGTCTGTCTGTGTCTTGGGGGAATTTATTTTCCCACCCTTGTTTGTCGCGTAAGGGTTATTCTGCTTATTATAATCCTTCATAACGTATCCTCCTTTCCGGCTACAGCTAAAGTGTAGCAGAAATGTAACTTGAAATGGGGACAAAGATTAAGCTTAATTAAAAAAGCTTAAGTCTGAAGAAGAGGATTTTCCGTACATAGCTTTTTCTGCCGCCTCTGAGATAACTTTAGCCTCCTCCTCGCTAAGCCCGCAGGCTTTGAGGAAGGCCTGCGCTTTATCACCCGTAAGACGCTTTTTCATCAATTCGGATATTAGCGCACGCTTTGTGCTTACGCTTACCTTTTTACTTCCCGCGCCTATAGCAACGCCTAAATCTGCTACGTGCTTAGCAGCTTCCTCGTCAAGCCCCGAGAGTATAGCGAGCTTATATGAGGTGTCGTAGTCACCTGCGCCGTATTTATGAATACTGTCGAGCGCCTTCACTTGCGCGGAGTCAAGGTCCTGTAAATAGCTTGCATAGGCGCTTTTATTCTTGATTTGCGCCGTTTTTCTCGCCTTTTCTGCCTCTCGCTTGGAATTCTGAAGCTCTGAATACGCATTTGAATCCAGAAAAGACGCGTACCCACTGCCATTCAGACCTCTTTGCGATAAAAGCTCGCCCGTCCGTCCGTAGCCCGACCTTGCGCGGTCATATTCAATTTGCGCGTCCTTTATGGCGTCAGAGTAGTTTATTTCGGTCATATCTCCCTGCTCGCTTAACCACTCGGAATACGTTTTTCGGGATTTCTTCTTTGACTCATTGTATTTTTTGATAAAATCCTCTAAGGTCACGTTTGTATTATCTGACATTTTATTCCTCCGTTTCGCTGACTGTATTGTTGTTTGGATTTTCCTCAAGCAGAGAACGGAAATACTCCACGTTTTCTCTTGCGTGAGGATAATGCGCTCGCTCTTGATTCTGCCAATAGCGCAGAAGCGTTATCGTTTGCGAGGGGTCTCCGAGAGTGCCTGCCTTAAGGTTTTCAAGATTTTTCTCCCAAAGCACCTCTCTCTGCTGCTCTACGCTGCCGTTCATATCAATAGAGAACAGATAGGCGTCGTCATAATAATAGCTGCCGCTTTTAGTATCGAATTCTATAAAATCATAGCGATTGAATTCGGCGTTGTGAGTTCTTCCGTAGGCGTCCTTGTAGGCTATCATTTTAGGCTCGTCCGCATACGCGAGACAGTATTCAAATATGAGACGGTCTATGTCGGCGTAGGCGGAATGCTTCATTCTGCGCTTGGATTCAAGTCTGCCTGCCGCCTGCTCAACCTGCAATTGCTTTGCTCTTCCCGAAAGCGCGGAATCGTCGCTCAGCCCTATATAGGTGTCCGAAATACCGATAATTCTCTTTGCGTGCTCGTAGAGCCTGTCGGATTGAAGGACGTCCTGAGATATTGAAGGTGTCGTATCTATTGTGCCGTACATTCCGACGCTTTCTCCCGGCTTAAGCTTTACCACCTGCCCGAAAACGCTGTTGTTAAGCGCGAACTGCGCGTCCTCAGGAACTATGGGGGTAATGCCTGCGCGAAGAAGCTTTTGCATAATTCTGCTTTCGAGCTTGTTTATCTGCTGTTGCTGAGGCCTTATAAATTCGCAGTCGCTCTGACCGAAAACAGAGCCGTCCTTCGACGTATTTTTCCTTATGACTATGGGAAAATGCTTGGGTACGTAATAGGGAAGCCTTGTATTCTGCATTTCAACTCTTGAAAGCTCGTTTTCCTTGCAGGGAATTCCGTTTTTTGAAAGAAGCTCGCCTATAGCGTTCATTCTCGGTGTTTTTGCGCATATTACGCTTCCGTCACTGCGTACGATGTCCTCGTCCAGCTCTTCAAAGTCAATATTTTCCGAAATGAACATTCCCTGCGAGCATTCGCAGAGAGCGCGTTCTCTCGCGCATTTTTTACAGGTATATCTTTTTCGTCTGTAGAAATCCTCTATATCAAGAAGCACGACGTCGCCCGACCAGGCAAATTCGCATATCGCGTTTTCATCGTTTCTGTAAAAGCAGTGAATTAAAGCGACGGTGTCCTCGCCCTCGCTTATTTCGTTCTCATCCTCGGTCTCTGCCTTTTCCGCCTCGCTTTCGGATATTCCGTATCTTCTTATAAGCTCGCTTTTCGTGGTGTGAAAGCGTACAAAGCAGTATTCCATTTCGTCTATATTGCATATGTTCGGCTGAGGAAAAAAGTCGCAGGGGTTGATAAGCGAAATTTTTACACCGCCCTTTTCGTTATGCGTTCCCAAGGTGTTGTCCCATTCGACAAACCAGATACTTGAGCCATATATATAGGTATATCGCTCGTCCATATCGTTCATTTTTTCAAATGGGAGCAGATCGTGCATCTGAACGCAGAGCTTTTCTATCGACTTTGCGTTTCTGTCCTTTTTCTCACTGTATTCCCTTGCTTCTACCTTTGGCGCGGGAATGTTTGAGGAAACCTGAGCTTCTATCAGCTCATACGTTATGTTTCTTATCGCGCTTGCCCTTTCGCTTGAGCCGTCAATACTGTCACTGCCTCTGTATTGAGCCATATTTTTCTCGTTCGCCTCTGTAAGAGAGAGACTCGCGTTTTTAGCGCTTTCGAACAGGGCGTCGAAATAGGCAAGCCTGTTTTCGCTTGTTACAATTTTCATAATGGTTCTCCGTATTTCTTTTTCAAATAAATTTTTTCTTCCTCGCTTGCCGCGTAATAGTCCTGCCACATATCAGAGCTCCAGAGCGTTCGCGTAAGGCTTTTTTCGGGCTCGTTAGGTCTTGAGTAAAAAATTGCGAAGCCTCTTAACGCATCGGGGGCGTGCGTTATTTCGTGCGGCTCGTTTGAGGTGTCTGTAGGTCTTTGAGCGTCTATCTGGAGCATCGGCAGGCACCTTATTATCTCGGTGCAGCTTCTGAAGATTTTCAGGCGCGAATGCCCCTCGCAGTCGCTTTTCAAAAGCTCCTTTACAGAAAGCCAGCCTGTTTCGCGATCATTTGAGGTCCTCGTAAAATAGAGCCCGTTTTCCGAGAAAATAAGAGCCTTGCTTCTGCCGCTTTCCTGACTTCTACTCCACAAATCGGGAGGGGCTAAGGTAGCGTAAATGCTTTCGCTTGCGGGAGTAGCCTCTATTATTTTTTTCGCCGCGTCGCTTATCATTAAATTGCTTTCGCAAAGCTCTCGGTAAACGTAAGCGTTTCTGTCGCTGTCTATGGCTATCCACAGACAGGCGAGCCTGTCGAGTCCGTAGTCTATCGTACGGTACTTTCTCCATTCCTTTGGAATAGGGAAGGGCACGCAGGTGTGCTTTTCATAATCAAATTCAGAAAAGTACTGACCCTCAAAAATGTTCCAATCTCCGTAAAGGAGTGCCTTCTTCTGTGATTCGGGAAGCGAAAGGAGTCTTTTCTTGTAATCGGGATCGCTTTTGGTAAGAAAGAGATTGTCGTCTATTTTTGACGGAATAAAAACCCGTTGGCTTCCGTCCTCAGCTAAAAAAACCGTGTTTGGCGGCGCGGGATCGACAAAGCGCGATTTCACCCACATATGCCCTATACCTCCGGGATTGGTCGAGGATTTTATCTGCTTGGGATTGCTGTTTGCCCCTCGTACCCGAGATATAAGATATAAATACTGAAATTCGGTAAAATGCGTAAGCTCGTCAAATCGAACAGTGTCATACTCCGCGCTCTGATATTGAAAAACGTCGTTTTCGGTAGCACAGTAGCCAAAATCAAGTATGCTTCCGTTTTTGAATTTTCCCGAGTGGCAGGTAGAATTATAGGTGTAAATTTCGCGTGGAAAAAGAGAAAGACTGACACGGATAAGCGATTTTTCAAGCTCGGCAAAGGTGCGCCTTAAAATAAGCTGCTTTGATTTCGGATATTTCAGCGCGTAGAGAAACGCGTCTACTAACTGACCGTAGGACTTGCCGCCGCCCGCAGCGCCCCCGAAAAGCACCTCCGTCGCTTTTGCAGAAATGAATTTTTCCTGCTTATCGGTAATTTTAATTTCCATCGGCCTCGTCCTTTCCATCTCCGCCCAAAACGGTTATTTTCACCTCAAACGGCGTGTCGTCTGCCGAATTTTCCTTGCCGTCGGAAAAGCCGTACTTGGAGGAGAGCAGAAATTTAACAAAAGAGCTGTCGAAGCGCTTGACGAGCGCTCCGTCGGTCAGCATATCGCAAAGGCGCGTTACACATTCGTCATACGCCATCGCAAAATCCTCGTTTTCCCGCTTCCATTTTTCAAGGTCTGATGAGCAAGCGCCTATTGAAAATGCGAATTTGGGAAAAGACGGGAGCGCCTTTCCGTCTCCGTATGAGAAAAAATCGAGCATTTTTTTAGCATATTCCTTGTTATACTTCATTCTATTCCTCCTCCCTGATTCAGTTTATCAGAAAAGCAACTTCATTTGGGTACAAAAAGAAAAAGCGCCTATAACAAATCAAAGCTTGTTATAAGCGCCTTTTGATGCTTTATTTAATTATAAAACGGTTTTTTCAATTTCGGATTAATACATTCCGCCCATTCCGCCGCCGGGCATAGCCGCTGCGGGTGTGGGATTTTCTTCCTTCTTTTCGGAAACGACAGCCTCGGTTGTAAGAACCGTTGCGGCAACCGATGCCGCATTCTGAAGCGCTGAGCGTGTAACCTTGGTAGGATCGACGATACCAACCTCGAGCATATCAACGTACTTTTCGTTGTATGCGTCAAAGCCGAAGCCTTCCTTTTCGCTTGTCTTTATCTTGTCGATTACAACGCCGCCGTCGAAGCCTGCGTTCTCCGCTATCTGACGCATAGGAGCCTCCAATGCGCGAATAACGAGAGCGATACCCGTCTTTTCGTCTCCCTCAGCGTCAGCGAGAAGCTTTTCTACGTCCTTTATTACGTTGATGTAAGCCGTTCCGCCACCTGCTACGATACCCTCTTCAACAGCCGCCTTTGTAGCGTTGAGAGCGTCCTCGATGCGAAGCTTCTTTTCCTTCATTTCGGTTTCTGTAGCTGCGCCAACCTTGATAACGGCAACGCCGCCTGCAATCTTAGCGAGACGCTCCTGAAGCTTTTCACGGTCAAACTCGGACGTAGTTGTCTCAAGAGCAGAACGGATCTGAGCAGCTCTTGCCTTGATTTCAGCCGTGTCGCCCGCGCCGTCAACTATAATGGTGTTTTCCTTATTTATTTTAACCTGTCTTGCGCGTCCGAGCTGCGCTATCTGAGCGTCCTTAAGCTCAAGGCCGAGCTCCTCTGTAATTACAGTACCGCCTGTAAGAATAGCGATATCACGGAGCATTTCCTTTCTTCTGTCGCCGAAGCCGGGAGCCTTGACAGCAACGCAAACGAACGTTCCGCGAAGCTTGTTGAGCACGAGAGTGGTAAGAGCCTCGCCCTCTACGTCCTCAGCGATGATGACGAGCTTCTTACCTGCCTGAACTATCTGCTCAAGCACGGGAAGAATTTCCTGAATGTTGGAAATCTTTTTATCTGTGATGAGAATGTAAGCGTCGTCGATAACGGCTTCCATTTTATCGGTATCTGTCACCATATAGGGAGAGAGATAGCCGCGGTCAAACTGCATACCCTCAACTACCTCGCTGTAGGTTTCAGCGCTCTTGGACTCTTCAACCGTGATAACGCCGTCAGCGCTTACCTTTTCCATAGCGTCTGCGATAAGGTTACCGATAACCTCGTCTGATGCCGAGATAGTACCTACGCGAGCGATGTCGTCAGTTCCGTTTACCTTCTTGGAGTTAGCGACGAGAGCCTTTACAGCCGCGTCTACCGCCTTCGCGATACCCTTGCGCAAAACCATCGGGTTAGCGCCTGCGGCGATATTCTTCATACCCTCGCGGATAAGAGACTGAGCGAGAAGAGTAGCGGTGGTCGTACCGTCACCTGCCGCGTCATTCGTCTTTGTAGCAACCTCGCGTACAAGCTGAGCGCCCATATTTTCAGCAGCGTCCTCAAGCTCGATCTCCTTCGCTATTGTAACGCCGTCATTCGTGATGAGGGGGGCGCCGTACTTTTTATCGAGTACTACGTTTCTGCCCTTAGGGCCCATTGTAATTTTAACTGTGTCGGCAAGCTTGTCAACGCCGCGGAGAAGCGCGTTTCTCGCCTCAATGCCGTAAAGAATTTCCTTTGACATAAATTATACTCCTTTCAATTACTCAACAATAGCGAGAATGTCGCTCTGCTTTACAATATTGTATTCGGTGCCGTCGCATTTTACTTCCGTGCCCGAATATTTGCTCGTGATTACCTTGTCTCCTACCTTGACGGTCATAACAACCTCTTTTCCATCTACAATTCCTCCGGGACCTACAGCAACAACCTCTGCAATCTGAGGCTTCTCCTGCGCAGAGCCGGGAAGTATAATACCTGTCTTGGTTGTTTCTTCTGCCTCGACAGCCTTAACGACAACGCGATCCGCAAGTGGTTTAAGTGTCATAATATAAATCCTCCATTATTCCCTTATGGGTTTTAAATACATTCTTTGTTAGCACTCTTGAGTTTTGAGTGCTAACTCGAATTATATTTTACTACGATATACAAAAAAATCAAGTGCTTTTTGCCAAAGTTAACAGTTATTTAACAATATTTTGAAAAACGGGAAAATATCGCCAAAAAGGTCTATTCTGACAACTCTTCACGGAAAAAGGCGAGTATTTTCTTCTCCTCTCGCGAAACCTTTACCTGTGTGAGCCCCAAGGCATTTGCCGTTTCCTCCTGAGAGAAGTTTCGGTAATATCGCAGAAGTATGATTTTTCGCTTCAATTCGGGCAGCTTATCTATGGCGGCGCTTATAGCTATTCTGTTTAAGACTCTTTCGTTCTCGTCCTCGTCATATAGCGTCCCCTCAAGCGATATTCCCTCCTCGTCTCCGTATACCGATTCGGAAAGGGAAGAGATGGGGGCTAATGCATCGAGCGCCGACGCGGCCTCTTCGGGACTTACGTTGCATTTTTTTGCAAGCTCGGATATTTTTATACCTTCCTTTCCCTCTGCCTGAAGCCTTTCCCTCTCTGCCATAAGCATAGCGCCGAGCCGCTTTTGGCTTCGGGATACCTTTATAGGGCCGTCGTCACGCAGAAATCTGCGTATTTCCCCGAAAATAAGTGGCACGGCGTAGGTAGAAAAGGCGCAATTTCTGCTTACGTCAAAGGTTCGTATGGCCTTTAAGAGCCCCATATTACCCAAGGCGACAAGGTCGTCTAAATCCGTGCCCCTGCCACAAAAGCGAGAGGCTATGCTATTAACAAGGCCGCCGTTCAATCGAAAAAGCTCCTCCGTCGCCTCCTTATCTCCTTGGTGTGATCTTTCTATCAGGTTTATGTTTTCTTTGTATTTATTTTCAGTCATAGCCCTCACGACAAGCGCTTTTTCAGAGTAACCTTAGTTCCTTTACCGAGTCGGCTGCTTACGCTTAGCTTGTCTGTGAAGGTTTCCATAACTGAAAAACCCATTCCGCTGCGTTCACCGTCGGGATCGGTTGTGAAAAGAGGCTCGAGCGCTTGTTTAATATCGGCAATGCCGCATCCCTTGTCCCGTATCTCTATTTTTACAGAACGGTCACTATAGAGCGTAGTCGATATGTAAATTGCGCCGCCCATATTTTTATAGGCGTGGACTATGCAATTGGTAACAGCCTCCGACACGGCGCATTTTATGTCGGCAAGCTCTTCTATAGTAGGATTGAGCTGAGCGCAGAAAACACCGATTACAGAACGGCATACGCTCTCGTTTACCGATAGCGCGGGAAGGGTTATATTCATCTTGTTGAGTATTTTTTCGTCCTTCATTTCTTTTTCTCCTTGTTTGCTTCTATTAAGAGATTTTCTATTCGTGAAACTCCCGCAAGCGACAGAATTTTTCTCGTGCGTTCACTTGCATTTATAAGAATAACGCGCGCGCCCGTTTCCTGACACAGCGAGGCGCGTCCCAGTATCAGCCCCAGCCCCGAGCTATCCATAAAGCTCACCTTTTTCAAGTCTATTATGAGCTTTTCGGGACGGTGGCGGAATATTAAAGCGTCTATTTTTTCGCGTATTGCGACGACGGTATGGTGATCTATTTCGCCCTCTATCGAAGTCGAGAGCGTTCCGTCCCTGTAATCCGTGTGGCAAAAAGCATTTTCCTTTAGCATTTCTTTTACCTTCCTTTCTTTTTTACTCTCTAATTATATATAAACGAAAACAAAAATAATGTCATAATTTGTTTTGATTAAATAAATATATATTTATATGTAAAAGGAAAAAACAATTTAAGACGCCGCATAAGAGAGTATGTGCCGAAAATTTAATTTTCTGAAAGCATATGCTTGTAATGGCATTAATTTCATTACATATTTTTTTTAATGCGCGACAGAATAATAACAGAGTTAAGAAAGTGTGAGATGCATCTCATATTTCTGTGGCTCAATTAATATAGATTTAAAAAGAAAAACAGGAGAATTCTATAATGTCCAAGAATAAAGTTGTAGTTCCCGAAGCACAGGCTGCTCTTGATAAGTTCAAGATGGAAGCGGCAAGCGAGGTTGGTGTAAATCTTAAAGAGGGTTATAACGGCGATCTCACATCCCGTCAGGCTGGCTCTATCGGCGGTCACATGGTTAAGAAGATGATCGAGAAGTACGAAAACGACATCAAAAATAACGGCTGAGTTTATTAAAACAAGGATCGGGCTGTCTCAAAAGCATTTATTGCCTTTGAGGCAGTTCTTTTTATATATAAAAGAAGAAAAGCAAATGCTTTTGAAAAAACAGGACGGTTTTTCAAAAAATACAAATCGACAAATAAGTGTTGACAAGAGGCAAAAAATATGATAAACTACATTTATATAATAAATTGAAGGTGATTGTTATGAAAAAATCTCTATTAAAGCCTTTTGCGTTTCTCTTACTTATTGTCGCTTTGTCAGCCCTCATTTGCAGCTGTGGCGAAAACCAAACACCCGATGAAACGCGTCCCCCCGAAACTACACAAGCGATAGTAACAACAGAGGCGCCGACAACAACAGAGGCACCTACGACAACAGAGACACCGACAACAACAGAGACACCGACAACAACAGAAGCGCCGACAACAACGGAGACACCAACGACAACAAAAGCGCCGACAACGACAGAGCCCCCCGTGACTACAGAAGGAGATAAGATTTATTTCCCTACCACAACCAAGAAGCCCACAACAACAAAGGTTCCGGCTACAACGGAGGCGCCGACAACTACGGAGAAGCCCGCAACAACAGAAGCGCCGACAACTACAGAGAAGCCCGTTACAACAGAAGCGCCGACAACTACGGAGAAGCCCACTACAACAAACCCGCCTGTAACGACAGAGCCTGAAGATAAGTGGTCGGATACAGCACTGTAAATTAAAATATTAAAGAAACCGATTTTTACGAGTCGGTTTCTTTTTTGTCTGCTTAACGGGAATTGAGCAATTGTGCATTTTCGACAAAATGAAGCCTTCGTTTTTAGGGCTGTGTGACATAAAACAAGAAAAACAAAATTTTTAAAAAAACTTAAAAAAACCCCTTGACAAATAAAAGACAAAATGGTATACTAATCGGGCACCGCAAAAGAGGACAGCCTGTATTGAGGTGAGTACGTCTGAAGCTTTTGAAAAAAAGATGAAAAAAGTTGAAAAAAAGTCTTGACAAAGGCGAAAAGATGTAGTATAATAGGAAAGTCGCTGACAGGAAAAGCCTGTCTTGCGCATCGGTCTTTGAAAATTGAACAACAGAATTTCGAACACAAATTGTGTAAAGGAATCTCGTTAAAACACATTGAGAAAAACTCAAAAAGTAAAAGAAGCTAAGATAAAGCTCTAAAACGAAGTATATAACGCGAAAGCGTATATAATAAATTTTTAGAGAGTTTGATCCTGGCTCAGGAT
>JAZQGJ010000002.1:0-25256 GCA_045539995.1 Eubacteriales bacterium
GACCTTAAACAAGATAATTTGTAAAATTTGTTATGTTTGTTAACATTGAGTTCACCATTTTCTTCCAAAAAATGTTATAATGAACATAGTTACAGTTTTAACAAAATTAATAAATGGTGTCCTATAAAAGACTGTAAAAGAAATATAAACAAAGGAGAAACAAAATGACAGACATAAAGCTGCTTGTAGTAGATGATGACCCCAATATATGCGATATGCTTAAAATGTACTTTGAAAATGAGGGCTATAAGGTGAGAACCGAAAATGACGGAGTTTCTGCCGTCGAGGTTTTCAAGACCTATGAGCCTGACCTTGTATTGCTTGACATTATGCTGCCCAAAAAGGACGGCTGGCAGGTATGCCGTGAAATTCGCGCTACCTCGTCGAAGCCTATAATTATGCTTACGGCAAAGGGCGAGGTGTTTGACACTGTGCTCGGTCTCGAATTAGGCGCTGACGACTATATGGTTAAGCCCTTTGATATGAAAGAGCTTTCCGCAAGAATCAAGGCGGTTCTCCGTCGTTGCAACTCTCACAACTCCGCGCCCGACGATGAGGTTATAAAGTATGATAACATTGAAATCAGTCTTCAGAAATACGAATTGAAGATTTGCGGAAAGTCAATAGACATACCTCCCAAGGAGCTTGAGCTTCTCTACTTCCTCGCGTCCAACTGCAACAGAGTATTTACAAGAGATCAGCTACTCGACAAGGTGTGGGGCTTCGACTATCTCGGTGACTCAAGAACCGTTGACGTGCACGTAAAGAGACTTCGCGACAAGCTTGAAGGCCTTTCTGACAAATGGGCGCTCAAGACTGTCTGGGGCGTCGGCTATAAATTTGACGTAATACAGTAAAAGCTTGAAAGCCCAAAAATCAAGGGCTTGAAAACTAAAAAAAGACTGTCTCGAATGCGATTATGCATTTGAGGCAGCCTCTTTTTTTATTGCTTAATTACTTTTTCTTAACCTTTTCGTCCAAGAACTTATGAATTCTCTTAGACTGGTCTAAAAGTCCGTTTATCGTCTGGTCGTGGTTAAGGGTGTCTATTATGTAAGCGACATATTTGCACATATTAACCTCTTTATACCATTCGCGCTTAAGAAGCTCGGGGGTACGGTACACAAGGTTTGTCGTGAATATCTTTGTAAATACTCCGTCCGCGTACGCCTTATCGATGGCTTCAAGACCGTTGCAGAAAAGGCCGAACGTCGCGAATACGAATATACGCTTAGCGCCCTTGCCCTTAAGCTGCAGGGCTACGTCTATTATGGAATCTCCGGAAGAAATCATATCGTCGACAATAATAACGTCCTTATCCTTCAAGTCGGAGCCGAGATACTCGTGAGCTACTATCGGGTTCTTACCGTTTATAATAACAGAATAATTACGGCGCTTGTAGAACATACCAAGATCTATACCGAGCATGGAAGAATAATACATACATTTGGACATACCGCCTTCATCGGGAGAAACTATCATCATTTCGTCCTTATCGAAGGTGATGTCGGGATAAGCGCGAACGAGCGCCTTTATCATCTGGTAGCTTGAACGGACGTTGTCGAAGCCGCCGAGAGGAATAGCGTTCTGCACGCGGGCATCATGAGCGTCAAAGGTAATAAAATTTGAAATGCCCATATTCATAAGCTCTTGCAAGGCGAGCGCGCAGTCGAGTGACTCTCTGCCCGAGCGTTTGTGCTGTCTTCCCTCATAGAGCATCGGCATAATAACGGATATTCTGCGCGCTTTTCCACCTATTGCGCCGATAATACGCTTCAAATCTTGGAAATGATCGTCAGGACTCATGGGAACGGTCTGTCCATACATGGTGTAGGTAACACCGTGATTGAAGACGTCGGATATAATGTAGACGTCCTTGCCTCTCAAGGACTCGTGTAAAATTCCCTTTGCTTCTCCGCTTCCAAATCTGGGACAAGCAGATTCAACAAGAAACGTTCCGTCATTATCGTGGCGGCGCCATTCCTGCAAATACTGGTCAACCTGCGAGACAAAGTCCTCGCAGCCTCTCATTCCGACAACACTCAAATCAGCAAATAATGAATCCTTCATATTTTTCTTCCACCCATTTTATTAAATTTTTATGTACTACTGTTATTATAACAATCTTTAAAAAAAATGTCAATAGAATTAACGCACAAAAAAGAAATAAAAAGCGTTTTATTATTCGTCATTAACAATCGTTTTTTCTTTTCATATATTATTACTATGGCCATTAATGCTTATTAAGCAAAAAAACAACAGAGGAGGAAAATATGGAGAATTACGATAGCTCACAAGTACAAACGGCAGTTCCGTACACAGGAGAGGGATATCTTATTATGAACGTATCAAGCGCAAGCGGGGCGCTCCCCTTAAAGGATGCGCGCGTACATATAACCGGCGCCGATATACAGAACAGGGACGTGGAATACAATCTTATAACAAACGAAAGCGGTCTGAGTGAAAAAATCGCGTTAAAGGCTCCGCCAAAATCGCTTTCCCTCTCGCCGGGAAATGCAAACGGATACGCAAAATATACGGCGGTAGTTACAAAGGACGGCTATTACACGCAAACCTTCCGAGCCTTACCTGTTTTTGACAGCATAACCTCTATACAGCCCGTTCTGCTTGTACCGATTGCGCCGTACAACACAAGCCTTTTCGATCCCGCAAACGAGCAGGCAGTCAACGAAACGTCTTCTGCCGAGCTATAAAGCAAATATTTTAAAAGGAGTTATTATGCCAACACCGTCTTTACCTGTAATCCCCGAAACCGTGACAGTACATTTGGGCGCGCCCGACGAAAGCGCGAACAACGTGACAGTAAGCTTTCCCGATTACATTAAAAACGTCGCGTCGAGCGAAATATACCCGACCTGGCCCGAAAATGCGATAAGAGCAAATATTTATGCGCAAATATCATTCGCCCTTAACCGAATCTACACGGAGTATTACCGAGTCAGAGGTTATCCATTTGACATCACTAATTCAACCGCGATAGATCAGGCATTTGTTTACGGAAGAGATATTTTTGAGAACATTTCACAAATAGTGGACAGTATATTCAACAGTTATATTCAAAGACAAGGAAACGTCGAGCCTGTTTTCGCGCAATACTGCGACGGAATAAGAGTTACTTGCGACGGCCTTTCACAGTGGGGCACCGTTTCACTTGCCGAAGAAGGATTACTTCCCTATCAGATCCTGCAATATTACTACGGCGACAACATTAACATAATTACCGACGTACCTGTAGCGGGAATCAGTGGAAGCGCGCCGCTCGTGCCCTTAAGATACGGTTTTTCGGGGCCTGACGTTCAGCAGATACAGGTACGCCTGAACAGAATATCGAACAACTATCCAGCCATTCCTAAAATTTATCCGACAGACGGGGTTTTCGGCAGAGAGACCGAAGAAGCGGTAATCGCGTTTCAGGAAATATTCAACCTCGCTCCCGACGGAATTGTGGGAAACAATACCTGGTATAAAATCGCATATATATACAACAGCGTAAAGCGTTTAAATGAGCTTAATTCCGAGGGCTTGACCTTAAATGAGGTGTCCTCACAGTATCCAAGCGAGCTGAGATTGGGAAGCGTAGGCGAGGGAGTTTTTACGCTTCAATACTATTTAAGCTATATTTCGAATTTCGTAAACACGGTTACAACGCCTAGAACAGACGGAATTTTCGGCAGTGAAACCGAGCAGTCGGTGAGAGATTTCCAAAGAACCTACGGTCTTGAGGTCACGGGCGTGGTTGAAGAACTTACCTGGAATAATATTTATAACGTATATTTAGGTCTAGCGTCCTCTGTTCCGCTTGAATACAGAGAGGGCGTGACAATTCCTTATCCCGGTGTTGTTCTGAGGCGTGGCTCTACGGGCGATGACGTAAGAGTTTTACAGGAGTATTTGAATTACGTCGCTAACGTTTACACTCAGATTCCTCAGACAAGCGTAACGGGAAACTACGGAAGCGCAACCGAAAATGCCGTAACTGCATTTCAGGAGCTTTTCGGGCTTGAGGTAGGCCGTCGAGGAGTGGTAGGAAGCGTTACCTGGGACGCGCTTATGGACGTATATGAGGATATTTACAGAGGAAACAGGGCAAGCTCCGGACAATTTCCCGGCTATACCGTTTCATAGGGGGTTATATATGTACGATATCAGTGATAAAAGCAACGCAATAAGGCGCTCTCAGCTTTTCCTGCTTGAGCTTCACTATGCAGACGAAAGGTATCCTCACGTATCGATTGACGGCATATACGGAGAAGAAACACAAAATGCGGTGAGAATATTTCAAAGATATAACGGGTTGCCGATTACAGGGGAAATAGATTACGGCACCTGGGTACTGCTTTTTGAACATTACCTCTTGAATTCGGAACGTCGCCGTAACGAGAGCTTCTTGGTTTTAGAAGAAAATCTGCCTTTAAACGTCGGCAGTATCGGCTCTGACGTAGAAATTATACAAGCGATAATAAACCGTCTCTCTAAAAAGTACAATACTCTCCCCTCAACACAGGTTAACGGAATTTATTCCTATGCCACGTCAAATTCTGTAAGAGAGCTTCAAAGAATCTACAGGCTTCCGCAAACGGGGGCGACGGACCGACAAATATTAAACCGTATTTTTTCTGATTTTTACGAAAGCGAAAAAAGAAAAGCGTAGCAATAATGGACTGCCTATTTGAATAAAATTAATTATATATGATAAAAATATCATATAAGAATAATGCTATCAAAAACAGTTTAGGAGATGCATCTTGAATAATAATTTTACTCAAAAGGCCCAGAATTCACTAAGCGAGGCTCAAAAAATCGCTTCCGAATTGGGACACACCTATATAGGCAGCGAGCATATTTTATACGGGCTTATAAACGAGAAGGACAGCGTCGCCTCAAAGCTTCTTGAAAGCAAGGGGGCTAATGCCGAACGAGTAAAGGAAATAATATCGGATTACGCAGGCGTTGGAACAAGGACCGAGCTTTCTGCCGACGATCTGACACCGAGAAGCAAAAGAATAATCGAGCTTTCGGCATACGAGGTGGCAAATACATCCTCCCGATATATTGGGACAGAACATATTTTACTCGCAATGCTATCAGAGCCTGACAGCGTAGGACTCAAAATCTTAAGCTCCATAGGCATCAATATAAATGATCTCAGATCCGAGCTTTTGGCCTTCTTCACGGGGAGCGGAAATTTGAGGCAGAAGAGTCATAAAAATTCACCGAATGCAAATAGTTCAAGCGACACTCCCGCGCTGTCAAGCTACGGTAGAAATCTTAACGCACTGGCAAAAATGAAAAAAACAGACCCTATTATAGGGCGAGAAAAGGAAATTGAAAGGGTAATTCAGATTTTATCGCGCAGAACGAAAAACAATCCCTGCCTTATAGGTGAGCCGGGTGTCGGAAAAACGGCGATTGTCGAAGGTCTCGCCGAGAGAATAACAAAAGGGGATGTTCCCGAAAATTTAATATCAAAAACTTTAGTAACACTCGATATTTCCTCTATGATAGCGGGAGCAAAATACAGAGGCGAATTTGAAGAAAGAATGAAAAGCGTAATGGAGGAGGTCTCGAAAAACACCGACGTAATTCTCTTTATAGATGAGCTTCATACCATAGTAAATGCAGGGGCGGCAGAGGGGGCGCTTGACGCTGCCAACATATTAAAGCCCGCTCTCGCAAGGGGAGAAATACAGATTATAGGCGCTACCACAATCGAGGAATACAGAAAGCATATAGAAAAGGACAGCGCGCTTGAAAGAAGATTTCAATCTGTAATCATCTCGGAGCCAAGCGAGGACCAAGCATTAAAAATACTGCTCGGCTTGCGTGAAAGGTATGAAAAACACCACGGCTTGAAAATTTCTGATGAGGCGCTTGATGCCGCGGTATATCTCTCAAAAAGATATATTCCAGATAGATTTCTGCCCGACAAGGCTATCGACTTAATAGATGAGGCGGCATCTAAAATACGAGTTTCAAATAACGCCCCGTCCGAAGAAGTGAAAAATTCTGAGAATAAAATCAAGCAGATAGAAGGTCAGAAGGAAAAAGCCATACAGCTTCAGGATTTTGAGCTTGCCGCGAAATTAAGAGATGAGGAACTAAGGGCAAGAGAGGAATATAAAAGGCATTATATTATAAGCATTGACGAGCGAGCGAACGGAAGCGTGGTAAAAAAGGAGGACGTCGCCGACGTTGTAACGGCTTGGACAGGAATTCCCGTGCGTGAGCTTTGTCGGGCTGAAAACGATAATTTAAGCAACTTGGAAAGCGATTTAAAAAAGCATATTATCGGTCAGGACGAGGCTGTAAACGCCATTTCAAGAGCTGTAAAGCGCAGTAAAATGGGGCTGCAAAATCCCCTCCGTCCCACTGGGGTTTTTCTCTTTTTAGGACCGACGGGCGTAGGAAAGACAGAGCTTGCGAAGGCCTTGGCGATTTCTTTATTCGGCGACAAAAACGCGATGATTCGTCTGGATATGTCGGAATATATGGAAAAGCACAGCGTTTCCCGCTTAATAGGCTCTCCGCCCGGCTACGTAGGTTACGGCGAAGCGGGACAGCTGAGCGAGAAGGTCCACAGGCGACCTTATTCGCTGATTCTTTTAGACGAAATCGAAAAAGCGCATCCCGACGTTTTAAATATATTGCTTCAGGTAATGGACGACGGCTTTTTAACAGACGCGCAGGGCAGAAAAATAGATTTCAAGAATACTATAATAATAATGACGTCAAACATCGGAGCTTCCCTGCTTGCGAAAAAATCGCATCTCGGCTTTTCTGATACTGAAAACAAAAAGCTTGAAGGTGAGCGCGCCAAGATGGCGGTAAAATCCGAAATGAAGCGCGCTTTCAGTCCCGAATTTATAAACAGGCTTGACGAAATAATAATATTCAACAGCCTTACAAAAGAAAACATCGGCGAAATTAGCCGTATAATGCTAAAGGAATTATCAGAAAGAATAAAGAGACTCAATATAGATATAAGCTTTTCCGACAATGCAATAGAGCGTGTCTCTTCCCTCGGATATGATGATATATACGGCGCGAGACAGTTAAGAAGGACTGTTACCCTTCTTATAGAGGATGAGCTCGCAAACGAGCTTTTAAAGGGCAGTGTAAAAGCGGGAGACAGGATACTTGCCGACGCAGAGGGAGATAAGATAACTTTTAAAAAATTATAAATCGAAGAACACTCCGTTAAAGACGCTTAATGCTTGCTTTTAGCGGAGTTTTTTTGTTTTTTAATTCCTACTTAATTATTTATATAATTATTTATATAAAATTTTGTATTTTTTTGATTTTTTGCTTGACAAAACGTAAAATATATGATAAAATGATGATACCTCTGTCGCAGAGCTTTTTTTGTGCGCTTAATTTCTGGGACAAGCTGCGCATTTCTCGACATGAGGGAGGTACGGCGGGGTCATTCCCGCTATAATTGGGTAAAACCAAAAATCTATAGGAGGTGCCGCAATGAGAGTTAAAATCACAATGGTGTGTTCTGAATGCAAGCAGAGAAACTATGACACAATGAAAAACAAGAAAAACGACCCGGATAGACTTGAAATGAACAAGTTCTGCCCGTTCTGCCGCAAGCATACTTTACACAAGGAAAGCAAGTAATTTAGGAGGATTCAAAATGTCAGAAAACAATGAAAAGATCCCCGAAGTAACTGCCAAGAAGAAATCCGACAAGCCGAACATTTTTGTACGTGTCGGCGGCAGAATCAAAAAATTCTTCAAGGACTATTCAAGCGAAATGAAGAAAATCGTATGGCTTCCCAAGTCAGACGTACGTAAAAATTCCATTTTGGTAATTGTTACAGTCCTCATCTGTGCTATCGCGATAGGCGTTGTAGACCTTGCTTTTTCAAGTGTCATCACGGGCATTGCTAAATTGATATAAGGATTTGAAAAATGAGTGATATCAACGAAATGAACCTCGGTCCCAGGTGGTATGTCGCGCATACTTATTCCGGATATGAGAATAAAGTAAAGGTCAGCATAGAAAAAATTGTCGAAAACAGAGGTCTCGGTCACTTGATTTTTGATGTCAAAATTCCTGTTACTAAGGAAATTGTGACAAACGATAAGGGTGAACAGAAGGAAGTTGAGACAAAGCTCTTCCCTGCATACGTATTGATTAAAATGGTCATGAATGATGAAAGCTGGCACGTTGTAAGAAACATTACAGGTGTTACGGGCTTTGTAGGTCCCGGATCAAGACCTGTTCCGCTTACCGACAAGGAAGTCAAGGCGTTTAATGTTGAGATACACAGCGAGTCCGTAAAGTTCAAGGTCGGAGACAAGGTCTCTGTAGTATCTGGAATTTTCCAAGGATATTCAGGCGTAATCAAGGATGTAAGCGAAGATATGAAGCAGCTTACAGTGCTTGCTTCTACAGAAAGACGCGATATTCCTATTATTGTTGAAGCAAAGGATGTCTGCGTAACAGAATAAAGGATTCCTTTATTCACATTATTCGCCGCAATAAGCGGCATTGCCTTTTGGCAAACAGTGGGAGGGAGAAAATTTTATTTTTTACAATTCTCCCGAATTTACCACTTTTGGAGGTGTATTTTATTATGGCAAAGAAAATTACCGGTTTTATTAAATTGCAGCTTCCCGCAGGCAAGGCAACTCCTCAGCCTCCGGTAGGTCCCGCGCTCGGTCAGTACGGCGTATCCATTCCTAACTTTACAAAGGAATTCAACGAAAGAACAAAGAATGATATGGGTCTCATTATCCCCGTTGTCATCACAGTTTACGCTGACCGTTCTTTCACATTTATCACAAAGACTCCCCCCGCACCTGTTCTTATTAAGAAGGCTTGCGGTATTGAAACAGCTTCCGCTACTCCTAACAAGGCTAAGGTTGCTTCTATTACCAAGGAACAGGTTCGCAAAATTGCTGAACAGAAGATGCCTGACTTGAATGCAGGTTCTATCGAAGCAGCTATGAGTATGATCGCAGGTACAGCTCGCAGCATGGGCGTTACCGTGGTTGACTAAGGCAAGGAGGTAACTGAAAATGGGAAAAAAATATACAGACAGTGCTGCACTGATTGAAAAGAATAAGCTTTATGACGGTCACGAGGCTCTCGCTCTCGTTTGCCAGACTGCAAAGGCTAAGTTTGATGAAACAATTGAAATTCACGTTCGTCTCGGAGTTGACTCCCGTCACGCTGACCAGCAGGTCAGAGGCGCTATCGTTCTTCCTAACGGAACAGGTAAGACCGTTAGAACCTTGGTATTTGCAAGAGGCGATAAGGCGAAGGCTGCTGAAGAGGCAGGCGCTGATTTTGTTGGCGCAGAGGATCTCGTTGCAAAGATCACTACAGAGAACTGGTTCGATTTCGATATCGTTATCGCTACTCCCGACATGATGGGTGTTATCGGTAGACTTGGTAAGGTGCTCGGTCCTAAGGGACTTATGCCTAACCCCAAGGCTGGAACTGTAACTATGGACGTTGCTCGCGCAGTTACAGAAGCTAAGGCAGGTAAGATTGAATACCGTCTTGATAAGACAAACATCATTCACTGCCCTATCGGTAAGGCTTCCTTCGGCGCTGAAAAGCTCGCTGAGAACTTTGACACACTTATGGGCGCTATCATCAAGGCGAAGCCCGCAGCAGCAAAGGGACAGTACATCAAGAGCTGTGTTGTTGCTTCTACAATGGGCCCCGGTGTTAAGGTAAACGCCGCTAAGCTTGGCAACTAATCAAAAAAATTATAAAAAACGCTTACTTTTAAAGTAAGCGTTTTTTGTTTGCTTTTATTATTTGCTTTTTTGTTTGCTTTTATTGTTCTGTTTTTTCCTTGTCTCTGCTGTCAAGGGGCGCAGATTCATTTTCAAGAGGCTCTTTCTTTTTTAAGCCTTTTTTCTTTTTTTCTACCTTCGGAACACCTAAATCAATATTTTCCTTTACACAAATGGGGATTATGCTTTCAGGCTTTGACATTTTAACCTTATAAACAAACTTTCGGGGAAGCTCTTGCCAATCGTCAGAGCGCTCTGCTAATTTATTCACCCACTTGCGATAAAATTCCTCAAATCTGCCTTCGTCCAAGGCTTCTCTGATTTTCGCCATAAGCTCATTATAGAAATAGAGATTATGAATTACGCAGAGCCTCATTCCGAGAGCCTCTCTTGCCTTGAAAAGATGTCTTATATACGCTCTGCTGTAGCTTCGGCAGGCAGGGCAAGCGCATTGCTCGTCTATGGGCTTCGGGTCAGCGAAATACTGCTCGTTATTTATATTCATTTTTCCGTGCCAGGTAAAAAGATTTCCGTGACGCGCATTTCTGCTCGGCATAACGCAATCGAAGAAGTCGACTCCTCTGTGTACTGCCTCGAGAATGTTCTGAGGAGTACCTACGCCCATAAGATAACGGGGCTTATTTTCGGGCATGTGGGGCTCTACAGCTTCAATTATTCTATACATAACCTCAGCCTCCTCGCCAACCGCAAGACCGCCTATCGCATATCCGTCAAGGTCAAATTCTGCCGTTCTGCACATATTTTCTATACGCAAATCGTCATAGGTGCTTCCCTGATTTATGCCGAAAAGCATCTGATTTTTATTAATAGTCGCAGGCAGAGAGTTAAGTCTGTCCATTTCGTCCTTGCTTCTCTTAAGCCAACGCAGCGTACGCTCGGACGACGCCTTCGCATATTCATAGGTCGCGGGGTTTTCAACGCATTCATCAAAAGCCATAGCTATCGTAGACGCTATGTTGGACTGAATACGCATACTTTCTTCGGGCCCCATAAATATACGCTTTCCGTCCATATGGGAATTGAAGTAAACGCCCTCTTCGGTAATCTTCCTTAACTTTGCGAGAGAGAAAACCTGAAATCCGCCGCTATCGGTCAGAATGGGCTTGTCCCAATTGAAGAATTTATGAAGTCCTCCCATTTCGTAAATCAGGTCATCGCCCGGACGTATATGTAAATGATACGTGTTTGAAAGCTCGACCTGACAGTTTATCTCTCTTAAGTCGTCGGTTGAGACGCCGCCCTTGATTGCCGCGCTCGTGCCTACGTTCATAAATACAGGTGTTTCAATGACGCCATGAACGGTTGTCATTCTTCCTCTGCGGGCTTTTCCTTCTTTTTTTAAAAGTTCAAACATATTCTTTCTATCCTTAAAAGTTATTTTAATCTGTCAAATCTTCTGTCAAGCTGCGCCTTTGTAATTTCCATAGCTATAGGACGCCCGTGTGGGCAAACGGTTATATCGGGCATTTGCATAACCTTATCCACTATCCACTGAATGTGCGCCTCGTCATAGCTTCTGCCGCCCTTGATTGCCGCCTTGCAGGCTATCTGATAAAGAGATTTCTCTCTTTTTAATGCTTGGGTAAGCGTGGGATTTCCACTCTGAGTCACAAGCTGCTCGGCCATTTCAGCAAAAAGCTCTTCTGCTTTTTCGACGTTTACAGTAGAAGGGATTGCGTAAATGCTCGCTGTTGTTTCGTTTACTTCAAACTCGAAGCCGGCAAGCGACATTTCCTCTCTTGACTCATCGAGTAAAGCGCAGTTCATTCGGTCAAGCGAGACCTCTATAGGAATCATAAGAGGCTGCGAGGTTACTCTTCCCTGCTTTTCGCACTCGGCCTTCAATCCTTCAAAGAGTATTCTTTCATGGGCTGCATGCTTATCTATCAAAAGAAGTCTGTCTTCCGTTTCCACAAAAACGTAGCACAAAAAGGCTTCGCCGATTATATGATATCTTTTCTCATTTATCACTTCGCCTGTAGCAGAAGCTATTTCTTGAGTGTCAAAATCAGTATTTTCCTTATTTTGTCTGTCGACAAGCTTTATTTCTTCGCCCGTCGAAGCTTCACTTTCTTTAATTTCGGCTTTTTGTTTTTCCTGTACGGACTGCTCAAATGACGTTCTGCTCAAATTCTCGTTGCCTCGATTATTCTCACGGGCGCTTATCTCTCTTTGCGACTGCGAAGAAAAATCCTCCCAGCTCAAAGAACGCAGCTCGTTTTTATTCTCCGATGCGCCGTTTTTTGAATCCTTATACGCGCGCAAAATCTCAAGTGAGGTTTTCACGTCGCATACGTCTTCTTTTGAACTTTCCCTTGTATCCGTCTTCTTTTCCTGTGGCTTCGGAAGATTATCATAGGATAATTTTCTCTCGCCTGTATAAATAGAAATCTGCTCGCCCGAATTTTTCAGCTCTTCCTTTATATATTTTTCTACGGCTGATTGCTTTTTACTCACAGGCAATTCAAGCTCTGCTCTGTATTCAGAGCGACTTAAAGCTGAACGGACGGCATAGTATACGGCTTCAAAAACTGTTCTCTCATCAGAAAACTTAACCTCAAGCTTTGCGGGGTGAACGTTCACGTCCACTTTGTTTGCGTCTATATTCAAGAACAAAACGCATACGGGGAATTTTTCAGGCGCAATAAAGGAGGTAAAGCCCTGCTCTAAAGCCGCCATAACGGTTTTGCTTTTTACGTATCTGCCGTTTATAAAGAAATTCTGCATATTTCTGCTGTTTCTTACGTTATCGCTTCTGCCTATATATCCGCTGACAGAAATGCCTGAATTTTCTCCATCGCAAGAAATCAGCCTTGTAGCGAAATCACGTCCGTAAATGGCGTAAATGGCATTCATCAGATTACCGTCTCCTACGGTCTTGAATTTCGTCTCACCGTCGCTTATAAAGGTAAAGGAAACAGACGGGTGCGAAAGCGCTAATCGCTCGGCGACAGCCATCGACGCCATCGCCTCGGTAGAATCCTTTTTTAAGAACTTTCGCCTTGCGGGTACGTTAGCGAAAAGGTCTTCTACAAGCATTGTCGTTCCGTCCTTTGCGCCGACTTCGCATACCTCGATAATATTTCCGCAATCGGCAGTCAGCATCGCGGCGTTTTCAGCATTCGCGGTTTTTGAAATAATAGTCATTTTTGAAACGCTTGAAATTGCCGCAAGAGCTTCGCCTCGGAAGCCGAGTGTGAGTATTGAATTCAAGTCTTCCGCGCTATTTATCTTGCTCGTCGCATGTCTCTTTATCGCTATGGGCAATTCAGAGGAATCCATGCCCCAGCCGTTATCGCAAACGCGTATAAGCGCAACGCCGCCGCGACGTATTTCTGCCGTTATAGAGGTAGCGCCTGCATCTATCGAGTTTTCAAGCAATTCCTTTAAAACAGATGCCGGTCTGTCAACGACCTCGCCTGCGGCAATAAGGTTTGCGACCTCAAAGCTCAAAACGTTGATTTTACTCATATTCCACTCCGATTTTTACACATACTTTAAGAATTATGCTCTAATTCCTTTTTTATTTCAAAAATGATATTCATAGCCTCTATTGGCGTAAGAACGTTTATATCTAATTTTCGCAGGCGCTCGGCGATTTCTCTCGCCTGATTATCGTACAATACCGAGAGCATATCTAAACTCTCTTCCTGCGTCTTCTCTTTTTCCCTTTTTGACAAAAGCGGAATCTGTCCTTGCTCGCCCGATTCTATGCTCAAAAGCACCTCTTTTGCGCGCTTCACTATCTCTGTGGGGACGCCCGCAAGCTTTGCTACCTCTATGCCGTAGCTCTCATCAGCCGCGCCCTTAACCACCCTACGTAAAAAGGTTAACGAGTCCCCCTTTTTCTTTGCGGTAATATTATAATTCACGATGCCTTCGTATTCATTCTCCATAGAGGTAAGCTCGTGATAATGAGTAGCGAACATAGTTTTCGCCTTTATTTTGTTGTTCGTATATTCGACAACGGCGCGCGCGATGCTCATTCCGTCATACGTGCTTGTTCCACGTCCGACCTCGTCATATATTATAAGCGACTGCGACGTTGCCTTTTTCACAATATCAGCGACCTCGCTCATTTCAAGCATAAAGGTAGACTGTCCCGACGCTAAATCGTCTGACGCGCCGACTCGGGTAAATATTTTATCCACTATACCTATTTTGGCTTCGGAGGCAGGAACGTAGGAACCGATTTGCGCCATAAGAACTATAAGGGCAACCTGACGCATATAAGTAGATTTTCCCGCCATATTAGGCCCTGTGATAAGCATAAGGCGCTGATCTTTAGAATTGAAGCGAGTATCGTTAGGGACAAAATAGCTGTCGCTAACGTACTTTTCGACTACGGGGTGTCTGCCGTCTTTTATTTCAAGAATACTTGAAGTTAAGATTTCGGGGCAGACGTAATTATTCTTGGACGCGACCTCTGCAAGAGAGAGATAAACGTCTATTTCAGCAATAGCCGAAGCCGTTTTCTGTATTCTCGGCGCTTCCTTCGCGATAGCCGAACGAATATCCTTGAATATGGCGTATTCCAGGGCGCACAGCTTGTCCTCTGCGCCGAGAACCGTCGATTCCATATCCTTCAGCTCTTGTGTTATGTAGCGCTCACAGTTAGCAAGCGTCTGCTTTCTTATATATCTGTCGGGCACCTGATCTATAAATGCCTTTGTAACCTCTATATAATAACCGAAAACCTTGTTGTAGCCGATTTTGAGAGTTTTAATTCCCGACGCCTGCTTTTCCTTTTCCTCTATTTCACGGACCCAGCCCTTTCCGTTTTCGTGAATGGCTCTTAAATAGTCAACGTCGGCATTATAGCCGTCCTTGAGCATTCCGCCTTCTCTGAGTGAAAAGGGCGGATTTTCTGAAATAGAGCTATCCAGCAATTCAAAAACGTCGGACAAAACGTCTAAATCCGAATACATCTCGCGAATGCTTGTGCCATTACTGTTAGCAAGCAGCTCTTTAATTTCAGGCAAATAGGAAATGCTTTGACATATAGCGCGCAGATCCTTTGCGTTTGCAGTCTCATAAAAGACCTTTGCCATAATGCGCTCAAGGTCTAATATCTTGGAAAAGCGCTCGCGCAGCTCTTCTCTCAAAATCATATCCGAGATAAAGTCACCGACTGCGTTTTGACGGGAAATTATATTGCAGGGATTTAAAAGAGGCTTAACTATCCAATTTCGTAAAAGACGGGCGCCCATTGAGGTTTTCGTTTTATCGAGTACCCACAGAAGCGAGCCCTTTTTCTCCTTTGCGCGCATCGTTTCCGTAAGCTCAAGATTTCTTCGGGTATTTAAGTCGATGGAGACAAACTGACCGTCGGTATAGACGTTTAAGGTTTTAACGAAAGAGGCGTGACACATCTGTGTCTGCTCTATATATCCTATAATCGCCCCAATTGCTCTCAGCGCAGTCGAATCAGCCTTTTCACTTTCCTCTCTTCCAAAGGTGTCTAACACGCGTCCAATGCTCTCGCTAGAATCAAAAAGGTCGTCTCTTTTATCTGTGATGAGACAAGCGCAGCGATTTTTCAGAAAAGAAGAAATATCCTCGCAGTCCTCTTCTGGCGCGTTCATTATAATTTCTCTCGGAAGATAAACGCCGAGCTCGTTTTTAATTCTCTCGTTTACGCCCTCTCCCGAAATGCAGGTGGCAAATATCTGACCTGTAGAAACGTCGGCAAAGCACAGCCCTACGCCGTCTGTCGCAAAATAAAGAGTACATAAAAAGTTGTTTTTACCGTCGTTTAAAAGCTCGCCGTCGGTAATCGTTCCAGGTGTTACAACACGTATTACCTCGCGCTTTACAAGTCCCTTCGCCGCAGATGGATCCTCAGTCTGTTCACAAACGGCAACCTTGTAGCCGTTTTCCACAAGTTTTCCTATATATAAGTCACTCTTGTGAAAGGGTACTCCGCACATGGCGGCGCGATATCCGTCGCCGCAATCTCTGCTCGTAAGAGTCAAGTCGAGCACTGCCGAAGCAATTACGGCATCCTCATAAAACATCTCGAAAAAATCACCGAGACGGTAGAAAAGAATATAATCCTTATATTCGCGCTTTACCTCAATATACTGCTGCATCATAGGGGTAGCAGTGAGAAGATCCTCTAATTTTTCGACGATTTTATCCTTGTTTTGCGGCATAATAACTCCTTAAAACGTAAATTTATGCTCTTGCTAATATTTTTTATTTCTTTTCTTATTTTTTCTCAGAGCAAGCGGACGAGCAGGTACTGCAGTCGTGAGTGCAGGGACGTTCTCCGAAAACGTAAAAGTTTATTTCGGAATTTACGTCATTCATAAGCTTATTTACAGCTTCCTGCGCTTTTATGAAATCCTTATATATTTCGTGCTCGGTTATAGCTTTAAAAAGCTCATCGGTCTTTGCTCTTACAAGCTTGATAAGCTCTTCGTTTTGTTCATTCAATTCCTTTCTGAATTCATTTCCCAAAATTGTTCTCTGCGTGTTGTATTCAAAAACAAAATGCTGTAACTCAAGATTTTCCTCGTACGCCTTCTTTGCCGCGTTAAACTTCTGAAGCACTTCGTCCTTGGCGATAGCCTCGCCTAATTGCTTTGCATATTCAATTACTGTCATTTTTATATTTCCTTTCAGATTATATTACGTTTTATTTTTCGCAAACGATTTTTCCGTACATCGCATACGCGTCTGCTCTGTCGATATAAACGTCTACGTATTTTCCTATAAGGCTTTCATCGCCCTCAAAATGAACGAGCTTGTTCGTGTCGGTTCTGCCGCTTAATACGCCCTCGTTTCTCGACATCGCATCAGTCAAAACCTTTACCGTCTTATTTTCGTAAGGCTTATTCTTTTCAATACAGATACGCGCTTGAATATCAGAGAGGCGCGACAGGCGCTCGCTCTTTACACTTTCCTCTATCTGCTCTTCCATTTTTGCGGCAGGTGTGAATTTTCGCTTTGAATACAAAAAGGTATAAATCATATCAAAGCGAACCTTTTCTACAAGCTCTACCGTCTTCTCAAAATCCTCGTCGCTTTCGGACGGAAATCCGACAATAATATCAGAGGTAAGAGAAAGATTCGGATTTGCTTCTCTTAATTTGTCCACTATCGAAAGATAATGCTCGGTATCATAATGTCTGTTCATCAGCTTTAAGATACGGTCACTTCCCGACTGCACGGGGAGATGAAAATGCGGCGCTATCTTTTTTTCTTTACCAAAGACCTCGATAAGCTTTTGCGGCACGTCCTTCGGGTGACTGGTCATAAAGCGAACGAGAAAATCGCCGTCAAGATTGCATATTCTCTGTAAAAGCTCTGCAAAATCGCAGTCACTCTTATAGGAATTGACGTTCTGTCCAAGCAAGGTAATGTCCTTGTAGCCTTTGGAAAGCAGGTCCTTTACTTCGTTTAAAATATCCTCGCTTTTTCGGCTCCTTTCCCTTCCGCGAGTGTAAGGTACTATACAATATGAGCAGAAGTTATTGCATCCATACATAATGCTAACCCACGCGCGATGAGAAAGCTCTCTGTCTATATGAAAGCCCTCTACCGTTTTATATGCTTCCTTATCGTCACAGGAAAGAAATATCCTGCGCTTTCCGTTCATTTTTCTGTAAATAAGCTCGGGCAGACGGTGAAGCTGCGAGGGCTCTAACGTAAAATCAACGTAAGGGTATCTATGCTTTATCTCATCAATACGATGCTCTTGGGCGGTCATACAACCACAGACGCCTATCAAAATATCGGGCTTTACCGCTTTTATATGCTTGTATCCTCCGACAACGGAAAGCGCCTTCAGCTCTGCGTGCTCACGCACGGCGCAGGTGTTTAAGAGCAAAATATCGGCTTTCTCGGGTGTATCGGTGAGGCGATATCCCATTTGAAGAAGCAGTCCTCTTATTTTCTCGCTATCGGCTTCATTTTGCTGACAGCCGAAGGTGAGGATGTGGGCGTAGCTTATTTTGCCGTTTTTTTCATTTTCCGTGTTTTTTTGGTTTATCCTTGTAATGTAATTCTTTATCTGTTCATCAAATTGGATATTCATTCCGTTTCTCCGTAAAAATCTCGAACGTAAAGCAGCTCTCTTTCGTCAAAATCAAAACTTGAGCAATGATAAAAAAGCAAATGCCATACAACCTATTATAGCATAAAACGACGTTTAAAGTCAAGTTTCGAATATCTTTTATGTTCCCTTTTTTTGCTCGCTTTTACTTTAAGAGTCCTGCTTTAAAATTCAAAATATGCACCTCAAAAAGTCAATGCTATATGAGGTGCATAATTATAATACAATCTATTAATCTAACAATTCGGCGGTAGAATTCAGTACGTATTCCGAACCGTCCTTAAGCCTGACAGATAAATGAGCGTTTTCGGTAATTTCCAAAGCCGTAGCCGCCTGTCTTTCTCCGTTTACCAGAACGTGTACCCTTTTGCCGTCAAGAATAGAAAGGGCTCTGTATTCTTCTATAAAGGAATTATCCATATTGAAGTTTTCATACATGGAGAAAAACTCGGACAAAATTGAATGAGCCAATTTGTCAGACGTGCCCTCCTTATCCTCTGAAAAGACCTCTGCTATAATATCGGCAAGCTTTGGAGGAAAAACTGCGGGCAGCAGACTGAGGCTTATTCCGATAATTACGTAATCAAATCCGTTTTCGTTATTGACTACGCCCTCTGCCAAAACTCCGCTTATCTTCTTCTTTTTAAAATAGATGTCATTTACCCACTTTATTCCGATTTCAGCATCGGAATTGCTTTTTATCGCTCGCGCGACGGCAACAGCCGCCATAGAGGTTAACATAAGGCTTTGATTTACGCTGAACGACGGACGCAGAAGAATACTCATATGCAAGGCGGCAGTATCCTCAGGAAAAAACTTTTTTCCAAGCGTTCCTCTCGGCTCTGTCTGCCTGTCAGCAATTATAACGGTTCCTTCAAAGGCGCCCTTTTGAGCCATAACCTTTAAAGCATCATTAGTAAACGGCAGGCTTTTATATTTTTCCACAGATATTGTTTTTCCCTTTTCTGTACGAAACGAGGCCTTCTTATACGGTTCAAAATTATTCGCCATATTTTTTCCTTTTGGATTGAATTAATATGCTTTGCCCCAATAAACAAGCTTCTTTGCGGGCTTTCCGCAGCAAACGCAGCGATCTGAAATCTGTTCTTGCTCAATAGGCATACAGCGAGACGTTACGTCTGCCAGCTCTTTAAGCTTGAGCTCACATTCAAGGTCCTCGCACCACATAGCCTTGATGTATCCGTTTTTCTCGTTTGCCGTTTTAATAAGGGTGTCGAGGTCTGTCGCGGTATACGTTCTGCTTGTACGGTTCTCAAGCGCCTTTTCATAAAGCGCTTTGGTCAATGCCTTTAACTGCTCTTCTATCACGCTTTCGATATCGTCAAGAGACGCAAAGATTTTTTCTCTGTTGTCTCGGCGTACAACGACGCACTGATTGCTTTCAATATCGCGGGGGCCTATCTCTATACGAAGCGGAACGCCCTTCATTTCATATTCGGCAAATTTCCAGCCGGGACTGTTATCGCTGTCGTCAATTTTTACGCGAACCTTAGAGCCAAGTCTTGCTTTAAGCTTCTCGGCAGCTTCCAGAACGCACTCCTTGTGCTGCTGAACAGGAATTATTATGACCTGTATGGGCGCAACTGAGGGAGGAAGAACGAGACCGTTATCATCTCCGTGCGTCATAATAATGCCGCCTATAATTCTTGTGGAAACACCCCAAGAGGTCTGGTGACAGTATTTAAGCTGATTGTCCTTGTCAAGATACTGAATGTCAAATGCTTTAGCAAATCCGTCGCCGAAGTTATGCGAGGTGCCGCCCTGAAGCGCCTTACCGTCATGCATAAGGGCTTCTACCGTATAGGTTGCCAAAGCGCCTGCGAATTTCTCCTTATCGGTCTTTCTTCCCTTGATTACGGGAATTCCGAGATCGTTTTCAAAGAAATCGGCATAAATGTTGAGCATACGCAGTGTTTCCTCTTCTGCCTCCTGCGCTGTCGCGTGCATCGTATGTCCTTCCTGCCACAAGAATTCTCTGCTGCGAAGGAAGGGACGCGTGGTTTTTTCCCATCTGACAACACTGCACCACTGATTATACAGCTTAGGCAGGTCACGATATGAGCGAATAATATTCGCGTAATGCTCGCAGAATAACGTTTCGGACGTAGGACGAACGCAGAGACGCTCTGTCAAGCGCTCGCTGCCGCCCATAGTAACCCAAGCAACCTCAGGCGCAAAGCCTTCAACGTGATCCTTCTCCTTATTTAAAAGCGACTCGGGAATGAACATAGGCATATAAACATTCTCGTGTCCCGTATCCTTAAATCTTTTATCAAGAAGCTTCTGAATATTCTCCCAGATTGCATATCCGTAAGGTCGGATGATCATACAGCCCTTTACGCTTGAATAATCAATAAGGTCTGCTTTCTTCACAATGTCTGTATACCATTTTGCAAAATCCTCATCCATAGAGGTAATTTGCTCAACCATTTTCTTATCAGAACTTGCCATATTATACTCCTAAAATCAAAAAAACTTCATTAAGAATATTATAATACAATGTAGAGACATTGTCAAGCGAAACATCAAATATTCTTTCTTGAAAATCTGCTTTTAACTGCTTTTTTTGCCTGACAATGAATTTAAAGGACTGAAATGTTTCAAAAAAATCGAATTTAGAAAAGAAAAAATATATTTTTTTATGTTTTTTTGCAAAAAGACTTGCATTTTCATGCAAAATGGTGTAAAATGGTTTAGCATTTAAAAAACGCATTATTTTTTATGTATGTTAGTCAAAATCAGAGGTTTATGATGAATTATTTTTCAAAAAGCAAATCGGAATTAAAGGAAATTGAAAAACAGCTTACAAGCGAATATTCCGATTATAAAAGCAGGGGGCTCTCTTTAGATCTTTCGAGAGGAAAACCAAACGCAGAGCAGCTTGATTTGAGTCTTGATATGCTGAACGTATTGAAAGGCTCTGAGGACTGTGTCTCGGAAGACGGCTTCGACTGCCGTAACTACGGAATCTGCTACGGGCTTCCCGAAGCAAAGCGCTTTTTTTCAAATCTTACAGGTATTCCCTGCGACAATATAATTGTCTCTGGAAATTCCAGCCTGAACGTAATGTACGATACTCTTGCACGCGCAATGCTTTACGGCGTTGTCGGCTCAAAGCGTCCCTGGTGTCGCGAGGAAAAGCTGAAATTCCTCTGCCCCTCGCCAGGATATGACCGTCATTTTGCCGTGACCGAATCTCTCGGCTTTGAGCTTATTACGGTTGATATGACCGAGACGGGTCCTGATATGGATCAGGTTGAAGAGCTTGTCAGAAATGATGCGAGCATAAAGGGTATTTGGTGCGTACCTAAATACAGTAATCCTACGGGAATTACCTATTCCGACGAGACTGTTGAAAGGCTCGCAAAAATGGAAACTGCCGCAGAGGATTTCAGAATCTTTTTCGACAATGCTTACGCAGTCCACGATTTTGGCGAGTCGGGCGACACGCTTGCCGACATATTTGAATACGCGAAAAAATACGGACACGAGAACAGAATTTTCTATTTTACCTCGACTTCAAAAATCACGTTCCCCGGCGCAGGAATTTCTATGTTCGCCGCAAGCAAAGAAAACTTAGAGCAGATAAAGCCAATTATTGCCGTGCAGACTATAGGCTCGGACAAATTAAATCAATTAAGACACGTCAAGTTTCTTCAAAACACGGAGGCAGTGCGCGCGTTAATGAAGAAGCACGGTCAGATAATCGCCACAAAATTTGAGATTTTACTCAGCGCTCTAAAAAACGAGCTTGAGGGTCTCGGAATTTCCGAGTGGACAGAGCCAAAGGGCGGATACTTCGTCAGCCTTAACGTTTTAGACGGCTGCGCAAAGCAGATATATGACCTCTGCAGCGAAGCAGGCGTTACTCTTACCACGGCGGGCGCCACCTTCCCCTACGGAAAGGACGCGCGCGACAGAAATCTGCGTTTAGCCCCGACGTATGCTTCTAACGAGGATCTAAAGCTGGCTTCAAGGGTTCTCACCTGTGTAGTAAAGCTGGTTTGCGTGAGAAAAATCTTGGCAGAAAGCTGACATACACTTCGTGTATATAAAAATTGCCGATGTGTCTATCATGACGCATCGGCTTTTCTTTTTAGAAATTAAACTTTTATAAGCTAAAACGCTTATCGTTCGTATGCCCCTATTTTGTTTTGGGCATAATTAAAATAATAACTAATTTAAGGAGATAACTATGATAAATTATCAAAAATGCGCGATTGTAGGATGTGGGTTTGTCGGCTCTGCTATTGCATATACCTACGCTCAAAGCGGATTGTTTTCCGAAATGGTTCTTATAGACATTAACAAGGGGAAGGCCGAAGGAGAGGCGCTCGACATAGCGCAATCGCTTCCCTTTCTTTCGCCTATGAAAATTTACGCGGGCGAATACAGCGATTTAAAGGAAGCCGCTATAATTATTATTGCGGCGGGCGCTAATCAGAAAATAGGAGAGACGCGTCTTGAGCTGTTATCGAAAAACACAAAAATATTTAATTCGATAATTCAGGAAATAACCTGTTACAACACGGAAGCCATTTTGATCGTTGTAACAAATCCCGTAGATATCTTGACCTATTATACCTTAAAGGCGTCGGGCTTCCCTCCTAACCGAGTAATAGGCTCGGGCACCGTGCTTGACACGGCTCGTCTGAAGCAGATGGTCGGCAGAAAGCTTTCTGTAGACAGCCGTAACGTTCACACCTTTATTATAGGCGAGCACGGAGACAGCGAGCTTCCCGTCTGGAGCAGCGCAAACGTTTCGGGAATAGACTTGCGCGATTTTTACAAAATTTGCGGCTATAATTACGACGTTTCCGTTTTAAATGCGATGTTTGAGGAGGTTCGCGACAGCGCGTATAAGATTATTGAGGGAAAAGGCGCGACCTATTACGCAATTGCGCGCGCGGTAATGAGAATTACCGAGAGCGTTGTGCGAGACGAGGACTCCGTTTTGCCTGTTTCCGCATATTTGGAAGGACAGTACGGAATAAGCGATATTTGTCTCGGCGTTCCCTCCATCGTAGGCAAGGAGGGGATACGAAAGGTCCTGGAAATACCTCTTGACAGTGACGAACACAAAAAGCTGATAAATTCCGCAAGGGTTTTACATTCTGAATTTGAAGGAATTTTAGCAAGCTTCTGTTAGGTCTTGATTTTTTCTCGTTTTAGGTGTAAAATATAAGTGAAATCACAAAAAGGGGTTTTCTGATATGGACGAAGTAAATATAAAAAATAAAATTGAAGATTTGCGTGAAAAATTGTTATATCACTCCAAGCTTTATTATCAGAATGACGCCCCCGAAATATCCGACTATGAATATGACGCTATGTTCCGAGAATTAGTTGAGCTGGAACAGAAATATCCTGAGTTCAATTCCCCGTCTTCCCCTACGCACAGAGTAGGTGGAGTCGCGCTCGAAAGGTTTGAGAAATTTACTCACAAGGTTCAGATGGGAAGTCTCTCGGACGTTTTTTCTCTCGACGAGCTTAAGGAATTCTATGAGCGCTGTCATTCGGCTGTCGGAGAAGTCGAATATTCGGTAGAGCCAAAGGTTGACGGACTTTCGGTTTCTCTTATATATGAAAACGGAATTTTTGTCAAGGGCGCGACACGAGGAGACGGCTTTGTAGGAGAGGACGTAACGGAAAATCTCAAGACAGTACGTTCTATACCTCTTAAGCTGTCCGAGCCTGTTCCCTACCTGTGTGTCCGAGGCGAGGTATATATGCCGAAAAGTGTTTTTGAATCCTTAAACGAGGCGAGAGCAGACGCAGGCGAGCCGTTGTTTGCGAATCCGAGAAATGCCGCAGCAGGCTCGCTCCGTCAGTTGAGCTCAAAAATTGCCGCTTCACGCAGACTTGAAATTTTTATTTTCAACGTGCAGGAGGGGCAGCTATTCACAGACGAAAGACAACTCTATTCTCATACAGAATCGCTTGAGAGACTAAAAGAACTCGGGTTTTGTGTTCTGCCCTACCGTAAATGCCTGAAAAGCTATGAAGATATTGCAAATTACGTAATGCAATTAGGAGAAAAACGCCCCGATTTTTCATTCGATATGGACGGCGCAGTTATAAAAGCGGATAATTTTTCTGTACGCGCGCAGCTCGGAGAAAACACGAGCACGCCGAAATGGGCAGTGGCATATAAATATCCTCCCGAAACAAAAACAACAAAACTGCTTGATATAATTGTTGCCGTAGGCAGAACGGGAGTTCTTACACCGACAGCCGTTTTAGAGCCTGTACGTCTTGCGGGCAGTACCGTTTCAAGAGCGACGCTTCACAACATAAATTATATTCAGGAAAAGGATATACGAATAGGTGACACGGTAGCCGTAAGAAAAGCGGGAGACATAATTCCTGAAATTGCCGAAAGCATTAAGTCCAAGCGTGACGGAAGCGAGAAAATATTCTCAATGCCGACTCGCTGCCCCTCCTGTAATCACGAGGTATTTCAGGATAACAGTGGGGACGGAGCGGCTGTACGCTGTATATATTCAGGCTGTCCTGCTCAAAAGGCGCGTTCGATTATTCATTTTGCTTCAAAGGGCGCTATGAATATTGACGGATTGGGGCCTCAAATTGTCGAGCTTCTGCTTGCAAACGACCGTATTTCAGAGATTGCCGACCTTTACAAGCTAAAGGTTGAGGATATAGAAAACCTCGAAAGAATGGGAAAAAAATCGGCAGAAAACCTTATCGCCGCAATTGAAGAGTCGAAAAACGCAGGACTTGAAAAATTGATTTTCGCGCTTGGAATAAGACAGGTAGGAGAAAGCGCGGCAGAGGCAATAGCAAAGAGAATGAAAACTCTTGACGCCTGCTTTGAAGCGAGCTACGAGGATTTCTTGGCTATTGAGGACATAGGCGAAATAACCGCAACCAATCTTGTAGAATTCTTCTCGCTTGAAAGCACGAGAGCTCTTGCAGACGAGCTTATTCTTGCAGGTGTAAAAACCGAAGCTACAAAAGAGGAAAGCGGCACCTCCCTTTCGGGACTCACCTTCGTGCTGACGGGTACGCTTCCCACTATGACGAGAGACGAGGCCTCCGATAAAATAAAGGCGGCAGGCGGAAAGGTTTCCTCGTCGGTTTCCAAAAAAACGAGTTACGTTCTGGCAGGCGAGGAAGCAGGCAGCAAGCTCACAAAAGCAAAGGAGCTTAACATCCCTATATTAAGTGAAGACGAATTTTTAAAGATGCTTTAATAAAAACAAGGGGGCTGTCACAAATGAATTTTTGAGACACCCGCTTTTTGCTTTGAGGGGATAGGCAGATTTGAGGAAAAATCGCCGTTCTTCGTCCCGAAGGCGTATTGTATACGTCGAGAGGGGGAAAACGGCGATAAAAGAAGCCCATTAAAATGAGG
>JAZQGJ010000003.1:0-48443 GCA_045539995.1 Eubacteriales bacterium
CGTGCCTATACAAAGGCCCTGTGAAGAATCGGCTTCCATACCTGTATATATGGGTAAAAACTTAATATCTTCCTTTTTTACCACGTTTCCCGAGATATCGTTTATCTGACTCCAAGCCCAGTTTCCGTTTTGCACCATTACACATTCTCCGAGGGCAAATTCTGCCATAGAGTCGGCAACCTGCTTACTGCCAAGCAATTTGGGGTCTGTAGTCGAATTGTTTATATAGAGGTCAAAAATGTTCTTAAAATTATCGCTGTACTTAAATGCTATTTCTTTTGCGCTTGATACGTCGGTCAAATCAACGTTTTCGCTCTCAAATTCGTAATAAAGCGGAACGTTAGCGAGATGCGTCTGCCAGCGCCAATCCTCGCCAGACTGCAATGAGGTTGCGGCAAAAACGCCCTTTATTCCAAGCTCGCTTTTTAATTTTGTCATATCCTCGACTACTGTTTTCAGCTTGTTAAAATTGTTTATTTCTTCTATAGAGTTTATCTGCTTCTGTCTTCCCGTAAGAGAAAAATACTTATCGGTAAGAGCCTTGTTATAGATTATTCCGTATCCCTCTACGACTGCGGGAATTCCGTACACGGCATTTCCCTCGGATATGCACAGGCTCTTATCGGTCAGATGCTTATAAAGCTCCGTTTTGCTCAAATCGGCGCAATAGTCACGCCATGCGGAAAATCCGCGAGGACCGTTGATTATAAATACGGTAGGCGCGTCCTTTTTACCTACCTCTGACTTCAAGGTCTGCTCATACGTGCCAGACGCGGCAGTTACAACGCGTAAATCGACACCCGTCTCTTCTTTATAGGTTTTCGCTATTTCATTATAAACAGATGCTACCTCAGGCTTAAAGTTCAGAAAATAGACAGATGACTCGGTCTTTTTACTGCAAGAAACAACGGTAGGCAGCAACATACAAATAACCATGAAGGCTACAAGAAATTTATATTTTTTCATTTTCTACCCTTTCAATTTAAAAAAATATTTGCTTTTCTTATTATCTCTCCTTTATATAAAAAAATACATTGAAGCGTGTAGGTAAAGGTACTCTACACGCTCCAATTATTAACTGTTTATTTTATTATTTTAATGCGCTTCCAGTTGAAGGAATTTTTCTTTTACGGCAGCCCGACGCCTTTTTTATCAAGCTTTCATCCCTCGTCGCAGAGGTCAGCTTTTCACCTTTTTTAAGTGAGAAAAGCGAGACGCCTACAGAGGTTTTTGTGCTTTTTACGGGAATTAGCGAGGAATCAATAACAATGCCCTTGTTTTTGCTGTTTATAAGTAATAACTCAAAAGGACTATCCTCATAAAAAATAGAAACAACGGGCGAAGCCGAAGAGAACGCGGAGGTAAGTCTTCTTCTGTTTGCTTTGGTAGCGTAAGCGTCGAGGGGTATTCGTACGCCCTTTCCGTTTTCAAAAATGCAGACGATATAATGCAACGGATTGTAATCGTAGATCATTTTAACCATCATAGGATATTCGCCGTCCTCCATTCCCAGCTTTGCGGGAACGTATTCTCCGAGCGACGATGCTTTTTGCTGCTCAAAGTCAGATACCTTAGCCTTATAAACCTGCGCTTTATTTGTAAAGAAAATCAGCTCGCCTTTATTATCGGCGTCCTCGGAATATACGATATAGTCGCCCTCCTTGAGCTTCTGCTCGTCATTTCCTCGCAAGGACTGCATAGTAATTTTCTTGAAGTATCCGTCGTGAGTTGCGACAAGGCGAACGTTGTAATTTTCCTCAAAAAGCTCTTCCTCATCAACTAAAACGATTTCGTCTTCGCCTATGAGCTGAGTCTTTCTCGGCTTCCCGTACTTTTTCTTTATCTCGAGAAGCTGACTTGCGATATATGCGCGAATTTTTAGTTCATCTGCCAAAAGCGCTTCGAGCTGCTTAATTTCTTTCAGAAGGTTTTCTATTTCTTTTACTCGGTTTGATAAATATTCCTGATTAAGATGTCTTAATTTTATTTCTGCTATATACTCAGCCTGCGCCTGTGAAAGTGAAAAGCCCTTCATCAGGTTGGGGACAACGTCGTCCTCTTTTTCTGTGCCTCTGATTATGGATACAGCCTTGTCAATATCCAGAAGAATGAGCGACAGACCAAGCAACAGATGATGCTTATCCTTCTTGCGTTCCAAGTCAAAGGTAAGCTCTCTGTGTACACAGTTTGAACGGAATGCGATCCATTCGCGAAGTATATCGGCGACGCCAAGCAAACGGGGCGCGCCGTTAATCAAGACGTTGAAGTTACAGTCGAAGTTGGATTCGAGGGGCGTCATTTTATAGAGCTTTGCCATAACCTTGTCGGGATTTGCACCCTTTCTCAAATCAAACGTCAGTCTAAAGCCGTTTAAGTCTATCGCGTCTCTGAAATCGGAAATTTCCTTTAATTTTCCCGCTTTCATAAGCTCTCCCGCTTTGTTCATAATTGCTTCTATGCAGGAGGAATACGGAATTTGCAATATATCTATCGAATTATTCGCCTTATCATACGCATATCTTGCGCGAAGCTTGATGCTTCCGACTCCCGTCTCAAAAACCTGCTTCATTTTATCTCTTTCATATACCAAAAGACCGCCGCCCGAAAAGTCGGGGGCTTTGATTATTTCCATAAGCTTATCATTTGATATATTCGGATTTTTCAACAACGCTATAGTTCCGTCACAGATTTCGGCAAGATTGAAGGAACAAATTGAAGACGCCATACCTACCGCTATACCGAGGTTGGGGGAAATTAAAATGTTTGGAAAGGTCGTCGGCAAAATAGAGGGCTCTTGCATTGTATTATCATAGTTAGGAACAAGATCTACCGCATTTTTGTCGATTCCTTTAAAAAGCTCGGCGCAAATAGGATCCAGCTTTACCTCTGTGTATCTGGAAGCAGCAGGCGCCATATCTCTGCTATACTGCTTGCCGAAGCTTCCCTTTGAATCGACAAAGGGGTGCAAAAGCGCCTCGTTGTCCTTCGCAAGACGCACCATAGTTTCATATATGGAAGCGTCTCCGTGAGGATGAAGCTTCATCGTCTGACCTACGACGTTGGTGCTCTTTGTCCTGTGACCTGTCAAGAGTCCCATTTTATACATCGTATAGAGCAGCTTTCTGTGAGAGGGCTTGAAGCCGTCTATTTCGGGTATTGCGCGAGAAATAATTACACTCATTACATAGGGCATGTAGTTCTTTTCCAGAGTCTCGGTAATAGGCTGTACAGTTATTTCTGCTTCCTCTATATTTTGTGTAATTTCGTCTTTCTTTTTTCTAGCCATTTCGTTCCTACCTTAATTTTATAATGTAATAATTCTGTACCCTGACGCGCGTATCATTCTGTTATAAAGAGCCATGCCTATTCCAGAGCTTTGTGGAAGAGTCGCAAATATTGCGTCCGCGCCTACGTTGTCGGCGTCGCGCAATAAGGTAAATAATGCTTTTGCCTGTTCTTGTAAATCATCTTTTCTGCCAAACCTGAAAATCAAATCGGACGGAATTATTTCTTTAAAAGCGCTTTCCTCCTCATCGTAGCAGATAAGCGCGTTTCTTCCCTTTTGTTTTTTTATATATTCAAGCCTTTCAGAAAAGTCGCCTTTTAAGAGAAACAGAGGGGTTTTGGGAGCGTAATGCCTGTATTTCATACCGGGGGAAAGAACTGCTTGTCCCTCTTTTAAGGCATTCAGAACGGCGTCGGAAATTCTGACGGTGGCGCAAAGCGTCTGCAAATCCTCGACGGTTATAGCGCCGGGACGCAGAAGAAGAAGGCTTCCGTCGTCTTCAATCTTGACGATGGTGGACTCAAGACCAACGTCACATTCGCCTCCGTCAATTATCATATCAACTCTGCCGTTCATATCCGCATACGCGTATTTGAAGCAGGTCGGCGACGGGCTTCCCGACAAATTAGCCGAGGGCGCCGCGATGGGCACGCCTGCGCTTTTTATTAACTCTCTCGCTACAGGATGAAGAGGGCATCTGACCGCAACGGTGTCAAGACCTGCCGTTACTGTCTTGGGGATAATCTCCCTCGCCTTCATAATGACCGTTATCGGCCCTGGCATAAACGCGTCGGCAATTTTATAAAACAGAGGCGTTGTGTATGTATATTTTTCAGCCTCCTTCGGCTCGTGTATATGAATAATCAAAGGATTATCTGAAGGTCTGCCCTTCGCTTTATATATTTTCTCCGCAGCCTCTGCGCTTGTCGCATCAGCGCCAAGTCCGTAAACGGTTTCTGTAGGAAAAACGACGAGCCCTCCGTCTTTGATTATCTGCCCTGCTTTTTTTAGGGAATTTTGCGATTTTTCATCGAACGCATCGCTTATTATTATAGCTTCTGTCTGCATATTATATCCCTGCCTTCAGCTTTTCCGCAGTATCTGCAATAACAAGGGCGTCAATCATCTCGCCTATGTTTCCGTTAAGAAAGCTTTCAAGAGAGTAAAGCGTAAAGCCTATTCTGTGGTCGGTTACACGCCCCTGAGGATAATTGTAGGTTCTTATTCTTTCACTTCTGTCGCCTGTGCCGACTTGACTTTTGCGTTCTGTGGCTATTTTTTGATTTTGCTCGGACTGCATCATATCATATAGCTTTGTACGCAGAAGCTTCATCGCCTTATCTCTGTTTTTATATTGGCTGCGCTCGTCCTGACATTCGATAATAATTCCACTCGGCTTATGATAAAGTCTTATGGCGGACTCGGTTTTGTTTACGTGCTGACCGCCTGCGCCGCTGCTCTTTATGGTTTCTATTTTTAAATCGGCGGGGTTTATTTCCACCTCGACCTCTTCCGCTTCGGGCAGTACCGCTACGGTAACCGTAGAGGTGTGAATTCTTCCCTGCGTTTCGGTCTCGGGTACTCTCTGTACACGGTGGACTCCGCTCTCAAACTTCATTCTTGAATATGCGCCGTCACCGATTATCTGAAAGGAAACCTCCTTAAAGCCTCCGAGCCCTGTCTCGTTTACGCTTATAAGCTCGACCTTATATCCCGCAGATTCGGCATACATATTATACATACGGTAAAGGACGTACGCGAAAAGCGCCGCTTCCTCACCGCCTGCGCCTCCCCTTATTTCAACGATGACGTTTTTGTCATCGTTGGGATCTCTGGGAAGCAGCATAACCTTCAACTCCTCTGTCAAAGCATCGGTCTGCTCACGCAGAATTTTAAACTCCTCCTCTGCCATAAGACGAATATCAGATTCTGTATTATTGTCGCGCATCAAGGCGATTGCGTCGTTCATTTCCGACTCTGCCTTTTTATATTCACGGTATTTTTCAATTATTGGCGAAAGAGTTTTATACTCCTTCATCAATTTTTTGTATTCTTCCTGATTTGCGACAATCTCTGAGTCGGAAAGCGTTCTTTCCACACAAAGAAAGCGTTCTTCGGTTTTCGCCAATTTCTCTAACATTAAGTCACTCCGAATAATTTAGTGTAAAATTTCAAGCCGACACACAAGCTCGGTATATCGTAAATTACTTACAAAAAGCCGACAACGCTTCATAGGTTGTATAAAGGTCTGCCTTTGATATAACCTCGTAGGGCGCATGCATGGAAATCACGGGAACTCCTAAATCAACCGTGTCGATATTTAATTTGGAAATATACATGGCAACAGTTCCGCCGCCGCCAATATCCACCTTGCCAAGCTCTGCCGTCTGCCATACAACTCCGTTATCCGCAAATAGCTTACGGATAAAGCCAACGTATTCGGCTGACGCGTCGTTGGTGCCCGACTTTCCTCTTGCTCCCGTATATTTGGACATAGTAGTACCGCAGGAAATCATTGCGCTGTTTCTGCGCTCATAGACCTCGGCAAAGTTAGGATCGAACGCCGCATTTACGTCGGCGGACAAGCACTTGGAGTTAGAACGGACTCTCGCGGCGTTTGCGCCAAGGGAGAGCGATATTTCATTTATAATATCGAGAAGAACGTGGCTTTGCATACCTGTCGTTCCCTCGCTGCCTATCTCCTCCTTGTCTGCCAAAACAGTAAGGACGGTGCGCTCATCGCTCTCACAATCCATAAGGGCTGTAATTGCGGGATACGCGCAAACTCTGTCATCGTGACCGTATGCGCCTATCAAGGCTCGGTCAAAGCCGATATCGCGCGCCTTAAAGGCAGGGACTGCGCACAGCTCGGCGCTGATAAAATCCTCTTCCTTTATTCCGTACTTTTTATTTAAGATATTTAATACGTTCAATTTTATTTTTGAATCTACTGCCGAATCGGGATAAGGCAAGCCGCCTATCAGAATATTCAAGGTCTCTCCGTCGATTGCTTTTCCGAGAGGCTTCGCTGACTGATCGGCGCCCAAATGGGGCAAGAGGTCGTTTATATAGAACACAGGATCGCTTTCATCCTCGCCTATACAAATGGAAACGAGGCTTCCGTCCGCGCGAATTACCACGCCGTGAAGCGAGAGCGGAATAGCGGTCCACTGATATTTTTTGATGCCGCCGTAGTAATGAGTCTTGAAAAAGCTCATTCCCGAGTCCTCATAAAGAGGTACCTGCTTTAAATCGAGTCTCGGTGAATCCACGTGCGCGGCAATAATTCTTATGCCCTCGCGCTCAATATCGTTTTTACCGATTTTAAAGAGATAAAGGCTCTTTCCTCTGTTATTGAGATATTTTTTATCGCCCGCGCAAAGCTTATCCCCGAAAAAATATTCAGAATAGCCGTTTTCTTTCGCTATTTTTATAGAAGCCTCTACTGCTTCTCTCTCGGTTTTAGCTTCGTCTATATATTTTTTATATCCCTCGGCATACTGCATTATTTTTTCGAGCTTTTCCTCGCTACACTGCTCATATACGCTTTTTTTCGTAAAAGTAAGCTCGTTGTTCAATTCCTGTCCGCTTGTCATTTCGCTCATCGTTATTACCTCTCAAAAATTCAAATTATATTTTGTATTATACGCAATCATTTTAAAATCAAACGGCAAATTTCTTCCACCTGTAAATCGAGCTCTTGCTCTGTTTTATTATTATATATCACGTAATCTGCATTTTTAATCAAAAATTCGTCGTCTGTTTGATTTTTTATGCGTTTTTTTGCATCTTCCTCGGTTGCATGGTCTCTTTCTATAATGCGCTTTAGCCTCAAATCAAATGAAGTTATAACGGCGACTGTAATATCGCACTCACGGTTAAAGCCCGACTCGAATAAAACGGGGGCGTCAATTATCGCCGCCTTCATGCCGTTTTCCTTCTGCTCAGAAAGCCACTCTCGGCAAGATTTTAAAATATAGAAATGCGAGATGGAATTGAGCTTTTTAAGGCGGATCTGACTATCTACGCCGAATACTATATCGGCTAAAGCCTTTCTGTTGATGCCACCATTGGCGTTTTTTACTTCGTCCCCAAATTCAGCTATCAAATCCCGCGCGCATTCGCTATCGCTCTCAATCATCGCGTGATAAACAGCGTCGGTATCCAAGGAAGGTATTCCTCGCTTGGCAAAGAATTTAGAAACTATGCCTTTTCCGCTACCACTGCCTCCACACAATCCTATTACCTTCATTTTGAGTCTCCCAAAAAGAAATTATCTTATTATATTATACTACATCAAAAAAATTATGTCAATCATCTATGAAAAAATTTGCAAATTAAAGATTATCGCCGCCCTCTAATTCTTGACATCAGAGAGAAAATATGATAAAATAAGTATAATTGCTAAAAACGTGTTGTGGCGTAGCTTGATAATATGCGTAAAAAAACGAAAATCCCGCCGAAGCGAGATTTTCGTCTTATGAATTGAATCAGAACGCGCTCTGCTTTAAGAGCTGCGTTTTAAGATTACATATTACTTACGATGTCTGCCGTATCGTTAGCGATAACAAGCTCTTCGTTCGTAGGAATCAAATAAATCTTTACCTTTGAGCCGTCCTTAGACAAGCAGGTTGTTTCAACAGGTCTCTTGACACCGTTGTTTGCGTCCTTGTCAAGCTCTACTCCGAGATATTCAAGGCCTTCGCAAGCCATTTCACGAATTTCGGGGGTGTTCTCACCTATACCTGCTGTAAATACGATAGCGTCCAAACCACCCATTGCGGCAGAATATGCGCCTATATATTTCTTTATCTGATAACCGAGTATATCGAGCGCCAATTTAGCTCTTTCATTTCCCTCTTCAATTGCGGCGCATATGTCGCGGCAGTCGGAGGAAATTCCGCTGACTCCCAAGAATCCGCTCTTCTTATTGAGGATATCATTGATTTGAGCTACAGAAAGGTTTTCCTTCTCCATAAGGAACGGAACAACGGCAGGGTCTATGTTACCCGAACGAGTACCCATAATTACACCGTCAAGGGGAGTAAAGCCCATTGTTGTATCGACAACCTTGCCGCCCTTTACAGCCGAAATTGACGAGCCGTTTCCGAGATGGCAGGTTACAATTTTTGTTTCGCTTTCGGGCATATCAAGCAGCTTTATCATTTCTGCCGAAACATATCTGTGCGATGTGCCGTGGAATCCGTATTTTCTTATTCCGTATTTTTCATAATACTCATAGGGTATCGGATATGTATATGCTTCCTTCGGCATTGTCTGGTGGAATGCTGTATCAAACACCAATACCTGAGGAACCTCGGGCATCGCCTCAAGACAGCCGTGTATTCCCATAAGCGTGGGCGGGGTATGCAAAGGAGCAATCTCCTTGCAAAGCTCAAGCTTTTCGAGGACCTCACTGTTAATAAGAACCGACTTCGTAAAATAAGCGCCGCCGTGTACGACTCTGTGTCCTACGGCCTCGATTTCCTTCATATCGGAAATGCAGCCTACCTCTTTGTCGGTAAGAGTTTCAACGAGAATGCGCGTAGCGTCAGCGTGATTTTTCATTTCAAGAGTAGCCGTGTAGTCCTGCTTGCCGGGAACCTTGTGAATAATTTTTCCGTCTATTCCAATACGCTCACAAAGACCTTTCGCCTTGACTTCATTTTTTGTCGTATCAAAAAGCTGATACTTCAAAGAGCTGCTTCCTGCATTTACAACCAAAACATTCATTTTATTTTCCTCCAAATATTTATTTACTCATCTATTATATAACATTTGCAGCATAATTGCAAGTATTTCCCAATTTAATTTTTATTATTTTTAGTGTAAAGGGGTTGATGTTTTTTTGAAAACTGTTGCTATTGTCTCTGAATACAATCCTTTTCATAAAGGGCATAAATATCAACTCGAACAAATAAAAAAAGACTTTGGAAGCGACACCTGTATTGTGGCGGTAATGAGCGGAAATTACGTTCAAAGAGGGGACGTCGCCATACTCGATAAATTTACCCGCGCAAAAATTGCCGTCGAGGAGGGCGTATCACTCGTCCTTGAAAATCCTTTTCCCTTCTCTATGCAAAGCGCGGAAGTGTTCGCATCATCTGCAATAAGAATTATAAACGGCGCTGTAAAGCCCGACGCGCTTTCCTTCGGATGTGAATGCAGCGACGCTTCTCTTTTACGAAAGGTATCTGAAAATTTGATGTCTGACAAGTTTTCTACTCTGCTTTCTGAAAATCTATCAGACAAGAACACAAAAAATTTAGGTTTTCCTCAAATATACGAGCTGACGTATAAAAAACTTTATAATGACGAGAGGGGTGCAAGAATTTTAGAAGAACCTAATAACGTTCTTGCGCTCGAATATATAAAAGCTATTATAAGAGAAAAGGCGAGCATTGAAATACACGCAGTAAAGCGAACAGGCGCCAGTCACAACGAAGAATTTTCCTATGAAAATGACTTCGCTTCTTCTTCGGCTATAAGAGGTCTGTTTTTAAAAAACGATGCCGAAAGAGCGTTTTCTCTCTTACCCGACGCTTCTAAAAAAATATGTATGGAGGCGTATGAGAACGGCGTTCTGCCGACAAATATCACAAGGCTTTCTAACGCTATATTGGCGTTTTTAAGAATGAATCCCCCAAAGGAATATAAAAAAACCTTTGATTCCGAGGGCGGAATTGCTCACCGTCTGCACAAATTTTCTATGCAGGCGAAGGATATAAATGAGCTAATTACGCTTGTATCCACCAAGCGCTATACCATAGCGAGAATTCGTCGTGCGCTCTTAAATCTTTACTTTGGAATTACCTCCTCCGACGTAAAGAATTTACCTGAGTACACACAGGTTTTAGCTATGGATAAAAAGGGATGCCAAAAGCTCAAAGAGATGAAGGGCACTTCTGAAATTGAAATTTTGACAAAAAGCGCAGATTACGTAGCTCTGTCAGAGACTGCGAAGCGTCAGGCTGAAATTTCAAATATGGCAGATGCCGTTTATTCTCTTGCAAAGCCACACGCAACGTCGGGCGATGAGTTTTTGCGTACCTCCCCCTTTTGCAAAAAATAGCGAATTTTCACGATATCTTTTTTTCTCTATTATTGTCGAATGAATTGACAATAAATGGTAATTTTGATATCATAATGGTGAAAAGGACAAGCAGTCGTTTTTAGAAAATTTGAAAGGAGTAAAAAATGAACGCAAAAGGAATACAAGGCAAATATCTCGAATATAAGGGAAAGCCCTTACTTCGCTTGGACAACGAGCTCTATTACGGAGATATGTCCGACAAGTTTTATCTTTTTATGATGATTATGAGTTATAAAGAGATAGCGAAATTCAAAACACAGGTTCCCGACAAGGTTCTGGTACAAATCATACCGACGTCAGGCTCCCAAACAGTAGAAAAGCAGGCTATGGCTAACGGTCTCTCCGACGCATTCGACCTTGGCACAGCTTGGCTTGAAAGAGCAAACAGAATTTGACAACTGAATAATATTTTCATTTATGTGGCTTATTTAGCCGAGGAGGTAAACAAAAATGAAAAAACAAATGAGATGCAAAAGGACCGAACTTATGATTGCAATTTTTCTTGTATTGCTTTTCATAATTTCGGCGTCCTGCATTGGATGTGAATTAAAGGCTTTAACTAACGGTGATTATTCCGATAAAAACTCTGATGACCCCGCTGGGACTTCGACTTCAAAAACGACAACGGCAGCTCCCCAAACCACTGTCCCACAAACTACAGTACCAATAACCGAGCCGCCGAAGCCGCCGAAATTTTTAAATCCGCTTTCTGGCTGCGAGGCGACAGAAGAAATTTCCAAAACGAGACCGATCTCCGTTTGCATAGGAAATACCGCGTCCTCGCTTCCGCAATTTGGAATAAGCAATGCGGAAATTTTGGTGGAAGCGCCTGTCGAGGGTGGAATCACCAGACTTATGATAATAAGTTGCAATTATGCGAATGCCGACGTTATAGGCTCTGTGCGCGCGACGAGAAGCTACCTTGCTGACATTGCCAATCAATTTGACGCTATTCAGGCTTACGCAGGTACTACCGATTCAGGAAAATCCACCGCATACAAGGCATATGATACGATGGATTACATAGCCCAGAATATGTCAAGCGTTTATTACAGCGACGCATCGAGAAAAGCACCTCACCATCTTATGACAAACGGTGAAAGGATATTAAACGGAATAGAAGCTATGGGCTTCAGGTCGAGCGCTTCAAATAAAACGCTCCCCTTTGAATTTGCTGAATATTTTTCTAAAGCGACTCTTTCGGAAAACGATTCTCTCTACGTAAGAATTCCGTTTTCCTCTGCGCAAACTGCCGAGTTCAGATATAATACAGCGACAGAAAACTATGACAGATATCAATTTTCTTCGCCGCATTCGGACGCCGACAGTGGAAAAACGCTTTCCTTTAAGAACCTGATACTGTTATTCTGCGACGCCACTACATACGACAAGGCAAGCGGAACCGAAATTAGCATTGATACGTTAAGCGGCGGAACGGGATATTACGTATCCGAAGGAAAATATATGGATATTATATGGTACAGAGACAAAAATTCAGATTTGAAATTTACAGATAAAAACGGAAATCCCCTCGTAATTAACCGAGGAAAAACATATATAGGCTTGATACGTATTTCGAGTAAAACCTCTGTGGTATTAAACTCAAATTAATAAAAAGAGTAGGTGGCTATCCTGACTTGAATAGTCACCTACTCTTTTTATTTTAAAATCAAGCAATTACTGTAGCTTATTCGAGAAATGCTCCCGTGTTATCCTGACAACAAGCCCCGAAAGACCTACGAGCGCTATCAGGTTGGGTAACGCCATAAGGGCATTGAAGCAGTCGGCAATCAGCCATACGGTATTTATTTCTGCAATAGCGCCGATGAAAACAAAGGCGACGTATATAACTCTGTAAATAGCGATAGCTTTTCTGCGCTGATTTTTGAAAAGGAAGCCAACGCTTACTTCTCCGTAATATGCCCATCCAAGTATTGTAGAGAGAGCAAAGAAAACTGTTGAAATTGCAATTCCAACTCCACCAACGTACGGGATAGCCTCATTAAATGCGGCGCTGCTGAGAGCTGCTCCGCTTACAGAGGGGGCAACGCCAGACTCAAAGGCTGTTGAATAAACTCCCGACGTAAGAACTATCAAGGCAGACATAGTACAAATAACGATTGTTGTGATAAATACTTCAAATATGCCCCAAATGCCTTGCTTTACAGGATCTTCGGTGCTTGATGCGGAATGAGCAATCGGAGCGCTACCGAGGCCTGCCTCGTTTGAAAACACTCCTCTGCCGACGCCGTAACGCATAGCCGAAAGTATACCGTATCCCGCAACGCCTCCAAAGGCGGACTTAAAATTAAATGCTTCCTTGAAGATAAGCGAGAATGCGCTCGGTATCTTTTCTGCATTGGAAATAAGCGCAATAATTGAGGCAAGTATAAAGAAAATTGCCATCACGGGTACTAATTTTTCATTCACGTTAGCGATTCTTTTTACACCGCCAATAATAACCACTCCTACGACTATCGTAAGAACCAATCCCGTTATCCAGGGCGCAATATTGAAATTCATATCAAGAACGCCCGAAATCGAATTAGATTGAGTTGCGTTACCCGTACCGATACAAGCAATCATCGCAAACACGGCGAACAGACCTGCCAGCCATTTGATACCGAGTCCGTTCTTTATATAGTACATCGGGCCACCGATATAAGCTCCCTTTTTGTTCCTTTCTCGGAATTTAAGGGCGAGAACGATTTCGGAATATTTAGTTATCATACCGAGAAGGGCGCTTATCCACATCCAGAAAACGGCTCCGGGACCACCAAGCACTAATGCAGTTGCAACACCCGCAATGCTCCCCGTACCTATTGTACTTGCAAGCGCGGTAGCAACCGCCTGAAAGGGACTTACACTTCCATCGTCTCTATGATGCAAATGACTGTGAAATAAACTACCTACTGTATTTTTAATAACGTAGCCAAAGCGCCTGAATTGAAAAAAGCCAGTCCTGAAACTCAAGAAGATTCCTACCGCAATAAGAAGTACCATCATGGCTATACTCAAAACGTTATCATAAACAAAGCTAAGGGCGTTGTTTAATGCGCTTATCACCTTTTCCATTTTAAACCTCTGAACAATAATATTTGTATATAAAAATGCAAACACTGCCGATTTACATAAATTAAACACAACAGCAGTGATTATAACATAATTTGTATATTTTTGTCAATACAAAAAAGCAAAAATTCTACCTTTATTTTTTCCCTTTTTTAGTTTTACAAACAATCTATTATGCTATGCAAATAACCTCTGTACAAAACGACGTTTTTCTGAACATTACCTATATATTTCTACAGGAAGCCTCCACTGATAAAACAAAAAACCTACACCAAAATGGCATAGGCTTTTTGTGGTGTTACAGGAGAAATTTAAACTCATAGATTTTTACAATTTACTGTTTCAAGTACACAATTTTTCGTATGAATTTTTGAAATAATATCACTGTAATCCTTTTTGCAACAACCGAAAACAATTTCAGTTTTATCATCTTTGTTTATAAAGTGGTTCACAGTCGCAGAAATGGCACACAAAACCTCTTCATTATTGAAATGTATATCTCCCCATATACCGCAAAATTCTTTTTCTTTAGGTAAAGCAGAGAATTTTTCTAAAACATTGTTAGAACAGTTTTCTATTTCTGTATCATCGGCAAATAAAACAACCGTAAGCTTTTTCATCATTTGTTCTCCTTTGCGGTGTTGAGTGAGGCAATGAGCATGACACGAATGCTTGCACAAGCAGTGTCAAGGGATTTATATTCTGCATCGGTAAGATAATTTGTTTTGCAAAGAAGTTCAAGCCAATATCCCGTTTCGTTGGCTTCTTTAAGGGCAATTTGAAGTTGGGCAATAAAATCAGCCTTTCCGTGGGCATATTGCGCTTCTCAGATGTTTGCGCCGATCGAAGTACCGCTCCTGCCGATCTGGCTGGAAATAATGGATTCACGTTTTTCTTTAAGTTTTTTTACAAGATTAATAATTTGTACAGCGAAGTCCATTGACTGTATAGAAAGCTTATCGTTTCGCATAGTAACACCGCCTTTTTTATGGTTATTATAACACAAAATACGAGGAATGTCAATGAAGCGTCGCCCTCAGGCGACATGAAGCGCAAGCCGAATGGCTTGCATGAAGTGTTCCCGTTACGGAACATGAAGCGAAACGCGCACTTACTTTAACACGTGGCGAATCCACGCTTCGTAGTCGAAGGCTGCTTTATAAGCGAAGCGTCTTCATGCGCGATTGCGCGCTTCATTCGCACCAAACAAAAAAGCACCGAATTTCGGTGCTTTTTTGTTTGGTGCGAGAAACGGGACTTGACCCCGTACGGTGTAACCACACGCCCCTCAAACGTGCGCGTCTGCCAGTTCCGCCACTCTCGCGAGAACATTGATATTATACATCAAAGTTTTTCGTTTGTCAAGTCTTTTTTTAAGAAAAAAGCAATTTTTTTCTTATTTTCGAAAAGTCTATATATATGCCAAAATTTTGTTGCCAAAATAGTCTTTTATATACTTTTTAACCAAACGCTCTTCGGAAAAAGGCAACTTTTCGTTTCGGACGAGCTGATATTCCTCGTGCCCCTTACCCGCAAAAAGAATTATATCTCCCGCTTGTGAGGTTTTTACGGCATATTCGATTGCGTTTTCTCTGTCGGGGATACAAATTGCTTTTGCTTTTTCTTCACCAAAGGAATTATAAATTTCCTTTATTATCTTATCTGGGTCCTCGTTTGCAGGATTGTCAGACGTAATTATCGAAAAATCGGCAAGCTCTGCCGCAACGCTTCCCAGCTCTTCCCGTCTATCAAAGCTTCGTTCTCCTACCGAACCGAAAACGCATACCAGTCGACGCGGGCAATACGAGCGCAGCAAACGAAGGATATTAGCAAGGCTGTAGCCGTTATGGGCGTAATCTATAACAAAGCTTCTGTCCTTTATATACTCGCTCTCTATTACCTTACATCTTCCGTCAACCGATATGTTCTTTACAGTTTCGCAAATCGAATTTATCATGTGCTGATTATTTTCAAATACGCACGAGGTTTTATTTTCCTTTATAAGACTCACGCATATAGCTATGGCATTCAATGCGTTTTCAACGTTAAAATCCCCTGCCATCGAAAGGGACGCCGCGCATTTCTCTCCGTATGCGCCGAGCGTAAAGTCAACTCCGAGCATACCTCCGCGTCTGAAGGAATGTATATCTGTCGCCTTAAAATCCGCATCTCCTGAAACAGAAACGCTATAATAACGCTCGGCAGAAGCATTTTTTAACATATATTCGGCGGCAGTATCATAAGGATTATAAATCATAGTACGGCAACCGAAATCGGAAAAAAGCTTAGCCTTACAAGCCCTGTAATCCTCAAAGGAGGCATGCTCTCCAACGCCTACGTGGTCATGCGCCAAGTTGGTGAAAACACAAATATCAAAGGAAAGACCGTCTATTCTGTGCATCAAAACAGCCTGAGAGGAAACCTCCATAACTACGGTCTTAACGCCCGACTCAAGCATACTGCGAAAAGTAGAATTGAGAGTATAGCTATCGGGGGTGGTATTCAAGGTAGAATAATGCTTTCCACAATATTCAATACCGTTTGAGCCTATATAACCCGTTTCATGACCTAAAGCCTGCATAGTACGCGAGGCAAGCACGGCGCTGGTGGTTTTTCCCTTTGTTCCTGTAATTCCGACTAACGTCAATTCCTTGGCAGGATATGAAAAAAACGCGGCTGAAATATGAGCAAGAGCTATTCTGGTGTTAGAACTCAGATAAACGTATGCATCGCTCGGCAAATTCACCTCGTGCTGAACGAGGAAAAGCCTACAGCCCTTTTTGTATGCGTCATGCGCATAATTATGACCGTCAGACCTTACGCCTATCAAGCAGACGAAAAGAGTTCCCTCTTTGGCCTTGTGCGAGCTTGTGACAATGTCTATTACGTCATAATCCGAGGCGTCGCCCGACAACGCTTTCAAATCCGTTTCCTTTATAATTTCCCCGAAAAGCATCTTTTACCTTTCCTTTTTAAAACATCTTTTATTCTGATACTGACCTTTCGCAATAACTTATACAATACTCGGCAAGAGAACGAAGCGAATCGACAAACCGAGAGTCGAAGTTATTTTCCCTACAAAGCAAGGAAAGCTCGGTGCAGCCGAGAACCAATCGGTCCGCGCCTCGCGAAAAAAGAGAGTCGGCAACACGCATAAAGGCCTTTATATCAGGTGTTCTTCCCTTTTTTATATCGTCGTAAATAATACTGCTTATAATCTTTTGCTCGGCTTCTGTCGGCTCAATACACGAAATACCCGCTTTTTCTGCCGCTAAATGATAAGACCTCGACTTTAGGGTCCCCTCTGTCGCCAAAATTCCCATAGTTTTTCCACCAGACCTTTTTACAGCCTCAGTAGTAACGGAAATTATATTCAATACAGGGACAGAGACGTTTTCAGCTATAGTGTCATAAAAGAAATGCGCAGTATTACACGGGATAGCGATAACGTCGCAGCCGAATTTCTCCAACCGTTTTGCGTCCTCAGTCATTTGTATTACGGGATTTTTATCAGACGTTCCCAGAATATAAGCAGTTCTGTCAGGGGTAGATGCGCGGCTGCTTATAACTATATCCAAATGCTCCTGATCACAGCTTGCGCTTGTCAGGGCGGTAAGCATTTCATAAAAATAAACTGTAGATGACGGTCCAAGACCGCCGAGAATACCTAATGTCATAAAAAATCCTTTCATGAGTTTAAGATTATCTCATTTTCTCGCAATACATAGAATATTTTTTAAACTGACGGCGCATATTCTCAAAAACGAACGCTGTCCTCATAGGATTGAGCTTCAAGTCGTAAGAGAAAAAGAAAGGTCTGCCTTCTTTTTTCTCCTTTGAGAGCCTTTTACAGAGCTTCACTGCCTCTTCGTCCTCAGTATAGGTATATACTATTTTCTTCGGAACACAGTGCCAGAAAAATTCCTTATCCTGTTCTATATAGGGAAGCTCCTCATTCAATACTCTGTCGTCAACTAATAATTTCGCTATATTTATCCCCGACGCAGTTACGTAATGATTACTTCTTCCCTGTCTCAGATTTATCTCAAAAACCTTAAAGACACCGTCGCGCCTGTCGTATTTTATATCAAAATTGGAAAAGCCCACGTATTTAAGCTCTTTTAACATTTCTTTTATTTTTTCACAAATGGGAAGCGCCTTTTCTGTAATTATAGCGGCATGGTTTCCCCGTCCCTTCGGGGTATGCTCTTCCAAAAGCACGTGGCCGAGACAGAGCATTTTAGGCTCTGCGTTTCTGTCAGAATATACGGTTAAGACTCGCATATCCGAGTCACCACCCGGTATCGTGTCCTGTAAAATAACCCGTCGGTCATAGCCCGACTCATAAATTTTCGATAGAATTTCTTCAGTTTCTTCGGCAGAGGCTGAGAAATAAACCTTCTTCATATTCTCAAATGGATGTCTCCAATACTCGATACTGCTTGAGGGCTTCACTACGATAGGGTATGAAAAGCCGAGCCTTTCTTCAGTTAAAGCATCTTTTTTCTCGGCAGAAGACACAACGCAGGTTCTGGGGTAAGGAATTTCATACTTATCGCAAAGCTCATAAAAGGACGCCTTATCCACCAAATGAGACTTCAGCTCGCTGTCGATATAGGGTATAATATATTTATCCTCAAGACGAGCTTTATTATCTATAATAAATTCCGAGTACTCATCTGTGCAACCGATGAGAAGAAGGATTTTATCCTCGCGCGACTCTGCGAAATCCCGAAGCGCCTTTACGCAAATTTCTATATTGTCAAGATTTGAAACAGGATAAAATCTCACTATTTTAGAGTGAGACGTCGCGCCTATAGAATATTTACCAAACGCATGTGAAATAACGCCGTATTCCTCATAGAACGCGCGAGCTACGCTATAACAGTTCAGGTCTGCGCCAAGCAAAACGGGAACTAAATCATTTTTCAAATCCAGCATATTAAACCTCTTATCTTATATTTTGAAATCAATGAAAAATCTCTTATACCAAACGAGGAAGGTGTAAACCGTCCAGATTTTTCTCTGATTTCTTTCTTTTCCGTTTTTATGAGAATCAAGCATTTTAAGCAGCTTTTCCGTATCGAAAAATTCCTTCGCGTATTCTGACAAAAATGCCGTTTTCACTATATTATAGTATTTGTCCTCCTTAAGCCAGAAGCGAATAGGAACGGGAAAGCCTTTTTTTGTCCTGTTTGCCCATTCACTCGGAATAGACAAGAGAGACGCGTCCCGAAGCGCGCATTTTGTTCTCGTTCCGTTTACACGTCTTTCGGCAGGAATTTTTTCGGCTAACTTCATAACGTATCTGTCAAGGTACGGAACTCGCAATTCAAGAGAATGCGCCATGCTCATTTTGTCAGCCTTCAAGAGAATATCTCCGGGCATCCACATCATAATATCAAGGTGCTGCTTCTCGTCAAGCTCATTATTATAACTCATTTTTTTGTATATTGAGGAAGCGAGCGAGAGGGGCGAAGGGCCGTTTTTATAATCCTTTTTCAAAATATCGACAGCTTCCCTCTCAGAGAATACTCTCGCCTGTCCCACAAAATAATCCTCAGGATTTCCGCTGCATTTTAATATAAAATCGTGACCCTTGAAATAGGGCAATCTTTTAGCGACAGAAGCCACGCAAGAGCGAATAGCCCTCGGAAGCTTTTTATATTTTTGCATAGCGGCAGAATCGGCATACCATTCGTATCCTCCGAAAATTTCGTCAGCGCCCTCTCCCGAAAGAACGACCTTCACCTGCTCTGACGCAAGCTTACAGAGGAACCAAAGAGGAACGCTTGACGGGTTTGACTGAGGCTCATCCATATGGTACTGTATTTCGGGGAAGGCATCAAAGCATTCTTCTGGTGTGAGATTATACGAGAAATTTTCTATTTTTAAGATTTCTGAAAGGCGCTTTGCTTCATTTGTTTCATCAAAATTACGAGAGGAAAAGCCTACCGAAAAGGTCTTTTCGGGCATCATACAGGACGTTATATAGCTTGAATCCACGCCGCCCGAAAGAAACGCCGCGACAGGCACGTCACTAATTTTATGCGCTTCAACCGACGCTTTTATAGCGTCGTCGATTTCTTTTCCCCAGTCGGTTTCTTTGTTTTCGTCACACTCAAATTTTATATCCCAATAGCGTTTTATCTCAAGCCTTCCGTTTTTATAGGTGAAGCAATGAGCAGGCGGCAATTTATACACACCTTCAAAAAAGGTCTCCTCAGTTGCGCTATACTGCAAGGTAAGATAAGGTCTTAATGCGTTTTTGTTGACCTTTTTTTCAAAGTCGGGATGCGCAAGAAGCGACTTTATTTCCGAGCAGAAGGCAAACTGACCGTCGCGCAAAAGCGCGTAATAAAACGGCTTGATGCCGAAAAAGTCTCTCGCGCCAAACAGACACTTCTCTTTTTTATCCCATATGACAAAGGAAAACATTCCACGAAGCTTGTCGAGAACGTTTTCTCCGTATTCCTCGTAGCCGTGCAGAATAACCTCAGTGTCGCTCTGTGTTTTAAAAGCATGGCCTCTTGATATAAGCTCTTCCCTTATTGCTTTGAAGTTATAAATCTCGCCGTTGAATACTATGACCTTGCTTTTGTCCTCATTTTCAATAGGCTGCGTACCGCCGTCGAGGTCGATTATGCTCAAGCGCCTGAAGCCGAGAGCAATATCATCATCCACATAATAGCCGTCGCTGTCGGGGCCTCTGTGAAATATGAGGGAATTCATTTTTTCTATTATTTCCTGTTTTTTATTCTTTTGAGAACAAAAACCTACAAAACCGCACATAAATATCCTATCCGCATTACTGCTTATTTTTATTCTTCACTCCCAAGAAAATGTGGTGGGCGTTCCTATGCTTTCGAGCTCGGCAAAGCCTCTCTGTCTTAAAACCTCATATACGGCTATAGCCGCAGAATTTGAAAGATTGAGACTGCGTAAATTAGGGAGCATAGGTATTCTCACCGTAGTATCGGGATTTTTTTGAAGAAGCTCCTCGGGGAGCCCCCTTGTCTCTCTTCCAAACATCAAAAAAACTCTCTCGGGATAGCTTATTTCAGTGTACGCCTTAGGCGCCTTGGTGCTGAAATAATAAATCGCTTCCCCCTTGTTTTTCTCGAAAAAATCCGTCTCGTTTTCATAATAGGTAATGTCGAGCAAATGCCAATAATCAAGACCTGCCCTTTTCAGCTTTTTATCGTCTATTTCAAACCCCATAGGCTTTATTATATGAAGGGCTGCGCCTGTAGCCGCGCAGGTACGGGCTATGTTTCCCGTATTCTGCGGAATTTCGGGGCAATGTAACACAATATTGATTTTTTTCATCTTCACTCACTCTATATTATTTTATCTTTATACATATATTTTATAACATATATTTAGAAAGTCAAGTGAAAAAAAGATATTTGTGATAAATTATTTACATTTTTTTATAGCATAAGCGAATTTTTTGTGGTAAAATAGAGTTATTATAATAATATTTGAAAATAACAGCGTAAAGGAGATGCCTTGCGGCTCTGATAATATGGGACTTGTTACAAAAATATTCGGAACATACAGCGAAAGACAAATTAAAGCGCTAAACAAAACAATTGACAGAATTGAGGAGTTAGGTTCCTTCTACTCTGATCTATCAGACGAAGAGCTTCGCGCTACCACGGATAAACTGAAATTGCGTCTTGAAAACGGCGAGACTCTCGACGATATTCTTCCTGACGCCTTTGCGTTAACGAGAGAAGCCGCAGACCGCGTTCTTGGAAAGCGCCCTTTCAGAGTTCAGCTTCTCGGAGGACTTGTGCTTCATCAGGGCAGAATTGCCGAAATGAAGACGGGCGAAGGAAAAACGCTTGCCGCTACTCTTCCCGCATATCTGAACGCTTTGTCGGGAAAGGGCGTACACATTGTTACGGTAAACGATTATCTTGCCCGCCGAGACAGCGAGGAAATGGGAAAGGTCTATGCTTTCCTCGGTATGACTACGGGGCTTGTCGTACACGGTCAGATGCCCGCTGAAAAGAAAAAGGCGTATGCTGCCGACATAACCTACGGAACTAATAATGAATTCGGCTTCGACTATCTCCGAGACAATATGGTAACCTACAAGGAGCGTATGGTACAAAGAGGCCATAACTTCGCCATTGTCGACGAGGTGGACTCCATTCTTATAGACGAAGCCCGCACACCTCTTATAATTTCGGGAGAGGGAGAAAAGTCAACCGACCTGTATGACCGAGCAAACAGCTTTGCGAGGACACTGAAAAAATACGTGGTAAAGGAGCTTGACGAAAAAGAGGAGCACGACTCTGTTGACGCCGACTACATAGTCGACGAAAAGGCGAGAAGCGTAACTCTTACCGCCAGAGGAATTGAAAAGGCGGAAAAATACTTTTCGCTTGAAAATCTTTCAGACCCCGAAAACGCAACCATTTATCATCATATAAATCAGGCGATACGAGCATATGGAATTATGCATATTGATGAGGATTACGTTGTAAAGGACGGAGAGGTTATCATTGTAGATACCTTTACAGGCCGTCTTATGCCCGGACGCCGTTATAACGACGGTCTGCATCAGGCGATAGAGGCAAAGGAAAACGTCAACATTGAAAAGGAATCGAAGACACTTGCAACCATTACGTTCCAGAATTATTTCAGAATGTATTCCAAGCTGTCGGGAATGACGGGTACTGCTCTCACGGAAGAAAACGAGTTCCGTGAAATATACCGTCTTGACGTAGTTGAGATTCCCACAAACAAGCCTATGATACGCAAGGACCACGACGACGTTGTCTATCCTACTAAAAAGGGAAAATATAACGCCATTATAAATCAAATTAAGGAATGTCATCAAAAAGGCCAGCCTGTGCTTGTCGGAACCGTATCAATTGATAAATCGGAAGAGCTTTCGAAAATGCTCAAAATGAACGGAATTCCGCACACAGTCCTTAACGCGAAGTACCACGAGCGAGAGGCAGAAATTGTAGCGCAGGCAGGTAAAGAGGGCGCTGTCACGATTTCGACGAATATGGCGGGACGAGGCACGGACATTATGCTCGGCGGAAATCCCGAATATATGGCAAAGGCTGAAATGCGAAAGAGGGGCTTTGACGACGCTTTAATTGCTGAGGCTACAGGCTTTGCTCATACCGACAACGAGGAAATTCTTGAAGCGAGAAGGCTCTTTTCCGAGCTTAATAAAAAATTCAAGGAAGAAATCAAGGACGAGGCAGAACGGGTACGTCGCGCGGGCGGACTGTTCATATTAGGTACGGAACGCCACGAAAGCCGCCGTATTGATAACCAGTTAAGAGGAAGAAGCGGACGTCAGGGAGACGCGGGAGAATCACGCTTCTATCTGTCGATGGAGGACGATTTAATGAGACTCTTCGGCAGTGACAGACTGCTCGGCACGATATCACGCCTTGGAATTACAGAGGACACACCTATAAACGCAAGGATACTCTCAAACTCTATCGAAAACGCTCAAAAGAATATAGAGGACAGAAACTTCCAGCGTCGAAAGAACGTCCTTACCTATGACGACGTAATGAATCAACAGCGTCAGATTATCTACAATCAAAGAGGCGACGTCCTTAACGGAAGCGACCTGCGCGAGACGCTTACCAATATGATAAGAGAGCAAATTTCAGCGACGGTTGACAGCTTTACCGTAGGAGAGACGAGTCTCGAATGGAATCTTGACGGTCTGCGCGCAAATTACCTGAATCTTCTTACTGATGACAAGTCATTCAGATATACAAAGGAAGAGCTTGAAAGCCTTACTTCAGACACGGTAAAAGACGAGCTTATATCCAAAGCGCTCGATATTTACAGAGAAAAGGACACTCTTTTCGGAGAGGAGACAATGCGCGAGGTTGAACGCGTTATTTTGCTTCGTAACGTGGACAGTAAGTGGATGGAGCATATCGACTCTATGGAGGAATTGAAGGGCACGATAGGATTAAACGCTTATGCTCACCGAGATCCTGTAAACGAATACCGTTTAGTCGGAGCTGATATGTTTGACGAAATGGTAAACGACATAAGAGAAAGCACCGTCAGAATGCTTTTGACCGTTGTACCTCAAAAAGAGCCTATACAGAGAGTTCAGGTAGCCAAGCCGCTTATAGAAGGCTTTGCGGGCGGAAAGATGCCCACCGAAAGAAAGCCTGTTGTACGCAAGGAGAAAACAGGCAGAAACGAGCTCTGCCCCTGCGGAAGCGGAAAGAAATATAAAAAGTGCTGCGGCTTGAATCAGAATGTAGGTAACAGCTAATGGGATTCGGTTGTTTATTTTTCGGATATATTGTAGGCATTAACTTTGTCTATAACGGATTTACCGACATAATTTCTTTTTTGTTCATTTTGTACGCGCTATTGCTTTTAAGCCGTCATAATAAGTATTTTAAGAGCAGCTTGTATGCTATTATACCTCTATGTATTGCAGGGCTTTGCTATTTTGTTTTTGAGCTTTTCTCATTATTTGATATTATGAGCTTCTCAAATACAGAGCTGATACATTCTTATTATGCGATTTTAAGCTCAATACTCAAGCTCGTATATACCTTTCTTCTGCTTAAAGGAATTGAAACTCTCACACTTGAGCTGGACATTCCGCATTTACGGATAAAAGCGTTCAGAAACAGACTTTTCATCTGCTTATTCTACGTTCTTAACATTATGACACAGCTTCAAAGCGACGGCCTTGCCAAGTTTGCCTTTTACGCGTTCATTCCCGTTATGCTATTCGGAATTGTTTGTCATATTCTTAATGCTTTCCTGTTCTATTCCTGTTATATGTGGATATGTCTTGAAGGTGATGAGGATATGGAACAAAAGGAATCGAGATTTGCCTTTTTAAACCGTTTACGCAGAAAAGAAAGCGAAATAGAGGACCGAATTGTAGAGCAGAAAAAGACTCAGAGAGAAGCAAGAGAACAAAACAAAAACAAAAGAAAGAAGAAATAAAGCTATGAAAAAAAACAACAGTATTATAGAATACGGCTCTATTATTATCGCCGCGTTCTTTCTTCTTACGCCAAACATCAGCCTGTTTGATTTTGCGCCCGACTTCATCGCTTATATTCTTCTTTATAAGTCACTTGGCAAAATCTCAAACGTAATTCCTCATTTTGATGACGCGAGAGAGGGCTTTTTAAAGCTTCTGTGGATTTCGCTCTCTAAAATCCCCGCCTTGTTTATTATGCTGGCAATCTCATCGACACATACCTCAGAGCGCTCTATTATTGCCGTCTTCTCTCTTGTTTACTCTATTGTTGAGCTCATTTATATTTATCCCTCATTCAATGCGTTTTTTAACGGGCTTTTCTATTTGGAGGCACGCTTTTCGGATGGCGAAAGGGCTGCTTCGGTAAAAGCGCCCCAAAAGCTGACCCTTACGTTTTTCGCTATAAAGATGATTGGATGCTGTCTGCCCGAAATGGCTCTTACCTCCGTCAGCGACAGACTCGGCATGGTTTCTCATATTAAAATGAATATTGCGAAATACTACCCTGCTTTTTCCGTCCTTGCCGCGTTTATAACGCTTATTGTCGGAATTGTTTGGATAACTAAATTTATTCGCTACATAAAATCTGTGTCGTTAAATCACAAAATTGAGCATTCAATCTCTCAGATATACAGCGAAAAGCATTTAGAAATTTCAGGCGCTTACAACCACCGATGCAATTGCATCGCCATTTCGCTCTTATTCACAGCGGTATTGCTGAATTTTGATTTTATTCTGGATAACAAAAATTATTTACCCGACTTCTTCTGCGCCGTATTGATGATTTTCTTCGCTATCATGATTCGTAATCATACGAAACGCGTAAAGCTCGCAGTTCCCTTAGGAATAGCGTATTTGCTTTCGGACGTCGTTTCTACCCATTTTCTTACGCTCTTTCAGAATGAATACGTATATTCGGATATCGAGAGAATGCTTTCGGCAAATCAGGCTTATTCTCTCGTTATCATATGCGCCGCAATAGAATGTATTGTCTCCGCCGCGTTCTTCTTCGCAATAGCGTATTGTCTTTCTGATTTTGCGAAGAAAAGCATCGGATATCCTGACGAAAATCCGTCTCATATAAAATACAACAAAGGCCTCCACGATAGCTTCAGAATTCGCTCGTTCATATGGGCATCATTAGGCGCGGCTTCCTCTCTTGCAAACGTTCTTTACACCTATTTACAGTCCTTTACGGAAAAAGTAAAGCTTCGCCCCGAGTATTCTCGACAAGAGGTATATATGTCAAGCTTCGGCTGGTTCTGGATGGTTCTTACCGTATTGTCAATTATATGGATAGTATATACCTATCATCTGTCTTCGGTCTTCAAGTCAGAATCGGAAAGAAAAAATTTAATATAACCTGATATAAAAGGGGCTGTCTCAAATGAATTTTTGAGACAGCCCCTTTTTGCTTTGAGGGGATAGGCAGATTTGAGGAAAAATCGCCGTTCTTCGTCCCGAAGGCGTATTGTATACGTCGAGAGGGGGAAAACGGCGATAAAAGAAGCCCATTAAAATGAGGAAATCCGTAGGATTTCAACCTTATAAAAGTATTTTTTCACAGATATAATTCATTCTCTGGGCTTGGTGTGTTTTTTTATAAAGGTCGGGCTTCTTTGGTTTTACCAAATATGACAGCCCCTTTGTATAGATAAATGAATTATTTTTTCCAGGTTCTATGCGAGAACAAAATCAGCATCGGGAAAACCTCAAGCCTGCCGACAAGCATATCGAATATGAAAACGAGCTTGGATAATACCGAAAAATCGGCAAAGTTACCGACAGGGCCAACTACCTCAAGTCCCGGACCTACGTTATTTATGGTGGTTGCTACTGATGTAAAGGTTGTGACTAAATCAAATTTATCTAACGAAATAGCCAAAAGCGAGAAGACGAAAACAAAGATATATGCCGAGAGATAAGTGTTTATTCCTCTGACGACCTCATGCTCTATCAAGTGACCGCCGACGGAAATTTTCTTTACCTGGTTAGGATGAAGCATTCTTGAAATTTCATGCTTTATTCCCTTTATGATGACTAAAAATCTTGAAACCTTCATTCCGCCGCCCGTGCTTCCCGCGCAAGCGCCGACGAACATCAAAATGACTAATACTGTTTTTGAGAAGCTGGGCCAAAGGTTAAAGTCTACTGTTATGAAGCCTGTTGTAGAAATTACAGACGAGACCGAAAAGGTGACGTTTCTGACGGTTTCTCCCAAGGAGCTTCCTAAACCTACGCCCGAAAAATGCAGATTAAGCGTTATAAGAAGAACGGCGACAATGACTATACCAAAGAACGCGCGCACCTCTGCTGTTATAGCTTCCTTCAATTTTCCGCGCAAAACAAAATAAAATGAAGTAAAGTTTATAGAAAAGAGGAGCATGAAAACGATAGTGACAATATGCGAATAATTTGAAAAGCCCGAAAAGCTGTTTGAGGTGTTCGCAAATCCTCCCGTGCCTGCGGTAGAAAAGGCGGTAGTCAAAGCGTCAAATGGTGACATATCACCGAACAGCAGCAACACAAACATAACAAGAGTAAGTATTGTATAGATTGTATAAAGAATAGATGCGGTTTGCTTTACCTTAGGCACTAATTTACTTACTGCAGGACCTGTGCTTTCCACCTTCATAATGAACATATTTTTGGCGCCGCTGAGGGGCAGAAGTGACATAATGAAAACTAACACGCCCATACCGCCTATCCAGTGAGTAAAAGAGCGCCATAGTTTAATACACTGAGGAAGCGCATCTATTTCGGTTCCCTGAAAAATTGTAGCGCCTGTCGTTGTAAAGCCCGAAACGGTTTCGAAGAGGGCATCTATATAAGAATGAGTGACACCTGAAATAATGAACGGAAGAGCGCCGAAAATACTAAGCACTATCCAGCTAAGCGCAGTTATTACGAAGCCTTCTCGCGCATAGAAGGACTGGTCGCTCGGTTTTTTTATTAAGCAAAGCATGGCAAAAATCAGGCATATGCCAATACATATAAGAAAGGCAAAAACCTCTTTTTCACCGTAAATGATAGCAGTAACTGTAGGAAGCAGGAAGAAAATTGCCTCGAAAAGCAAAATCCAGCCAATCATCCTTCTTATAATCTGAAAATTCATACCTTTATTCCTTTATTTTAAAGCGTCGGATATATCCTGCAAGCCAAGCTGCTTAGAAACGATGACTACGGCATCTCCTTCTTGAATGATATCATTACCGCGAGGAATGATTACCTGATCGCCGCGAGATATAGAAGCGACCAATATATCCTTTTTAAACTTCAATTTGTGAAGTGGTATTCCCGTTACAGGAGAATTTTCCTTGATGATAAATTCCGCCGCCTCAACCTTATCCTGAATTATATTGTAAAGAGTTTCTACGTTACTGCCCTTTGCGTTGTTTGTAGCTCGTACGTAACGCGTTATAATATCTGACGTAATGTTCTTGGGGCATATAGTAGTGTCTAATTCAAGACGATTTATGACGTTGTCATAATCTATACGGTTGATTTTTGTGAACTGCTTTTGGCTTCCCGCTTCTTTTGCAAAGAGCGAAAGCAGGATGTTTTCTTCATCTAACGCGCAAAGGGCGACAAAAGCGCCTGCGCTCGAAACGCCTTCCTCAAGCAGAAGCTCTCTGTCCGACACGTCTCCGTGAATGACGTCTACGTTTTGCCATTTTGACGCAAGATCTTCACAAATTTTGAGGTCCTTTTCTATTACCTTTAAGGAAATGCTTGAACGGCTGAGTATATCACAGAGATAGTGAGTAATAACGCCGCCGCCCGCGATAATAGCGTCATTTATGACCTTGCCCTTATAATTTATTTTTTTAAAAAATTCATTTGCGTTTTTTGGCGTTGCGACAATCGAAACAATGTCCTTTTCCTCAAATACGAAGCTACCGTTTGCAATATAGGAGTCTTCTCCGCGTTCAATCGTGCAGACGAGCAAATCGAAATGGTAATTAGTCATAAGCTCGCGTATGGACATACCAACGATGCTACTCTCTTTCGTGAGCTTGAATTTTATAAGCTCTACCTTGCCTTTAGCAAACGGCTCTATCTTCATAGCGTAAGGAAAACGAAGCACGCGCGCTATTTCCTCTGCCGCCGCATATTCGGGGTTTATTACCATGGCAAGTCCCAGCTCGTTTTTCAGATAAGACGTCTCGGTGCTGTACTCGGGATTTTTTACTCTGGCAATCGTGTCACAGCCTCTTGCTTTTTTTGCTATCATGCAGCAAAGCAAATTGAGCTCATCTGAATTAGTTACTGCAATAAAGAGGTCGGCGCTTTCTATGCCCGCCTCTCTTTGCACGGTATGAGTGGCGCCGTTTCCTACAATGCCCATTATATCGTATTTACTTGTCAGGCTTTTAATTTTTTCTGTAGACAAGTCAATGACAGTTACGTCGTTTCCGTCATCATTCAATTTTTTCGCTAAGGTTTGACCTACTCTTCCGCAGCCTACAATAATTATGTTCATACGAAAATTCCCTTTTGTTGTTATTATAGCTTATTATACAGCTTTTTCAATCAATTTTCAAGTATTTATCTCATTTTTTATTATAAAAGAACTGTTTCTCTCACAAAAAAACGAAAAAAACAGTTCTTAAATATTAATCAAACTGCCGTACCCACTCAAAGCTTCCGTTTAAAAGAAGCACGAAAACAAAAATAGAAACGGTAAGTAAAGCGAGTCCTATAAGTAATACAAGGATGCTATTTTTATTATATTTGAAGCTCTCTTTATCCTTTGTGAAGTTGGCGCGACGCAAAGCTGTAACAACAGGCTTATATATAATAAGCACGAGTGATGCGTTAAGAAGCCCCTTTGTGAAATTGAACGGAAGAAGCAATGGCAATATCATAGCCGCAATATCAGACGTCTTCGCCCCTGTATAGAATGGCGTGACAATTAAATTCAAAACGAGCATAACGGCTGTCATAGAAGCTACAGTCGTCATTAATGCGAGAAGCGCTGTGTTAAGAGTTTTTCTTTTTCGGTATATAAACGCTGCTACAGAGGAAAACGCAGCGGAAGACGCAAAGTTCATTATGAATCCGTAGATTCCCGTATCGCTTACCGAAATATATTCGGTAAAGGCAGTTATAAAGGATATAATAATTCCCGACGGCGCGCCGAGAAGCATAGCGCCCACTGTAATTACAGCGTCCTTCGCGTCAAAGGTCAAAAAGCTAACCTTGATACGAAAAACAAACATACATATATAAGCCAAGGCGCTGAAAAGCGAGATAAGAACAATTCTTTTTGTTTTATTGATTGAATTACTCAAAGCTAACACCTCATTTCAAATAAATAATAATTCAATATATTGTATTATGAAAGCAAATATGTGTTACGAGGCTTTGATAAAAGTAATCGGCATAAAAAAAGATATCCCAATGAGGATATCTGTAGCTAACAACCTTTCTCATCCGGACTCTACCGTCGGCGCAGAAATTTCATCTGCTCGGCGCAAAAAATGCGTTAGTGGGCTATAACCACCGGTATGGAATTTCACCAATCCTCAAAGTATTATATTGCCACTGCCAAAAGGCAGTGGCAATACTCACATATAAATTTTTGCTAAGTCTGTTTAACTTACGCGTTGATTTCAGCAACAACGCCGGAACCAACTGTTCTACCACCCTCACGGATAGCGAAACGAAGTCCCTTTTCAATAGCGATAGGTGTGATGAGCTCAACGTTCATGTTAACGTTATCGCCGGGGCGGCACATTTCAACGTCAGCGGGCAAGCTGATGATACCTGTAACGTCGGTTGTTCTGAAATAGAACTGAGGACGGTAGCCGGAGAAGAAGGGCTTTTGACGGCCACCCTCTTTTTCGGTAAGAACGTAAACCTGTCCTACAAACTTTGTGTGGGGCTGGATAGAGCCGGGCTTACAAAGAACCTGACCACGCTCGATCTCGTTCTTCTGAACACCACGGAGAAGCGCACCGATGTTATCACCAGCTTCTGCGAAGTCGAGGAGCTTGTGGAACATTTCGATACCTGTAACAACAGTCTGCTTCTTCTCTTCTGTAAGACCAACGATTTCGATTGTCTCGTTCATCTTGATAACGCCTCTCTCAACACGGCCTGTAGCAACTGTACCACGTCCGGAGATAGAGAATACGTCCTCGACAGGCATAAGGAAGGGGCTGTCTTCATTTCTTGCGGGAGTAGGAATGTACTCGTCAACTGCCTTCATAAGCTCAAGGATAGGAGCGTATGCTGCGTTGTCAAGGCTTGTGTCAGAACACTCAAGAGCCTCACGAGCAGAACCTCTAACGATAGGAGTATCGTCGCCGGGGAAATCGTACTCGCTGAGGAGGTCACGAACTTCCATTTCAACGAGGTCAAGAAGCTCTTCGTCGTCAACGATATCGCACTTGTTAAGGAATACAACGATTGCGGGAACGCCAACCTGACGAGCAAGAAGAACGTGCTCGCGTGTCTGCTGGAGAGGTCCGTCTGTACCTGCAACAACGAGGATAGCGCCGTCCATCTGAGCAGCACCTGTAATCATGTTCTTTACATAGTCTGCGTGGCCGGGGCAGTCAACGTGCGCATAGTGGCGGTTGTCGGTCTCATACTCAACGTGACGAGTATTGATCGTGATACCTCTTGCTCTCTCTTCGGGAGCATTGTCGATCTGGTCGTAAGCGAGAAATTCTACGCTACCCTGCTGCAAGGAAAGTGTCTTTGTGATAGCAGCAGTAAGAGTGGTCTTACCGTGGTCAACGTGACCGATTGTACCGATATTAACATGGGGTTTGGTTCTTTCAAATTTAGCCTTTGCCATTTTAAATATCCTCCTAATAAATAATTTTTTTAATTTTTAATTTAATTTACTGTTTTGCGCGAACCTTGATAATCTCTTCCTGGATAGACTTAGGTACTTCCTGGAAGTGACTGGGTTCCATTGAATAAACACCGCGTCCCTGTGTTCTGGAACGAAGCGCTGTCGCATATCCGAACATTTCGGAAAGCGGAACTGAAGAATGAATCTGCTGCGCGCCTGCTACGGGCTCCATGCTTTCGATAGCGCCACGGCGAGAGTTCAAGTCACCGATTACGTCGCCCATATAATCATCGGGAGTTGTAACAACAACCTTCATGATAGGCTCTGTAAGAACGGGATCTGCCTTTCTCATAGCTTCCTTGAAAGCCATAGAACCTGCAATCTTGAACGCCATTTCAGAGGAGTCAACCTCATGATAGGAACCATCATAAAGGGTAACCTTAACGTCCACTACGTTATAGCCTGCAAGTACACCTGCCTGCATAGCGCCCTGGATACCAGCGTCAACTGCGGGAATATATTCCTTCGGAATTGCGCCGCCTGTAACAGCGTTAACAAATTCATAACCCTTACCTGCTTCATTGGGCTCGAGTCTGATCTTAACGTGACCGTACTGACCTTTACCACCACTCTGACGAGCATACTTGGTATCCTGCTCAACAGACTTACGAATGGTTTCCTTATAAGCAACCTGAGGATTACCGATATTTGCTTCTACCTTAAATTCACGGAGAAGTCTGTCAACGATAATTTCAAGGTGGAGCTCGCCCATTCCGGCGATAATTGTCTGACCTGTTTCATCATCCGTATAGGTTCTGAAGGTCGGGTCTTCTTCTGCGAGCTTGGAAAGGGCGATACCCATCTTTTCCTGACCTGCCTTGGTCTTAGGCTCGATAGCAACACGGATAACGGGCTCGGGGAATACCATGGACTCCAATATAATGGGGTGTTTTTCATCACAGAAGGTATCTCCTGTTGTGGTATTCTTTACACCGACAGCGGCTGCGATATCACCGGAATAGCAGCAGTCGATATCAGAACGGTCGTTAGCGTGCATCTGAAGGATACGTCCGAAGCGCTCGTCCTTATCCTTTGTAGAGTTATAAACAGGACTTCCCTTTTCGATATATCCGGAATAAACTCTGAAGAAGCAGAGCTTTCCTACAAAGGGGTCTGTCATAATCTTGAACGCAAGCGCAGAGAAAGGAGCATCATCGGATGCGATACGCTCATCCTCTTCACCTGTCTTGGGATTGATACCCTTAATAGCGGGAATGTCAAGAGGTGAAGGCATATAATCAATAACTGCATCAAGCAATTTCTGAACGCCCTTATTCTTGTACGAGGTTCCGCAAACTACGGGAACAATCTTGTTTTCGATAGTTGCCTTACGGAGAGCAGCCTTAAGCTCATCTGTAGAGATTTCGTCTCCGTTACAATATTTTTCAAAAAGATCCTCATCTGTCTCAGCAATGGACTCGATCAAGTTGGCACGATATTCCTCAGCCAATTCCTTCATATCCTCCGGAATAGGCTCGACTCTCATATCCTTACCCATATCATCGTAGTACACGTCAGCCTCCATCTTCATAAGGTCAACAATTCCACGGAATGTGTTTTCCTTACCGATAGGAAGCTCAATTGCTACGGCATTGGTATGAAGTCTATCCTTCATCATCTTGATTACACGGTAAAAATCGGCACCTGTAATGTCCATCTTGTTTACGTATGCCATTCTCGGTACCTTGTACTCATCAGCCTGACGCCATACGGTCTCAGTCTGGGGCTCAACGCCTCCCTTAGCACAGAATACTGTTACGGCACCGTCAAGGACACGAAGTGATCTTTCTACCTCTACGGTGAAGTCAACGTGACCGGGGGTATCAATGATATTGATACGGTTTTCCTTCCAATAGCAAGTAGTAGCGGCAGAAGTAATTGTGATACCTCTTTCCTGCTCCTGCGCCATCCAGTCCATCGTTGCAGAACCCTCGTGGGTTTCACCTATACGGTGGGTTTTACCGGTATAAAACAAGATACCCTCTGTTGTCGTTGTCTTACCGGCTTCAATGTGCGCCATGATACCGATATTACGAGTATTTTTAAGAGAATACTCTCTTGCCATAATCTTTCTCCTTTTTTTGTTTTATCCGATATATTAGAACTTATAATGTGCGAATGCTCTGTTCGCTTCAGCCATACGGTGTGTTTCTTCTTTCTTCTTGAAAGCTCCACCCATACCTGCCTTAGCATCCATGATCTCACCTGCAAGTCTTTCAGCCATTGTCTTTTCACCGCGAGTTCTTGAGAACAGGGTGATCCAACGAAGACCGAGAGTCTGGCGACGTTCAGCACGAACTTCCATAGGTACCTGGTAGTTTGAACCACCGATACGGCGTGCTTTAACTTCCAATACAGGCATTACATTTTCAAGAGCTTGTGTAAATACTTCCAGAGGATTCTGTCCTGCCTTTGCTTCTACTATAGCAAATGCATCGTATACAATCTTCTGGGCAACGCCCTTCTTACCGTCATACATAATATTATTGATAAGCTTTGTTACAAGCTTGGAATTGTACAACGGATCCGGCAATACGTCTCTTTTGGAAATCTGACCTCTTCTAGGCACTGTACTTCCCTCCTTCATTAAAAATATGATATCATAGGTACTCGAAAGCTAACTTTCGCAAGTGCTCGTCAGCGCGTCTCATAAATATAAACATTTATAATTACAGCACAAATATGACGGCAAATGCTTACCTCTCAATAGATAAGAGTGGTAGCTTAGTTCTTAGGACGCTTTGCTCCATACTTGGAACGTCCCTGCTTACGGTTTGCGACACCCTGCGCGTCAAGCGTACCACGAATAATGTGATAACGGCAACCAGGCAAGTCACGAACACGTCCGCCTCTGATAAGGACAACCGAGTGCTCCTGCAGGTTATGACCGATACCAGGAATATAGGTCGTAGCTTCAAGTCCGTTTGTAAGTCTTACTCTGGCAATCTTACGAAGCGCGGAGTTAGGCTTCTTCGGGCTGGTTGTAGTAACCTTTGTGCATACGCCTCTCTTCTGGGGAGCGCTCTGATCAGTCGCTGTCTTAGTCAAGCTGTTGAAGCCCTTCTGAAGAACAGGAGCCTTAGACTTGTAGTCAAGCTTAGAACGGCCGTTTTTAACGAGCTGATTAAAGGTTGGCATGTTTTCCCTCCTTTTCTGTAATTATAATGTTTATATACAAACGCACCGACAGATGCGAGTATATCGACTTATCCTACAAGAAAGCATAACTATCCCGTAGAAATACATCTTATTATACCACTTCTTTAATAGTTTTGTCAATAGTTTTTTTGATTATCTTATTAGATTTTTTTCTTTTTTTGATTTTTTTATGCAAAAAAGTTTTTATTTTCTTTACAAATTACAAATCAAAAAAACGAAAACAATCTCTTGCGAGCAAAAAGCTTCGCAAGAGATTGCTGTATTAACATAAGGCGCCCTTGCTTACGCAAGTTCTGTCTTATTCGGAGAGTGCAAGCTCAGAGTCTATCAAAGCCTCTTCGGTTGCTTCCTCGATTATATCATACTTATCCTCTTTTACAGGAACAACGTCTATATCCTGATAATTTTCAAGACCTGTACCTGCGGGAATAAGCTTACCGATAATAACGTTTTCCTTCAAGCCGAGCAAACGGTCAACCTTACCCTTGATAGCTGCTTCGGTGAGAACCTTGGTGGTCTCCTGGAAGGACGCGGCGGAAAGGAAGGATTCTGTAAGGAGGGCAGCCTTGGTGATACCGAGAAGAACGGGGGCGTACTCTGCGACACGCACGGTTCTTTCGCCCGCGTCTATTCTTGCCTGAATAAGCTCGTTTTCTCTTCTCAGCTCTGCGATATCGATCATTGTTCCCTCAAGCAAGCTGGTGTCGCCGGGATCGGTTACCTTAACCTTGCGAGTCATCTGACGGGCAATAACCTCTATATGCTTATCGTTGATCTCAACGTCCTCGTTTCTGTAAACCTTCTGAACCTCACGAATAATATAATCGTAAGCGGCTTCGAGACCACTCGTGTTAAGAACGTCGGTGGGTGAGAGATAACCCTCAGTCAGCGCCTGACCTCTGAACACCTGAGCTCCCTCTTCAATGATAATACGCATACCGAAGGGGATTTCGTATACAGGCTCTTCGTCGGGGGCAAAATTGGGATTTGAAACTCTTATTTTGCTCGTCTTGTTTTCGCTTATAATATGCGCCGTACCGTCAATTTCGGTAATAACCGCAGTCTTCTTAGGTCTGCGCGCTTCAAAGAGCTCTTCGATTCTCGGCAAACCTTGAGTAATATCCGAGCCTGCGATACCACCTGTATGGAAGGTACGCATCGTGAGCTGTGTACCGGGCTCACCGATAGACTGAGCGGCGATTACACCGACGGCTTCACCTACGCTGACAAGCTTGCCAGACGCAAGGTCTGCGCCGTAACAATGAGCGCAAACGCCTCTGCTTGCGCGGCATCTGAGGATAGTTCTTACCTCAACCTGCTCTACGCCCGCCTTTTCAATAACGCCTGCCATATCCTCGGAAATCATAGTATCGGCAGGAATTATAACCTCGCCTGTCGCAGGGTTTACTACGTCCTCGACAGTAAATCTTCCCGCAATTCTCTCCTTCAAGGTTTCAAGAACGTTCGGGCCATTCATTATCTTGCTTACGACAATACCCTCTCGTACGCCACAATCATCCTCGTGAACGATAACCTCCTGAGAAACGTCAACGAGACGACGTGTAAGGTAACCTGAGTCTGCCGTTCTGAGCGCCGTATCAGACAAGCTCTTACGCGAACCCTTAGCGCCTATGAAGTACTCAAGCATTGTAAGTCCTTCACGGAAGTTCGACTTGATAGGAATTTCGATGGTCTTACCGTTTGTAGCAAACATAAGTCCACGCATACCGGCGAGCTGTCTCATCTGCTTTATACTGCCTCGAGCACCCGACGTACAAATCATGTTGATTGAATTGTACTTGTCAAAGCCCTTTGTAAGACAATCTGTCAGTCTGTTTGTGGTATCCTCCCAGATCTTAATCGCGTTATTATAACGCTCGTCGTTGGAAAGCTCGCCGTTAAGATACAGCTCTGTAATTTCATCTACGCGTCCCTCTGCTTCTGAAAGCAAGGTCTTCTTCTCGGGGGGGATAGTCATATCGTAAACCGATATGGAAATAGAGCTCTTTGTAGAATACTTATATCCCATAGACTTTATTTCATCAAGAACAGACGCCGCTGTGGCAAAGCCCTCGTTCTTGATAGCACGGTCAACTATCTGCTTAAGCTCTTTACTCGTTGTAACGAAATCGACTTCAAGGTCAAACGCCTTTTCGGGATCGCTTCTGTCAACGTAACCGAGATTCTGAGGAATTTTACTGTTGAATATCAATCTTCCGAGAGTCGCGTTTATTATTTTCGACTTCTTTTCGCCGTTTATTTCCTTCTCAACTCTTACCTTGATAGGCGCGTGCAGTCCGAGCTCATTGTTCTCGTACGCCATCATAGCCTCGTCAAAGTTGCGGAAGAACTTCCCTGCTCCCTTTTCATCCTCGCGCAGAAGCGTAAGATAATAAGAACCAAGCACCATATCCTGTGACGGTGTTGTAACGGCTTTACCGTTCATAGGCTTCAAAAGGTTGTTAGCGGAAAGCATCAAGAATCTTGCTTCTGCCTGAGCCTCAGCCGAAAGCGGAACGTGAACAGGCATCTGGTCGCCGTCAAAGTCCGCGTTAAACGCCGAGCATACGAGAGGATGAAGCTTTATAGCTCTTCCCTCTACGAGCACGGGCTCGAACGCCTGAATGGAAAGACGGTGAAGCGTAGGCGCGCGGTTAAGAAGCACGGGATGCTCACGAATAACGTATTCAAGCGCGTCCCAAACCTCAGGAACTATTTTATCTACCTTCTTCTTGGCTTCCTTTATTCCGCTTGCCTTCTGAGTTTCAATCAAGCGCTTCATAACGAAGGGCCTAAAAAGCTCAAGCGCCATTTCCTTAGGTAAGCCACACTGGAAAATCTTAAGGTCGGGACCTACTACGATAACCGAACGTCCCGAATAGTCAACACGCTTACCGAGAAGGTTCTGTCTGAATCTTCCCTGCTTGCCTCGAAGCATCTCGGAAAGAGACTTGAGGTTTCTGTTGCTTGCGCCGGTAACGGGCTTTCCGTGTCTGCCGTTGTCTATAAGAGCGTCAACGAATTCCTGAAGCATACGCTTTTCATTACGTATGATAATTTCAGGAGATTCAAGCTCTATCATCTTTTTAAGGCGGTTATTTCTGTTTATAACGCGTCTGTAAAGCTCATTCAAGTCGGATGCGGCAAAGCGTCCGCCGTCAAGCTGTACCATAGGACGAATATCGGGCGGAATAACGGGAATGGTGTCAAGAATCATCCATTCGGGACGGTTTCCCGACTTTCTGAATGCTTCAACAACCTCAAGGCGCTTAATAACCTTGATCTTCTTCTGTCCGCTTGAGGACAAAAGCTCCTCTTTGAGCTCTTTTTCAAGCGCTTCAATATCTATTTCGGCAAGCAACTCCTTGATAGCCTCCGCGCCCATTCCTACTCTGAAGTCGTTTTCGTACTTTTCATAGTAGCTTCTGTATTCCTGTTCGCTGAGAAGCTGCTTCTTCTGAAGCGGGGTTTCACCTGCGTCAAGAACTATATAGCTCGCAAAATAGAGTACTCTTTCAAGAGACTTGGGCGACATATCGAGCACCAAGCCCATTCTTGAAGGAATGGCTCTGAAGTACCAGATGTGCGAAACGGGAGCAGCGAGCTCTATGTGTCCCATTCTTTCGCGGCGGACCTTCTTGCTTGTAACCTCGACTCCGCAGCGCTCGCAGACCTTCCCCTTATAGCGACGGCCTCTCTTGTACTTTCCGCACATACATTCGAAATCTTTTGTGGGGCCAAAGATGGTTTCGCAGAACAAGCCGCCCCTCTCAGCCTTAAGAGTTCTGTAGTTTATCGTCTCGGCTTTTGTTACCTCTCCGTGAGACCAGCTTCTTATCATTTCAGGAGAAGCCAAACCTATTTTTATGGAATCAAATTTTCTGTCCATATTTTATTATATCAAGCCGTATATGAACGGCAATCCCCTCTCATAAATTTATTGTTAATGAGTGAAGTTAGCAATCAGAAGATATCGTCGCTTTCCGCATCATCTGCTACATCTTCAAATGCGTCGTTGAATTCATCTACGAATTCGTCGTTGAAAAATTCCTCCGCATCCTCCTCTGTGGTTTCCATATCCGCTATATCCTCGTCGGAAATTTCACCGTCGGAAAGAGCTTCTATTTCTTCAATTGCGGGAAGCACGGGCCCATCGTCATCATCAACGAGCTGAGAAATTTCTATTTCCTCGCCCTTTTCGTCAAGAACACGAATATCAAGAGCCAAGGACTGCAATTCCTTAACCAGCACCTTGAAGGATTCGGGAATACCAGGCGTAGGAATGTTCTGTCCCTTTACAATTGCTTCATAAGTCTTAACACGTCCTGTGACGTCGTCACTCTTAACGGTAAGAATCTCTTGAAGCGTGTAAGCGGCGCCGTATGCCTCCAATGCCCAAACCTCCATCTCTCCGAAACGCTGTCCTCCGAACTGAGCCTTACCGCCGAGAGGCTGCTGAGTAACGAGAGAGTACGGACCGTTTGAACGGGCGTGAATTTTATCATCTACCAAGTGATGAAGCTTGAGATAATACATAATTCCGACAGTAACGGGGTTATCAAAGGGATCGCCTGTTCTGCCATCGTAAAGCGTCATTTTACCGTCAATGACCTTTACGTTCTTTTCCTTGCGAAGCTGCGCAAGCTTTTCCTCGCTCTGCTCGATTTCAGAATCAACTCTCTGAAGGTCAATATTGCCGTTTTCATCTGTGACCTCGATAAAGAGCGCCTTACCCTTTACGTTTTCGCCATCGCGAATATCACGGGCATAGCCTGCCTCACGCAAGCATTCTATAATATCCTTTTCGTTTGCTCCGTCAAATACGGGAGTCATTATCTTCATACCGAGCTTTTTAGCAGCCAAGCCGAGATGAACCTCAAGCACCTGACCGATATTCATTCGGGAAGGAACGCCCAGAGGGTTAAGCACGATATCAAGAGGTGTTCCGTCAGCGAGGAAGGGCATATCCTCGGGAGGAAGTATTCTCGAAACGACACCCTTGTTTCCGTGACGTCCCGCCATCTTGTCTCCGACGGAAATCTTTCTCTTCTGAGCTATATAAACACGTACCACCTTGTTTACGCCGGGGGCGAGGTCGTCCGAGTTTGAACGGTCAAAGACCTTAACGTCGACAACTATACCCGACTCTCCGTGAGGCAGACGAAGCGAGGAATCTCTTACCTCTCTTGCCTTTTCTCCGAATATCGCGCGAAGCAATCTTTCCTCGGGGGTAAGCTCTGTTTCGCCCTTAGGCGTTACCTTACCTACAAGGATATCTCCCGCACGAACCTCGGTTCCTATCTTTACGATACCTTCCTCGTCAAGATCCTTTAACGCATCATCACCGACGTTGGGAACCTCGCGTGTGATCTCCTGCGGACCGAGCTTCGTATCGCGCGCCTCCACAGAATGCTCTTCTATGTGGATAGACGTGTAGACGTCGTGACGCACCAAATTTTCATTCAAAAGGACTGCGTCCTCGTAGTTATAGCCCTCCCAGGTCATAAAGCCTATAAGAGCGTTCTTTCCGAGCGATATTTCACCGTTCGAGGTAGCGGGACCGTCAGCAATAACCTGACCGTCATCTATTCTCTCTCCTACCTTTACGATGGGGCGCTGATTTACACAAGTACCCTGATTAGAGCGCTTGAACTTAATTAAATGATATGTTTCCTTTTTGCCGCTGTCTGTGAGAATGGTAATGCCGTCCGAATCAACGTGTTCAACAATACCGCCCTCCTTCGCAACAACTACCGTACCCGAGTCAACTGCCGCCTTATATTCCATACCCGTCGCAACGTAGGGGGAATCTGTCATCATAAGCGGAACTGCCTGCTTCTGCATGTTTGAGCCCATGAGCGCACGGGTGTTATCGTCGTTTTCCAAGAAAGGTATCATAGCTGTAGCAACAGATACGACCATCTTAGGCGAAGCGTCCATATAATCTATCATCTTACGGTCAACCTCGATGATTTCGGACTTGTCACGCGCAATTACGCGTCTGTTGACAAAGCATCCGTTCTCATCAAGCTCTTCGTTTGCCTGAGCGATTATATAGCTATCCTCTATATCCGCTGTCATATATTCAATTTCGTTCGTTACTCTTCCCGTCGCTTTATCTACCTTGCGGTAAGGAGCCTCAAGGAAGCCGTAATCGTTAATCTTCGCATACGTTGCAAGGTAAGATATAAGACCGATGTTAGGTCCTTCAGGAGTCTCGATAGGACACATTCTTCCGTAGTGGGTATAGTGAACGTCACGAACCTCAAAGGACGCACGGTCACGGGACAAGCCGCCGGGACCAAGCGCAGAAAGACGGCGCTTGTGAGTAAGCTCAGCCAACGGGTTATTCTGGTCCATGAACTGAGACAGAGGAGACGAGCCGAAGAATTCACGGATAGCCGTAGCTACGGGACGCGTATTTATAAGCGTCTGAGGAGTCATATCCTCACTGTCGTGAACAGACATTCGCTCCTTGATGTTTTTATCCATTTTCGACATACCGATACGCATCTGGTTCTGGAGAAGCTCTCCTACGCAACGCAAGCGTCTGTTACCCAAATGGTCGATATCGTCAAATGAGCCTATACCGTGTGTGAGGTTAAGCAAATAGTTGATAGACGAGAAAATGTCGTCCTTTGTTATATGCTTAGGGCAAAGCTCTGCTACTCTCGCTTTTGCGAGTCTCTTTATTTCGTCGGCATCTCCGTTTGCCTCCGCCATTATATCGCAGAGAACGGAGTATCTCACCTTCTCGTTTATTCCGAATTCCTTAAGGTCATAACCAAGAACGTACTGAGGCTCTATCGTGCCGTTGCCGAACACCTTAACCTCTGCGCCATCCTCGCTCATAACGTAAACCTCGTTTACGGCAGAATGCTCTATCTGCTCGGAAAGATCGCGCGAAACGACCTCGCCCTTATCTGCAATAAGCTCTCCTGTAAGTACGCTGACAACAGGGCGCGCGAGAACTAATCCCCTGATACGCTTCGAAATCGCGAGCTTTTTGTCGAACTTATAACGTCCGACAGGCGCGAGATCATAACGCTTGGGATCAAAAAAGAGGTTATTTACCAGAAGCTGAGCGCTCTCCAGAATGGGAGGCTCGCCGGGACGGAGCTTTCTGTATATTTCCTTTAAGGCTTCTTCGCCAAGTGTGGTATGGTTCTCCTCCGCTTCCCTTGCGCATTCATCTTTGGAGAACGTAGCGCGAAGTATCTCCTCGTCGCCGAACATTTCAATAATATTATCGTCCGTCTCTTCTCCGAGCGCGCGTATCAGAACTGTTATCGGAAGCTTTCTGGTTTTATCAATCTTTACGTAGAATACGTTATTTGCGTCGGTTTCGTACTCAAGCCAAGCGCCTCTGTACGGAATTACGGTATTCTTGTAGCTGTGATTGCCAGACTTATCTACCTCGCTGACATAATAGATACCGGGGGAACGAACAATCTGAGACACAATAACGCGCTCTGCGCCGTTAATAACGAAGGTACCGTTATCGGTCATAAGCGGGAAATTGCCCATATAGATATCAGACTGCTTCAATTCGCCTGTTTCTCTGTTGGTCAATCTTACCGAGACCTTAAGCGGGGCTTCATACGTAGCGTCTCTGTCCTTGCATTCCTCAACCGAATATCTCGGGTTTGAGTCGATAGAAAAGTCAACAAACTCGATTACAAGGTTTCCGGAATAATCCACGATGGGCGAGACGTCCTTCAAGACCTCAAACATTCCTTCTTCCAGGAACCATTTAAATGACTTTTTCTGCACCTCAATAAGGTTTGGCATTTCCAAAGCTTCATCTATTTTGGAAAAACTCATTCTGACATTAGTGCCAAGCTTTTGGGGTTTTAGCATAGTAGAACCACTCCATTCAATCAAATTTTCGGGATATATTACAAGCTGTCAATGCCGAAAAAAACGCGCAAAATAGCATAATTTACATAAAGTTTTCAAATGTTTTACATAAAAGTTACTACATCAAAAATTGCGCTTTTTTGCTTTTTGGCATAGGACAAGCGATTATAATGCAATTTAGTATTGTATCACAATATTTTCCATTTGTCAAGAGAATTTTTCTGAAATTTTAAATATTTTGTATTTTGGCATAAAAAGCTGGTAAAAAGGTGGTTTTTTTACCGATTTTTATGAAAAAAAAGAGTCGGGGCAATTACCTTTTGCCCCGACAGAAAAAATATTTATTTTTATCACATAAAGAGACACAAAACGAGTGGCATAAAAATCGCGGGAATTAAATTTGCCGTGCGTATTTTTGTAACGCCGAGCATATTAAGACCGATAGCTATGATTATAAGCGAGCCGACACAGGAAAGCTCATTGAGCATCGCGTCGGGCAAATTTGTGAGGAAAAAGAGCGCCAACACCGATACAGAGCCCTGATAAACGAGCACGGCAAGTGATGAAAACGCGCATCCTATTCCGAGAGTGGTAGCCATAATAAAGCAGGATATCGTATCTATTACGGTCTTGGCAAACAGGGTATCGGGATTTCCCATAGCGTCCTCTATCGCGCCGACTATCGCCATAGATCCGACACAAAACAGAAGCGTGCAGTTAACAAAGCCCTCGGCGACAGAGGTCTTTCCGTCCGAGACCTTTACCTTTGACTGAAGGAAATTTCCCAATTTATTTACGTATCTCTCTATATCGATAAGCTCACCGAGAAAAGCGCCTATACCGAGAGAAACGATTGAAACGAGAATGTTCTCTCCCTCAAGCGCGCCTGAAATTCCTATAAACATAACGCAAAGCGCCATGCCGTGTAAAACGGTAGAGGTTATTCTTTCGGGCAGTCCCTTTTTCAAAAGAGAGCCCAGAATTCCCGCTATCGCCACACAAGCCGTGTTTGCAAGCGTTCCGAGCATAAACATATAACGTCCTCCGTCTTTGCCGATTCTTCGGCAAATAAAATACGGTTTCTATTATAGCACAGGGAAGAATTTTTTTCAAGACGCTTTTTGACTTTTTTTGAAGCTTTTTTATCATATTTTACAACGCTATGTTTTATTCTCGCTCACGTCAAAGTGTTTTTTAAAATGTCGCAAATTCGGGCGGAAACCTTGCCGTCGCCGTAAGAATATGCCGATTTTTTCATTTTTTCGTATTCTCCTTCATCGCCGAGTATTTTTTTCGCTTGCTCATAAAGGGTATCAGTATCTGTACCCACGAGCCGAATAATTCCCTTTTCACAACCCTCCGTCCTTTCGGTTTTGTCTCTCATTATAAGCATAGGTATTCCGAGAGTTGACGCCTCCTCCTGTACTCCCCCACTGTCACTCATCACGAGATGCGAGCGAGAGAGGAGGTTGTGAAAATCGAAAAGAGGTAACGGCTCCGAGAGAATTATATTTTCTCTTCCCGAAAGCAAGGGGACTATAATTGAACGTACCAAGGGATTGGGGTGCATGGGACAAAGCGCATAGGTGTCGGGAAATTCCTCGGTTACGCGTATGAGCGCCCGACACATATCGACCATCGCCTGACCGACACTCTCCCGTCTGTGACAGGTGAAGAGAATGAGTTTTTTTCCCGTTCTTAAAAAGGTGTGGCTATAGCCCTCTCTCACCGTATATCTGAGAGCGTCGGTAACGGTATTCCCTACGCAAAAAACGCTTTTCTCTCTTTTTCCCATATCGATAAGGTTTTCTTTCGCCGATTTTGTGGGCGCAAAGCAGTAGTCGCAGAGCGTATCTATAGCAATTCTGTTCCACTCCTCAGGGAATGGGGATGAAAGGTCGAACGAGCGCAAGCCCGCTTCAATATGTATTATAGGAACTTTAAGATAAAAAGCGGAGAGGGCGCACGCAAAGGCTGTGGTGGTGTCACCGTGTACTATCACGGCGTCGCACTCAAGGCTTTTTATCGCCTCGGTGTATCCAGACAGGGCGTTTGCTGTCATATCCGAGACAGAGCTTCCTTTGTCGCAAATTTTCAGATTTACGTCCTCGCTTATACCGAAAAAATTGAGGACGTCATCGCACAGGCTTCTGTGCTGTCCCGAATGACAAACGAAACACGAAAAGCGTTTTTCTCGTTTTAAAGCAATAATAAGGGGCGCCAGCTTTATAGCCTCAGGACGCGTACCGAAAGCAACCATTATTTTTTTCATCTTGCTTGTCCTTTCTGTTGTAAGTTGCATTACAATAAATATATGTACTCAAAGAAAAATATATAACCTTGTATTTTCTCCATGCAAAGCGTTTTTTCGACGAAAAAAACCGTTGCTTTTTATTATAAAATATGGTATACTGAAAAATGTAAAGATTGCTTTTTTATGATAATTTTTCTCTACTAAGCTAATTCGTTCGGAATTTTAAGAGGTTTAAATGAAAAAAATCTTTTTTTGCTTATTTTTTATAATATTTCTGCTTTACGGATGCGCCTTCAAGCCCGAAAAGGTCATATTTGACAATGCTGAATTCATATATGACGGAAAAGAAAAATCGGTTTTATGCAAATCCGAAATTCCAAGTGGCTATACGCTCGTCTATGAAAACAACACGGCAACCGATGCGGGAACGTATCTCTCAAAGCTATACATATATAATGAAGAGACGGGTGAGCTTCTCGCAGAAAAGGAAGCCACTCTTACAATACTGCGCGCAAGGTACGATATGAGCGAGGTGAAGCTTGAAAGCCTCGAAGCCGTATATGACGGAGGCTCTCATTCTCTGACTCTCTCGGGCGAGCTTCCTTACGGGGTGACTGCCGAGCTTACCGAAAGCTCTTTTACCGACGCGGGAGTGTATTCGGTTACGGCATCCTTTAAAGGAGACGAAAAGAATTACGAGGCGATACCCGAGAAAAAGGCTACCCTTACCATTCTCCCCTCCGACGCCCTGCCTCGCGCTACCTTAAAAAACGATATACTCCATTCTGCCTCTGTACCCGAATTTGAAACCGACATTGAGGGCGAGCTGATACTCGGCGCGGGACAAGCATTGACTGCGGGGACAGGCACTTATTTATTTGACTTTTATCCCAAAAGCTCGAACTACAAAACAAAGCTGAATATTCCTATCGAGCTTGACGTAAAGGCGACGGTCAAATATGTCATAAACGACTCCCATTCATTTAAGTATATAGACTGTGGAAAAAAGATGGAAAACATTTCCGCGCCTTCATATGAAAAGGAGGATATGCTCTACGTTTTCTCGCATTGGTCGCTTGAAAGCAACGGCGAGCCGTTTAACCTTGACACCACGATTTATGATGACATTACCCTTTATGGTGTTTTCAGAGGTGAAGCGAAAAAATACGTATCACTCTACGTTACGCAAGAAAAGACCGAGCGCTTCGGATATTATCCGTCGGCGCTTCCCTCCCCTCTCCCCTCGCTTTCCGAGACCGGCTTTCTCGGCTGGTATAAAAGCCGCTTTTTCTCGTCGGAAAAATTAACTCATATATACAACGATGACGCAGAAGAGCTATACGCTCTGTACGTACCGAAGGTAGAGCTTAGTGAGAATGAATCGCTCGAAGCAAGAGACTCTGACAAAACCACCGTTAAAGTAACCAAGGCGGATATTTATAAGGGGGCTTTAAGCGAGGTAAACGAATTTCTGCCCTCTACAGTAACCGAAGACGAGCTTTATTCTCTTTATGGAAATATAAGCTCGGCAAAGCTGTCAAGCTCGTCTTTAAAGGCGTATTACGTGGCGGTAGAAGCGCTTCAAAGGCTCGGCTCTGCATTCGACGCGAAGAAAAGCGGACTTAGCATTTTAATTTCGGGCGCTTATGACAAAAATGCCACTCTGCCCGACCTTGAAAGCGGATACTCCTTTTATCTCAAATGTCAGGCCGGCTATAGCAGCATTTACACGCTTGACAACACGAATTCCCATATTATTAAGGAGTTTTTGTCTTTACACGCTTCAGAATACGGATTTATAGAAAGGTATCCCGAAGATAGCGCGTATTATACAGGCGTGTCGGGTGAAAAGGGCTTGGGAGTTTACAGATACGTAGGTGTTCCTCACGCCTCTTTTATGAAAAACCACTATCTTTCCCTTGAAGAATATTTATGTTATATCAAAAATCTCGGTGACAAGCACCTGTTTATTAAAGACGGAAACGAGGAATACGAAATCTTCTATTTGCCGTATTCAGAGTCTCTTTCCGTTCCGAAGGAGGACGACGTAACAATCTCGGGCAATAACAGCGACGGCTTTATCGTAACGGTAAAAAGAAACGTCCCGCCGAGAAAGTTAGACATTTTGCTTTGTCTCGACGCAGGGCACGGTGGCAGCGACCCCGGCGCAGGAAGCTCATCGCCCTATGAAGCCCACGTTAATCTGGCCGTTGTAAAGCTCTTAAAGGAGGAATGTGAGAAGCAGGGCTTCACCGTGCTACTCACAAGAGACAGCGACGTTTTTGTCGAACTTCAAGAGCGATGCAATATAGCTAACAGCGCAAACGCAAGTATTTTCGTCTCGGTGCACTGCAACTCCGCATCTGCCACTTCGGCAAGTGGAACAGAAGTATATTACTGTTACGGAAGCAAAAGCGCGCTGCTTGCAAACAAGGTTTACAGTCAGATGATAGACGCCGTTCCGATAACCAGCAGGGGCGTAAAAACTGAAAACCACGTTGTAACAAAGAATACGAATATGCCAGCCATTCTCTGCGAGCTTGCGTTTATTTCAAACGCGTCGGACAGAAGTAAGCTGATAAGGGTCGAATATCAGGCAAAGTGGGCAGAAGCGATCTGTCGAGGAATCTGTGACTACTACGGCGTTTCGTATCTGGAGTTTTAATAACGTATTTTAGTCCCATTTAAAGTTACTCTGATGTTATAATTTAACTGAATATTGGAATGTTAAATTATAAAGGAGTAACGAAATGAGAAAAATAACAAAAGAGATAATTCAAAGCTTTGAAAAGCATTTAATAACGGAAGAAAAAGCCTTAGCGACACTCGAAAAGTACATTCGGGACGTTAGGGCTTTTTGTGATTGGCTTGACGGCAGAACCGTAGACAAAAATGAAATATTGAACTACAAAGCCGAGCTTTGTGAGAAATACAGCGTCGCAAGCGTAAATTCGGTAATATCAGCATTAAATACATTTTTCGCCTTCTGCGATTGGAATGAATTCAGAATTAAAGCGATAAAGGCGCAAAGGCAGATATTCACGAGCAAGGAAAAGGAGCTGACAAAGCAGGAATACGAGCGCCTTTTAAGAACGGCGGAAAGCAGGGGTAACGAAAGACTGTTTCTTTTAATGCAAACGATATGCTCGTCAGGCATCCGAGTCTCTGAGTTAAAGCATATCACTGTAGAAAGTCTTAGAAAAGAATATGCCGAAATAAATTGTAAAGGCAAACGCCGACAGGTTCTTTTAGCGACTGACCTCTGTAAAATGCTGAAGGCATACGCGCAGAGACAAAAAATAAAAAGCGGCCCTGTCTTTATAACAAAAACAGGGAAACCGCTCGATAGGTCAAATATATGGTCGGATATGAAAAAACTCTGCCGTGAGGCAGGAGTCTCGGAAAAGAAGGTCTTTCCGCACAACCTACGTCATCTTTTTGCACGCACCTATTACTCAATCCAAAAGGATATAGTAAGACTCGCCGACATTCTCGGTCACAGTAACGTCAATACCACCCGAATATATACAATGGAAAACGGCGATATTCACAGAAGACAGCTACAAAAATTAGGTCTTTTGCGGTGCTGAAACGGCGTTACTACATAATTTATATTATGTGGTGTTATCTTTAAAATTTTATTTGATAACATCATTAAGTATACAACTTTTGTCAAATAAAATCAATAGGTTCATACAAAAAATACTAAAAAACAATTAAAATATTAAAAAAAGGTATGACAAAAACACCTCAAACTGTTTTTTTAAAAAAAGAATCTGAGGAAAAAACAGAATTTTTTCAAAAAAATGCGAAACTTTGTTCCCTTTTACAGTTACATTA
>JAZQGJ010000004.1:0-3545 GCA_045539995.1 Eubacteriales bacterium
TAACGTCACATAGATTATAAACCAAAGAACGAAAAAAAGCAATAAGGATTGTCCTCTTTTTTACCCTGTTTTTATAAAAACGGATTTGCTCTATACTTTCCCCCCCTGGTAATATTTTTAATCAGTGTTGAAAAAATAAAAAATCTGTCAAAAGCTCTGATAAATACTTGACAAAGACGCTTGCTTATGGTATAATACAAGCGAAATACAATATTGTTGTTATTAAATTCAACAATATTGAATTTAATAGAGAGGAAGCAAAAAAATGATTAAGGTATTACATAAGGCGTTAAATATACTTGAAGTCGTCGCCAATTCATCCGAAGGATTGACGTTGAGCGAGATAGCCTCGTCTATCGATGAGAAGGATACAACAACCTCGAATATAGTTCAGGTGCTGTATAAAAGGAAGTATCTCGAAAAGCTTCCCGGAAAATCGGGATATAAGCTTGGCTCTTCCTCTTATATGCTAAGCGATAGCAGCGGCGGAATGTACGGAGATACCTTGCGCGAGGCGGCGTCGGGGGTCCTTACACGGCTTACAAAGGAGACCAATGCCGAAAGCGTACTTACCATATGGCGTAACGGTGACCGTCACGTGCTTTTGCGTATACAGGATAACAATCCCATTACTGTAAACGATAAACAGGGCGAGGCGAACATTTACGAAAAAGCGACAGGAATTATGCTGCTTGCCTGCCGTGATGAGAATACCATACGTGAATACATAAAAAAGAACGGACTTCCGTCGGAGAGAGATTTTCCTGTAAGCGACGAGGAGGAGTTTATTTATAAGCTCGAAGAAATCAGGAAGAAAGGCTATTTCAGTCGAGATCGAGGCATGGTATTTGAAGCTGCGGCATCAGTTGGGCTGGGTAACGGCGCGGTAGATACTGTCATCGGTCTGCACATTCCCTCGTTTTTGGTATCTAATCAGATAGCGCTGATTAATTATCTGAGACTTGCCGCCGCAGAGCTTTCAAGTATGTACCCGTTTGATTGGCGTAAAACAAAGATATAAAAATAAATTATAAAAATCAAAGCTTAATTAAGGAGAAGCACAATGGACATCAGAATGACACAAAAAATCAAAGAGCTGGCATATGAGCTTGGCGCAGATCTTGTCGGTTTTGCCAATATCGGCAGGTACGAAGAAGCGCCTCTTAAGATGAGCCCGATAGGAATTTTGCCTACAGCAAAATCTGTAATCGTTTGCGCAGTTCATCACCCCGACGCTACTATAGAGCTTGAGGGAGGAGAAAAGGGCAAGAGCCAGGTATTCGAGTCGTATAAGGTTCAGTATATGATGAACCCGAGACTTGACCATATTTCCTTCCAGATCGGTCGCTATCTCGACAATCTTGGCTACAAAACGGTTCCGATAGTTTCCTCAAATATCTGGCGTTACCGTAGCTACAAGGAGCTTGACGCGGTATTCGCGCCCGATATGTCGCACATTTATTCCGCAGTTAGCGCAGGTCTTGCCGAGCTTGGCTGGCACGGTCTTGCCATTACCCCCGAGTACGGTCCGAGATGCCGCTTCGTATCTATAATCACCGAAGCAGAGCTTGAGCCTACCCCCTTGCTTCCGGGCGGAACTCTCTGCGATATGTGCGGAGAATGTATAAGACACTGTCCGACGGATTCTTACCGCAAGGAAGTAAACGGAGTTAAAAAAATCAATATCCGTGATACTGACGGCAAGGTTTATACACATAAGTTTGCAAATAAGAATCTTTGGAGATGCGCTTGGGCAGAGCATTTCAACATCGACCTCGACGATGAGGTTCCGGACAAGGTTACCGAAGAGGTCATCCTTGAGCGTGTTGCAAAGAAAGGAATGAGACACGGTGAAATGGGCGTATGCCTTAAGTCCTGCGTTCCGAAGTCACTTCGTATAAAGGACGAGAATTCTGATTTCTACAGCCGTCGCCGCTTCCTTGCCGACAAGTCTTTGCCTGTCAGCCGTGAAGCATACGATCGTATGAGCACGATAGGTGTGAAATACCACGCAGAGCGTATCACTATCGTTTCCTACGATAAGCTGACCAAGCTCGGTTACGCCCCTATGACCGTACTGCCTGACGCGCGTAACGTAATCTTTGTATCTGCTAAAACACCGTCAGCGTCGGCTCTTCCCACAGAGCTTCAGGAAAAGATGAACTCTGTAGTTGACGACGCGCTTCTCTACGGACTTGGCTTCGTAAACTACGATATTGCGCGTTATATCGAAAAGATAGGCTACAGCGTGCTTCCCGATATGGACAGCAGCTGCGAATATTTCTCGAACTTTGCAGAGTATAAGCTCGAAGACGGTGAGCGGGTAGTTGTCAAGGGTATTATCACCGACGCGCCCCTCGAAGAGCGCGACTGGTTCCTTGACGCAGGCGACTCTGAAAAGAGCGACGCTTCTCTTAAGGACCTTCTTCTCGACACTGTAAAAGAATACGGCGCAGATATGATGGGCGTTTCCCCTGTCGAAAGAATAGATTCTATCGTTGAGCAATTAAAGCCTGTAAAGGATGGAGAGACACTCTTGGAGGCAAGAGATAAGAATGCTTATTTCAAGGTGTTCGACCCTGAAATAAAGGAAGAGGTGCGTAAGCTCTACAAGGCTACCGACTATTTTGCGGATGCGAAGAACGTAATCGTTATAGGCTTGAGCTATGCTGAGGCTGCCGCAACCCGTGCGGGCCGTGAGCCCTCTGAGTCGGTCGGACCCTTTATGTTCGGTCAGGCTCAGGCGCATATCGAGCTTTCGGGCATTGGTTACGAGGTAGTGAAAACACTTAAGCGCAGAGGATATAAGGCGGCTCTTGTCCGTGACCTTATCGGTATGGGCTCGTACGTTGCAAGCCCCAGCGGACTCAGCTTCAGCGGAAAGACCTCTTCGCCGTTCGTCGGCTCGTTCGAGGCTGCTGCCGCAGGTCTTGGCGAAATCACCTACAGCGGTACCGTCAATACTGAAAAGTACGGCGTAAATCAGCGCTTCATCTGCGTTATCACCGACGCGCCCCTTGAAGCAGACGCAGTTAAAGAAAACAAGGTGCAGAAGGCATGCTCAAGCTGCCTCAGATGTATCGAGGCATGTCCTATGAAGGCATTGAAGGTGAAGGAAAAGGTTGAAATTGACATAGACGGCAACAAGTTCGATTACATACCTCTTGACACGCTTGCGTGCGAGTGGGCTTCCCGTTACGTGCTTACAAATCGCGACGGCTTTGACCGTATGGGCGCGACTCTCGATATTATGCCCAACGGAAAGATAACGGTAGATACTCTCGCAGAAGGCTTGCGCCAGCGTGATCCTCTTGCGAAGTCTCGCTCGGGCAACGCCGAAAAGTGTATTACCGAATGTCCCCTTACCTATAGAAAGTATAAAGAATAATTTATAGATAAAAGCTATTTATACCAAAAGGGCTAGCCTAAGCGGACTCGAACTAATAAGGTTTCTATCGGCAAATATCCGTATATACTTCGGCAAAAATTCTTGCAATATCCCATATTACTTCAAATTTTTGTCTCGTCTCTCCTGAATATTTGCT
>JAZQGJ010000005.1:0-4921 GCA_045539995.1 Eubacteriales bacterium
GATCAAGTCCTGAGAAGGGCTCGTCGAGGATAACGATATCGGGATCGTGCGCAAGCGCGGTAATAAGCTGAATTTTCTGCTGATTTCCTTTTGACAAGGTATCAAGGCGCTTGTTGCGATATTCGCTCATACCGAGTCTGCCGAGCCAATAGTCAACGGCTTTTACAGCATCCTTTGCGCTCATACCTTTCAGCTCCGCAAAATACACAAGCTGATCTATGATGAGCTTCTTCGGATAGAGTCCTCTTTCTTCGGGGAGGTAGCCGATGCCGATTTTATCGTAATCAATAGGCTTTCCGTCAATCAGCACCTCGCCGCCATTCGCCGGAAATACGTTCATTAAGATACGAATGGACGTTGTTTTACCTGCGCCGTTTCTGCCAAGCAGACCGAACGCTTTTCCTCCTTCTGCCGTGAAAGATACACCCTTGAGGACTTCTTTCTCGCCAAAGGATTTGTCAATGTTTTTTAGTTCAAGTATCATTCTGTTTTTTCCTCCTCAAACCTTACGTTGATAGCGCCTATTCCACCGCTAATGTCAACTTTGTTTGTTCCATTTCCACTACTGCCGAAATCGGATACATCCTTTCCGTCAACAGTAATACTTCCAAGACCTTTTTCAAGGTCTAATTTATAGTCATCCTTATTTCCAATCAAGGTAATATTGGATTCACCGACGCCCATATCTAACTTGCATTCGCCGCTGAATGCCGAGGTAAGATTAAGTTCTCCTACACCCATATCCATATCAAGATTTTTGAGTGCGCCGCCTGATACGGTAATACGACCTGCACCACCCTCAATATCGGCAGATTTTGTAGCAACAAGCGAACCTATTGATACTTCTCCCGCACCGAGTTCAAAATCAATCGTTTCGGCAGACAGATTATCAACCGTCAATCTTCCTGCGCCGGTAGTAATGTTAACATTTTCAAATACAGTCCCCACGGGGACGTATATTGTAAGTACGGCATTTTCGTATGAGCCCCCGCCAAAGAGTTTGTTTTTTGTCAAATCTTTTATTGTAAGGCATCCGTCCTTATCATCTACTTTGAGATTCTTTAAATTGCTTTCTACCGAAAATGCCTCTCCTTCTTTAATGTAAAGATCAGCAGCGTTGATTTCGATATCAAGATTACGGATTCCTTTATTTACGGAATATGTCTGCATATCTTCGGTAACAGCATCACCCGTAAAGAAACCGCCAAACAAGCCTATTGCACTAAGTATCCCACCGATAATTGTAACGATAAGAAATATTGCAAACGCTATTGCAAGATATTTGATTACTTTCTGAAATGTTGTCATTTGATCTCCACGCCTCCAAACATACAAGTACCGCTTATGTAAATTGTTGGAGCGTTTGCGTTTACTGCCGTTTTGTTAGAAACGCCACCAAAGATGCTATTGGAATTCACTTTGACATTCACATTAGTTGGAACTAAAATATCAATTCCACCGAAGATAGCAGATGCTTGAATAGCACAATCTTTTTCGATTATAGCATTCCTTAAATCGCATTTTACGCCGCCAAAGGTTGCGGAAAGCTCTGCGCCCTCAAAAACCTCTCCGTCATAATTCAGATTACAGCTTGAGAAGGTAGCACATCCCGCCTTCGGTTCTTTTCCTTCCGACTTCAGTTTTTTCATTATTTCATTTGCTTTGTTACCGAACAATCCCGTAAGCACCATCTTCAAACCGATAACAACAATAATGGCAGGGATGAGCAGTTTCCATAGCATAGAGAAATTCAAAATATCTTGACAACATAAGAGCAAAAATACTCCGACGACTATGCCGATTATATTTCCGATTTTTTCACGCTCTGTAAATAAGCCTATCGCACACGGTATGATGATAAATAGTGTCCACCATCCATCAAAGAACACATCAATATCTGTTATGTTAAAGGCATTGAGCGCAAAGATCACTCCTGCCGCCACTAATACCAAGCCCCATAAAATACTACTTACTTTTTTCATTGCTTTTTCCTCCAAAATATAAAAAGTGCGTGACCGAAGTCACGCACAAAAACGCAAACTCCGATAGTCGCCAAACTAATCCTTGCAAAATCGGTATAACCGCATAAACAAAGCAGGAATTTGCATTTTATCAAATTCTATTTTTGTTTATGCCAAAAAAGATATACTTTCCTAAAAAGAAAATTATACCTATTTTGCAAATATTCGATTAGTTTGGCACTTTTATTATATAACGAAATTTACCTTTTGTCAATACTTTTACTTGCTTTTTCGTGATGCACATTTTAAGCGAGGAGATATTCTCAAAACGGGGAGAGCATTAGTCGTTTTTCTTTTTGTCCAAAAGAAAAAAAGAAAAAAGTCATCGTCAAAGCATTGACGGTGACTTTTCAAATATTTACTTGAAGGACGGCGCGTGGGTTTCGCCTGTCGCAAAAGCGTTCGGACCGGGGTCGGACATAGAGAAATACATTTTCGCCGCCTTGGTGGTACCGAAGTCGCGATTTGAGCCGCTATTTTGCACCTTATTAAAGGCATCACGGAACATCTGATTATGCGCTTCCTCACGATTGAGGAGAAAATCAATGGTCTCTCTGACCTTCTTGTCCTCAATCTGACGGTAAAGATATTCATATACCACCTTTGCTCTTTGTTCAGACGCAATGTTGGAAAGCAGATCGGCGCATAAGTCGCCCGTAACGGTGACGTAATCCGCCGTCCAGGAATATCCCGACGAGTTTATAAGGCCTGGATTAAGTCCGAGCAAGACGTGTGTCTGAACCTCGCCTGCCTGAATTTTTGTCGCATCTACGTCATGACCGTTCAGTAAATTGATGGTCTGCGCTACCATTTCCATATGCCCGAGCTCTTCGGCTGCAATATCAAGAAAAAGGTCTTTAATTTCGGGATCCTTGATTCTGAAGCTCTGTGACATATACTGCATTGCCGCCTTAAGCTCGCCGTTTCCGCCTCCAAGCTGTTCTTGAAGCAAAACTGCATACTGTGGATTAGGTTTTTCTACCTCCACAGGATGAAACAACTGTTTTTCGTGTTTAAACATATTAAATATGACCTCCTATGAGTTTTATACTATTATTTCCAATTTAAAGCTCTGATATTCTTCCGAGTTCGTTTATACTACATTCTTTTATCTTCTGTCGCGGGATTGTCAATAAGCTCTCCAAGCTCTGTGAAGCGAGATCCGTGACAAGGGCAGTCCCACGAGTGTTCTGCGCTATTATACTTAAGCGCGCATCCAAGATGAGGACATCTCGGCGAGGTGGGTGTGAGGAGGCCTACTATGGATTCAAAAAGATTGACTGCGAGCTGAGGTCGGAGCAGAGTGCGCGAGGGAGAATAAACCTCGCTATATTGATTAGGCTTCTCCTGAACGAGATCACAGAGTATATCTGCGGCAATCATAGCATTTGTCATCCCCCATTTATTAAATCCTGTCGCTACAAAAATATCGGGGGTGGATTTTGAGTATTGTCCTATATATGGAATTCTGTCAAGAGTCATGCAGTCCTGTGTTGCCCAATTAGCTACTATCTCTGCGTTTTTGTAATGCTTGCGAGCAAAATTCTCAAGCTCTTGCCAACAAGCGCCCCTCTTGCCTGTACGGTGCCCGCCACCACCGAGCAGTAAATATTTACCATAGCTACGGAAAGAAAGTCCCGTATCCGATTCATCAACGTACATTCCGTCCATGCTTTGAGCATTTTTGAAGAGAGACACGTATGAACGGTGCTGGTAAAGCTTTAAGGGATACAGTCCATGCTTGTTGAGAATCGGGAAGTGCGTAGCTACGATGAGCTTTTTATACTCGATCTCGCAGTGGCTTGAGCGCGCCTTATAGGGCATTAGCTCTGTTATTTTTGTATGCTCGTAGATCGGCAAATCTTTCGCTATTGAATATAAGAATTTTAAAGGGTGAAACTGAGCTTGCCGTCTTACCCGCACAGCGCCGGCAACGGAGAAAGGAAGTTCATCTGCCTTTGAAAAATCAGCATTTACACCGAGATAATTTAAGGCAGAAATTTCTTTTTCAATTTTTATACGATTGCTAAGAGAGTAAACGAATGAGTCTTTCGTCTCATAGTCGCAGTCGATTTTTCTGCAAAGCTCTGCATATTCTCTTATGCTTTTTAATTGCGATTTTGCGTAAAGTCGCGCCTTTTCTTCGCCGAAGCGCTTGATTATTTTATCATAGATCAAGCCGTGCCCAAGCGTAATTTTTGCCGTCGTGTTTTTTGTGATACCACTGCAGATCTGATTGGCTTCTAACAGTATACAGCTAACGCCCGCGTTTTTTAATTTGTAGGCGCATAAAATCCCCGCGATGCCACCCCCTATAATCAGAACGTCAGTGCTTCTGTTTTCTTTTAAAGCAGGAAAACGTATTTTTTTGGCTGTTTCTTCCCAAATAGAATTACTGTGATCTCTCATCGTTTATCTTTAAGAAAAACTGCGTATCTACGCGCATTTTATCTTTTTACCCCCCAAGTATGATAAAAATATTATTTGTGTTTTTTTAGCGAGCATACCTTAAAAAATACGTTTATTTTTCTTAAAAAACCCCTTTTGTAAATTCCTTTTACAATAATGAGACAGTTTTGTTTATGGTTTTATACGAGATGTGTCCCTTTACTAAAAATTCACATATAATGTAATGGTGCTTCACCAAATTTCATATAGGAGGTATTTTTATGGATAAAGAAAATATGTATATGAGAAGTGCCAATAACTATCATTGTAACTGCAATTCAAATAAGTGTAATAATAAGTCGTCTTGTAACGATGATAAAGATAAAAACCCTTGTACAATTTGCCCGCCCGGCCCAAGAGGTCCTATGGGACCGAGAGGACCGTATGGCCCTCAAGGCCCCGCGGGGGAAAGAGGTCCCGCAGGCCCACAGGGGCCAATAGGCCCTATAGGC
>JAZQGJ010000006.1:0-10558 GCA_045539995.1 Eubacteriales bacterium
CCTGTAGGTCCTCAAGGCCCTGTAGGTGAGACAGGTCCCGCAGGTCCTCAAGGTCCTGTAGGCGAAACAGGTCCTGTAGGTCCTCAAGGCCCTATAGGTGAGACAGGTCCCGCAGGCCCTCAAGGCCCTGTAGGTGAAACAGGACCCGCAGGCCCTCAAGGCCCTGTAGGCGAAACAGGTCCTGTAGGTCCTCAAGGCCCTGTAGGCGAAACAGGTCCCGCAGGCCCACAAGGTCCTGTAGGTGAGACAGGTCCCGCAGGCCCTCAAGGTCCTGTAGGCGAGACAGGTCCCGCAGGCCCTCAAGGTCCTGTAGGAGAGACAGGTCCCATAGGCCCACAAGGTCCACAGGGAATTCCGGGTGGCGTATTAAGCTATGCAGATTTTTACGCCTTAATGCCGCCTGACAATGCGGAAACCGTTGCTCCCGGCGCTGACGTAAGCTTTCCGCAGAATGGTCCTATTTTAAACACGAATATTGGACGTACCGGCCCTTCATCCTTTATTCTTGCGGAAATTGGCACCTACCAGATTTTATTCCAGGTCAGCGTTACCGAGCCCGGTCAGTTGATATTGACTCTTAACGGTCAGGATTTGGAATATACTGTTGCAGGTCGTGATACAGGAACGTCTCAGATAGTGGGAATGGCTTTGGTGACAACTACTGAGACAGATTCGATTCTGACAGTACGCAATCCTGCGGGAAATGCTGAGGCGCTTACAGTGACACCTCTTGCAGGAGGAACTCGTCCTGTCTCCGCACATCTTGTGATAACGCAGTTAGCATAATAGTTTTATAAGTAACAAAGCATTTTATAGAGGTTAAAAAAGCACCTATAGCCTTCGCATTTTGCGAAGCGCTATAGGCGCTATTTTTATGTCACTTACTAAAGAATAAAATTACGCGGCTCAATCATTCTTCACGTGAACGTCAAGCTGATTGAAGGGAATTTCAATACCGTTTTCATCAAATGCTTTTTTAACTGTTTCAAGCAAATCAAAATTAACCGTCCAATAATCCGCGCTTTTAACCCAAACTCTCGTAACAATATTAATGCTGCTCGCGCCATGCTCTGAAACGCGAACAAAGGGCGCAGGATCAGGAAGAACAAGCTCGTGAGAATTACAGATGTCGGTAATTATTTGCTTTGCTTTTGAAAAATCATTTGCATATCCAATAGAAAAAGACAAGTCAACGCGGCGCACGTCTTTTATTGAATAGTTTACTACAGAACTCGAAGAAAGTGTACCGTTTGGAATATAAATAACCTTGTTGTCGGGTGTACGCAGTCTTGTATGTGTAATATGAATGTCTTCTACCGTGCCCGAAAAGCCTGCGGCCTCTATATAATCATCAATTCTGAATGGGCGCGTTATAAGAACAAGTACACCGCCTGCAATATTTGACACGGCTCCATTTACAGCAAGACCGAAGCAAACGCCGAGAGAGGCAACAAGCGCGGTTAAGCTACTTGTATCAATTCCCAAATATCCTACGAGACAGATCACAATAATGACCTTAAGTACAATTTTTAAAACATACATTAAAGTGGACGTAAGAGTTTTGTCAGGCTTGTGCTTTGCAGAAAGCAGCTTTTTTTCCAATTTTCGCGTCAGGACAGTAATGAGGCGAAATGAAACAAGTAAAATAATGAGAGCGATGACAATTTTTACGCCCGTAGTGGTTACCCAGCTTACAATGTTAGAGATTAAAGAATTCCAGTCCATAAAAGTTCTCCTTTTAATAAATTTTTACGTTTTCAATCTTATCATTTTCATGTGTATTTGTCAATATAAAATACTTTAATATACTTTAAATTTTACATATAATATTGACACAACTATAAAATTGTTGTATAATTTTGTTTTAGAAGTATATTTTAAGGAAGTATGAAAGATGACAAAAATTGATATATTTTCCGGCTTTTTGGGCGCGGGAAAAACAACCTTGATAAAGAAGCTTTTAAAAGAGGCGTATTCTTCAGAAAAGGTTGTCCTTATTGAAAACGAATTTGGAGAAATAGGAATTGACGGTTCCTTTTTGAAAGAGGCGGGAATACAGATTACCGAAATGAATTCAGGCTGTATTTGCTGCAGCCTTGTAGGAGATTTCAGCCAGGCGCTTGAAAAGGTCTTGGAGGAATTTCACCCCGAAAGAATAATTATTGAGCCCTCGGGCGTAGGTAAATTGAGCGACGTAATAAAGGCAATTAAAAATATACACTCCAATGAAATTCTACTTAATGCCTTTGCGGCAGTGGTAGACGTAAATAAATGCAAGATGTATATGAAGAATTTCGGTGAATTCTTTAATGACCAGATTGCAAATGCGAATACCTTGATTTTGAGCCATACCGACAATTCAACCGAAGAAAAAATCGAAGCGTGCGTTCATGCTTTGCGTGAGCATAATTCTGATGCTATAATAATAACTACGTCTTGGGACAGCTTGGACGGAAAAGCTATCTTGTCTGCAATGGAGGACGGAAAAAGCTTAAGCAAAGAACTGCAAACGTTGAAATCAGAAATTCGCTGTCACGACGAAGAGTGTACCTGTCACGAGCATCACCATGACCACGATGAAGAATGCACCTGCCATGAGCATCATCATCACGACCACGATGAAGAATGCGACTGCCACGAGCATCACCACCATGACCACGACGAAGAGTGTACCTGTCACGAGCATCATCATCATCACCATGACCACGACGAAGAGTGTACCTGTCACGAGCATCACCACCATGGCCATGATGAAGAATGCGACTGCCACGAGCATCATCACCATGACCACGACGAAGAGTGTACCTGTCACGAGCATCACCACCATGACCACGATGAAGAGTGTACCTGCCATGAGCATCATCATCACCATCATGCAGATGAGGTGTTCACAAGCTGGGGTATAGAAACGGCAAGAAAATTCACGGCAGAACAAATTTCAGAGATTTTAAATGAATTTTCCAAGTCAGATGAATACGGCATGGTTTTACGCTCTAAGGGTGTACTTGCATCTCAGGACGGGGAATGGATCTATTTTGATTATGTCCCCGGCGAGCCTGATATAAGAAGAGGCGCCCCCGACGTTATAGGAAGAATTTGTGTTATAGGCGCAAATCTTAATGAGCGCAAAATAGAAGAATTATTTAATATATAACTGAGGTATAAAATGAAAACTCCGGTATATCTTTTTACAGGATTTCTTGAATCGGGAAAAACCAGACTCATAAATGAATCTCTCGCAGACAAAAATTTTAATTCGGGAGAGGAAAACACGCTGATTATACTGTGCGAAGAGGGAATAGAGGAAATAGACCCCTTTGCCTGTCCGAAGGACGGAAAAAATCTTTTCGTTGAGGTCCTCGAACGCAAGGAACAGATAAATCCCGACAAATTGGCGGCTTTACAGAAAAAGCATAGCGCCACGCGCGTTATCATTGAATACAACGGCATGTGGAAAATTGACGATTTATATAATTCGTTGCCACAAGAGTGGGTTGTGTATCAGGAAATAATGCTCGCTGAAACCGAAACGTTTTTAAATTATAATGCAAATATGAGAAGTCTCGTAGTAGATAAGCTCCAGGGCGCTCAATTGGTAATTTTCAACCGTTTCAGTGACAAGTATGAAAAGTTAGACTATCATAAAATAGCGAGAGCAGTGAGCAGAAACGTCAATATAGCCTATGAATATCCCGACGGAAAGGTCGACTTTGATGATATTGAGGATCCGTTGCCCTTTGATATTAATGCGCCTGTCATTGAAATAAAGGACGAGGATTATGCCGTTTGGTATCGCGATTTAGTTGAGGACTTAAAAAAATACAACGGAAAAACTGTAAAATTCAAAGGAATAATTGCAAAAGATGAAAAAAGAATGGACGCCACCTCATTTGTGATAGGGCGTCACGTTATGGTGTGCTGCGCAGATGATATAGCGTATCGCGGCTTGGCTTGCAGCTGTAAAACGGCATCGAAGTTTAAAACAAAGGATTGGGCAATCATAAAAGCAAAAATAGCTATTAAAAAGCATAAAATCTATGCGTCCGAAGGCCCTGTTCTTGAATGTATTGAAATTGAAAGCGCAATGCCACCCTTACAAGAAATAGCAACATTTTAACTTGGTGAGGTAACTATGTTTAAAATATTAAAAAAGGAAATACTTAACTCTACCGTTACAAGCATGGAAATATACGCTCCACTTGTTGCAAAAAAAGCAGAACCGGGACAGTTTATTATATTAAGAGTGGACGAAAATGGAGAGAGAATACCTCTCACTATAGCAGACTATGACAGAGAAAACGGCACAGTCAGAATAATATTCCAGATAGTAGGAGCAACTACACAGAAGTTGAATTTACTTGAAGAGGGGGACTGTCTTTCTGATTTTGTGGGACCGCTCGGCAGGGCTACAGATACTGACAATATAAAAAAGGTCGCTATCGTAGGCGGCGGAGTAGGCTGCGCTATTGCATATCCTGTAGCAAAGAAATTTCATAATAACGGGGCGGTAGTTCATTCAATCATAGGATTTCGCAGTAAAGACCTTGTCATTCTTGAAAAGGATTTTGACTCAGTTAGTGACCGCCTTGAAATTATGACCGATGACGGAAGCTACGGTGAAAAAGGACTTGTAACAGACGCTTTGAAAAAATTGATTGAAGGCGGAGAAAAATATGACGCCGTAATCACCATAGGTCCTCTTATTATGATGAAATTCGTATGCCGTCTTACAAAAGAATACGGAATCAAGACTGTAGCAAGTATGAATCCCATTATGATTGACGGAACGGGTATGTGTGGCGGATGTCGCTTGACTGTAGGCGGAAAGACTGTGTTTGCGTGTGTTGACGGCCCTGATTTTGACGGTCATTTAATTGATTTTGATGAGGCTATCAGCCGTTCTGCAATGTATAAGGACTTTGAGCGAGAAGCGCGCGAAAAAAGCTGCAATCTTTTAAAAGGGGAGAAAGAAAATGGCTAACATGTCTAAAGAAAAAAATAAAATGCCGTCTCAAGCTCCGGAAGTACGAAACAAAAACTTTTTAGAGGTTGCCTTGGGATACACTCCCGAGCAGGCAATAGACGAAGCAAAGAGATGCTTAAGCTGCAAGAATATGCCCTGTGTGTCGGGTTGCCCCGTTAGCATAAGAATTCCCGATTTCATTAAAGCAGTAGCCGACGGCGAGTTTGAAAAGGCATATGATATAATAACGGAAGCCAGCTCCTTGCCTGCAGTCTGCGGCAGAGTTTGCCCACAGGAAAATCAGTGTGAGCGTAACTGCGTCAGAGGCATTAAGGGAGAGCCGGTTGCTATAGGCAGATTGGAAAGATTTGTCGCTGACTACCACAACGCTCTGCCGAAGAAAAAAGTTGAAAAAATTGAAAAAAATGGGCATAAAGTAGCAGTAGTAGGCTCAGGCCCCTCAGGCTTGGCGTGCGCCGGATATCTCGCAAAAAAGGGATACTCTGTCACAGTTTTTGAAGCCCTGCACGTTCCCGGCGGCGTTCTGGTATATGGAATCCCCGAATTCAGACTGCCGAAAGAGATAGTTAAAAAGGAAATTGATGCTTTAAAAGAAGTGGGCGTTGAAATACAAACCAACGTGGTGATAGGAAAAACTATTTCTGTTGATGAGCTGATGAGTGATATGGGGTACGAAGCTGTATTTATAGGCTCGGGCGCAGGCTTGCCGAAGTTTATGAACATAGCGGGAGAAAATTTAAAGGGCGTATATTCTGCCAATGAATTTCTCACAAGAATAAATCTTATGAAGGCTTATCAGGAGGGAAGCGCTACTCCAATAAACAGAGCAAAAAGCGTGGCCGTAGTGGGCGGAGGAAACGTCGCTATGGATGCGGCAAGGTGCGCTAAACGACTTGGCGCCGAAAACGTATATATTGTTTACCGACGTTCAGAAACAGAGCTTCCCGCAAGAAGAGAGGAAGTTGAGCACGCGAAGGAGGAAGGCATAGAATTCAAGCTTCTGACTAACCCGATAGAAATTCTGGGGAACGAGAACGGATTTGTTTCCGGAATCAAGTGCGTTGAGATGGTTTTAGGTGATTCTGATGAATCAGGCAGAAGAAAGCCTATAGTAAAAGAAAACAGCGAATTCATTATTGAGGTTGATTCTGTCATAATGTCGATAGGAACTTCTCCCAATCCTCTTATTAAATCTACGACGAAAGGTCTCGAAACACAAAAATGGGGCGGCATAATCGTAGATGAAGCGACGGGACTTACAACTCGCGAGGGAGTATATGCAGGCGGAGACGCTGTAACAGGCGCCGCAACTGTAATTCTGGCTATGGGCGCAGGTAAGAATGCCGCCAAAGCGATAGACGAGTACTTAAATAAATAATAAAACAAAAAAACAAAAAGACTTGCTTTTCTGATTTAATTATCGTTTTGATAATTAGCGGAAACGCAAGCCTTTTATTTCATTTCAATTCAATATTTTATATATCAATTTTGCTTTTTCTGGTGGAGCTTTTGAGAAGAGTAGAGAATTCAGATATTTATTTTTAAGAAGCTCTTCTTTTTCGGTTTTGTTGGTGTAAATATAAGCGAGCTCATCTCCTGCCGAAACATAATCGCCTGTTTTTCGCAATATCTCTATTCCTGCGCTAAGGTCAATTACGTCATCCTTGCTTTCTCTTCCTGCTCCTGCCATGCAGGCGCAAACACCTATATCCTCTGCCTTCATTGAGCTTATATAGCCGTCTTTATCCGAGAGGACTGCTATTTTATATTTCGCCTTCGGAAGATAGTCATTTTTGTTGATTTTTTCAAGGTCAGCGCCCTGCGCTGTTATCCATTCCTTGAATTTATTCAACGCGCTGCCATTTTGTATGCTTTCAAAAACAAGAGCTCGGGATTTTTCTATAGAATAGCCGTATATCATCGAAAGCATATTTGCCGACAATTCTAAAGCAACAGTCTTTATATCCTCGCTTCCTCTTCCGCTTAAAACCTCGACAGCTTCAAAAACCTCAAGCGAGTTTCCGACGTAGCGTCCGAGTGGATCATCCATATTTGTTATCATTGCGCAAACGTTTCTGCCTAACTTTTTACCTATTAAAATCATAAGGTTTGCGAGCTTTTCAGCATCTTCTACAGACTTCATAAAAGCGCCGCTTCCTACTTTAACGTCAAGCATAATAGATTTAGCGCCCGCTGCTAATTTTTTGCTCATTATGCTTGAAGCTATCAGTGGAATACTGTTGACGGTAGCCGTGACGTCTCTCAAGGCATATAATTTTTTATCTGCGGGAACAAAATTTTCCGTTTGACCTACTACCGCAACACCTGTTTTTTCTGCTTGAGCAAAAAAATCAGACGTGCTCATTGAGGTTTTAAAGCCCGATATGGATTCGAGCTTGTCAATAGTCCCGCCTGTGTGTCCGAGACCTCTGCCCGACATTTTAGCGAGCTTTCCACCGAGCGAAGCGACTATAGGGGCGATTATAAGAGTAGTTTTGTCACCTACGCCGCCCGTACTGTGCTTATCAACGCTCAAGCTTCCAAAAGAGGATAGGTCAAGAGTTTTTCCTGAATTCAGCATACTCTCGGTTAAATTCACGCTTTCCTCTTCCGTCATTTGGTTAAAGCAGATAGCCATTAGCAAAGCGGAAGCCTGATAATCGGGAATATCGCCCTTTACGTATCCGTCTATAAAAAAATCAATCTCTTCCTTTGTTAGTTCCTCATTGTTCTTCTTTTTTGTAATAATATCATACATTCTCATATCAAATTTACTCCTCGAACTCTTATAAAACAATAGGCTCCGAATTTGTACTATAAGGAATATTGAATATATCTGCAATTGTCGCGGCTATACAGGTAAAAGACCGTAAGGTTCCTAAATTTCTACCGACTTTATTTTTGTTATAAATAATCAGAGGTACGTATTCGCGTGTATGGTCGGTGCTTATATCTGAGGGATCGCATCCGTGATCGGCAGTAATAATCAAAATGTCGTCATCATTTAGATTTTCCAAAAGGGAAGGAAGCCACAAATCGAAGCAGGACAGCGCCTTCGCATATCCGTCTACATCGTTTCTGTGTCCGTAAAGCATATCGAAATCCACTAAATTAATAAAGGCGAGTCCGTTAAAATCCTTTTTTGAAAGTGAAAGCGCCGCTTCCATGCCCTCTTTATTGTTATGCGTACGAATGGACTCGGTAATTCCTCGCTTGGCGAAAATATCTGAAATTTTACCTACAGAAATAACGTCATATCCGTTTGATGACAGAGCGTCCAAAACGGTTTCCTTTGGGGCTTCTATAGAAAAATCCTTTCTGTTTTCTGTGCGTACAAAGTTGGGCGCTTCGCCAATAAACGGGCGAGCTATCACTCTGCCGACAGAATGCTCTCCCTGTAAAATGCTTCTTGCAATTCTACAATAAGAGTAAAGCTCATCAAGGGGCACGATTTTTTCGTGCGCGGCAATTTGAAAAACGCTATCTGCCGAAGTATATACTATCAAATCACCACTTTTTAAATGCTGTTCGCCGTATTCCTTTATAACCTGAGTTCCCGAAAAGGGGAGATTGCAAATAACCTTTTTGTGAGTTCTTCTCTCAAATTCCTCTATAATTTCTTTGGGGAAGCCGTCGGGATACGTCGGCAACGGTTTATCTGATACAACACCCGCAATTTCAAAGTGACCAATTGTAGTGTCCTTTCCGGCAGAAAGCTCTTGCAGTCGCGCGACAGTCCCTGAAAAATCGGGATTTTTTTTGAGATAAGAAACGGAATCAATATTTCCTATCCCTAATTTTATCAGATTAGGAATATTAAAATAGCTTGATTTTGAAATAGCGTATAACGTGTTAACGTCCTTGTCTCCGAATCTTTCAGAGTCGGGAAGCGCGCCTATGCCCAAGCTATCCAATACAATAAGAAAAACTCTTTTCATTTTTTATCCCTCGAAAGCAATCGCTGTTTCTAAAGCGATTTTTATCATTTCGCTAAAGCCTGTCTGCCTTTCTTCTGCCGAAAGACCTTCCTTTTTTATGATATGATCAGATACCGTGCAAATTGCGAGCGCATTTTTTCCATACCTTGCTGCGTTTGCATACAACGCGGCGGCTTCCATTTCCACTGCCAAAATTCCCATTTGAGCGAATTTGTTATTTACGTTTTCATCTTCAGCATAGAATACGTCGGTAGAAAAGATGCTTCCTACGTGATATTTTGCGTTTGCATTATTACACTGATTTATTGCTTCTTTCATCAAAGGATATGAAGCTATCGGAGAAAAAGAGCCTGGAAAATTGAAGTTTTGCATATAATTCGAGTTGGTAGAAGCCCCCATGCCTATTATTAAATCTCCGATGTTTACGTTATCGGCAATAGCGCCCGCTGAGCCCACTCTTATGATGTTTTCGACGTCGAAGAAATTGAAAAGCTCGTATGAATATATCGATATTGAGGGCATTCCCATTCCGCTTGCCATAACAGAGACTTTTTTGCCTTTATAAAATCCTGTATAGCCTTGTATGCCCCTTACGTTGTTTATAAGTATTGCGTCATCTAAAAAGTTTTCGGCAATGAATTTTGATCTGAGTGGATCTCCGGGCATTAGTACGGTCTTTGCAAAATCATTTTTTTGCGCGTTGATGTGTGGAGTATGATCATTATTTTTCATATAGTTACACCTCTGACTTTAATAAGTTACTATTATTATATCATTAAATTAACAAATTAACAAGTATTATCAAAAAATGAGTTAAAGAAAAAGCGAAGTAAATTTACTTCGCCTTTTTCTGTGACAGTATCCAGTTAAGTGTTTCTTCGCAGAAAGCCAGATTCCATGAAGCGTGACCGACTCCCTCATAGAAATTATACTTAAGGTTAGGGTTGAAGCCCTTTAATCTATCAACCATTTCTTTCGTTTGAATGACTGAAACTGTGGGGTCATCCATTCCGTGAAAAGCCCATATAGGCATTTTAAGTATCTGAGCATTCCAAGCCATACCACCGCCACAGCAGGGCGCAATGGCTGCAAACAGGTCGGGATATGCCATTGCACTATACCATGTTCCGTATCCACCCATGCTTAAACCGCAAAGATATATTCTATCGGTATCAATAGAAAATTTGAGTACCATTTCGTCAATGAATTTTTTAATACTCTCAATTTTCGCTACCCAGAAGCTATCGTCAGGACATTGCGGCATAATCAGAATGCAGTCCTTAAAATTATCATCGTTTACGACTTTTGAAAAGCCGTGAACTAAAACCTTTTCTAAGGCGTCACCGCCGTTTCCGCGCTCGCCTGCGCCATGAAGCTGAATAAGCAAAGCGGGAGAGCTGCTTATATTATCGGGGACGTACGCAATATAGGGAAATAAGTTTTCATGCGTCTCTTGTTTTATTATTTTCATTAAAAATCACCTCTTTTTAATTATATCATCACTATATTTAAAAGTCAATATAAAAAACGCACTTCTTCCGTTCTTGTCCCACTTAAGAATTTTATAAAAAAATAAAAAATATAAGGAAATTCTTTGACTATTTAATAATAATGTGTTATAATTTATGTGATGTTA
>JAZQGJ010000007.1:0-11795 GCA_045539995.1 Eubacteriales bacterium
ACCGCTTGGCCTCCGACTTGTATAAGGAGTGCATATGATTCATATTGCAATACTGGGACTTGGTGTCGTAGGTTCAGGCACAGCAGACCTACTTACCCAGAATAAAGACTTGATAAAAGCGCGCTTCGGTGAAGAAGTGAATATCAAATATATTCTTGATATCAAGGACAAACCGGAAAGTCCCTATTCAGACAAAATTATACACGATTATAACGTAATACTTGATGACCCCGAGGTTACTGTAGTAGCTGAGCTTATGGGCGGCTCACATCCTGCGTTTGAGTTTTCAATGCAGGCGCTTTCAAGAGGGAAAAACGTTGTCACATCCAATAAAGAGGTTGTTTCCAATTTTGGAGACCAGCTTTTGATGGCCGCTACGGAAAATAACGTTTCCTATCTGTTTGAGGCAAGTGTCGGCGGCGGAATCCCTGTGTTGCGTCCACTTTCTTCCGACCTTTCGACAAATAATATTAACGAGATCGTCGGAATTTTAAACGGCACTACAAACTATATTTTAACTAAAATGAAAAACGAAGGCGAGAGCTTTGAAAATGCCCTTGCCGAAGCTCAGAAGAACGGCTATGCGGAAGCAAACCCTTCGGCTGACATAGACGGTATAGATACCTGCCGTAAAATATCAATTCTCACGGCAATAGCTTATGGAAAGCTGATAAATCCTAAAGAGATTCATACAGAGGGAATAGCAGGTATTCGCAGAGAGGACGTCGCCGCAATCGAGAGAATAGGCGCTTCCATAAAGCTGCTCGGAAAATCGGTTATGACACCGAACAATGAAGTTTATGTTATGACCGCGCCTTTTGTTATCGGGAATGAAAATCCCCTTGCTTCTGTTGACGACGTATTTAACGCTGTAACGGTTAAAGGTGATTTTGTAGGAGACGTTACCTTTTACGGAAGAGGGGCAGGAGCATATCCTACCGCCAGCGCTGTGTGCGGAGATATTATGAATATCATATCGGGCGCAACTGCAAACCTGAAGGGCAAGCCTTGGCAGACGGCAGATGAAATGTTTATGAGCGATTTTTCATATTTTGCCTGCAAGAGATATCTCGCCTTTTCTGACACAGATAAAAATGCGGTGCAGGTCATTTTTGGAGATGTTGACATAATTCAGGAGGGAAACGAAATTTCCTTTATTACAGACAGCATTACCGAAAATGAGATGAGCGATAAGGTTATGAGACTTTGTTCTTCAGGAGCTCGCCTTTGCTCACATATTCGCGTTCTTTAATCTTAAAATTCAATAATCCATACTCGGCTGACAGTTTTTTTACTCTGTCAGCCATTATTATTACTGCGCAAATATTGATTATTGTCATAGCGGAAATGAGAAAGTCGGTAACACTCCATATCAAAGAGGGCATGGCAACACTGCCATAAATCAAGGATACGGAAAATATGAAAAGAAATACCTTTACCTTTTTTTCGTCGCTGACAAAATATCTGATACAGTTTTCTCCGTAAAAAGCCCAGCAAATTATTGTGGCAAATGCAAAAAAGAATATAGATACTGAAATCAGAATACCTGCGTTTTTTCCAAAGGTGTGTGAAAAAGCTTCTATAACAAGCATTATTCCACCTCCGTTTACTGTCGGAACACTGTCAAAAGATAAGAGAATGACGAATGCAGTTAACGTACATAACAGAATAGTATCTACAAAAACCTCGAATATCCCAAAAAGCCCTTGCTTTGACGGCGCGCGCGCCGTGCTTCTTGCGTGCGCCATAGGCGCGGTTCCGCAGCCCGCCTCGTTCGATATAAGCCCTCTTGATACCCCTGTGCGTAATGCGGGCGAGACAAAAATCCCCAATGCGCCGCCACTCGCGCTTTTTACTGAAAAGGCGTCATTTATAATTTTTGTTATCACACTTGGAATTTCTTCTGCCTTGGAACAAATCACGAAAAGTGAAATTAAAATATATAATACAGTCATAAACGGCACGATTTTTACAGTTAAAGCAGAAATTTTTTTCGCCCCGCCAAACACGACTGCCATAGTAATAATACACAAAACAGCGCCTGTTATGATTTTTGGAATTCCCATAATTTCAGAAAAGGATTCGGATATTACGTTAGCCTGTATTATTCCACCGAGGAAGAGAGAGCATATTATGCAAAGTATGGCAAAAAGGGGAGCTATTATTTTTCCTAACCGCTTACCATAGCCCTTTTTTATGTAATACATAGCTGATCCTACGTATTCACCGTTTTTGAAGATTCTTGTGTCAAGCGCGAGCACAATTTCGGCATAACGGATTATCATAGCCGCAAATGCGCTTAACCACATCCAGAATATCGCTCCCGCGCCGCCAAAGGCGATGGCAAGCGCAATTCCCGATATATTTCCTACACCGAGCGTTCCTGCCAGCGCCATACAAAGGGCATGCATGGGGCTTTCCGAGGTGTTTTCCCCGTTTTCCTTTTTCAACATTTTTTTTAGAGTGCTTACAGGATGCAAGAAATGGAAAAAATTCAGCTTGAAGGAAAAATAAATTCCTGCTGAAATTAAAAGTATTGGGACAAGTATTCCAAAAATGTGAGTGTTGATATAATCAAATAAAGCTTCTGTCATCTTTTTTACCTCGCATATTATTATATGCGCAAGGACTTCTTCGATATTACTTTGTTAATTAGACAGAATAATATGATGAGTTTTAAAATGACTTCTGCTTATATTTAAATGCGATTTTTATAGTTTTAGAGGCTGTTTTTTAACTGATTTTATAACTTCAGTCAAAAAAGACAGCCTCTGCTTTTTTATTTTTATATTTTAAATTCCTTCATCTTTTTATAAAAGGTGTCAATTTCATTTACTGTGTTAAAATATCCGAGACTTACGCGCACAGTTCCGTCCTCTGCCGTATTTAAGGTTTTATGAGCAAGAGGCGCGCAGTGCAGACCGCTTCTTACGCATATCCCGCAGCTGTCGAGATAAGCGCCGACACTTTCGCTTTTCGCATCCTTTAAAGAAAATGAAATAACACTGCTGCAATTTTTATTTTCATCGCAGATAGAGAGGTTTTTTATCGAAGAAAGTCTTTCAAAAAGCAGTTTTCTTAAAACTCTTTCTCGTTCCTCTATAGAAGATATTCCTACAGAATTAATGAAGTCTATTCCCGCTACAAGAGAAGCTAACGCAGGAGTGGAGAGAGTTCCAGCCTCAAGCCTTTCGGGTAAATTCTCGGGCATATGAGGCGAGAGTGAATTTGTTCCGCTTCCACCCACGATGAATTCTTTTATTTCTTTTACTTTTTCAAAAATTATAATTCCGCAGCCTTGTATGCCGAAAAGCCCTTTATGAGCAGGAGCGCAGAGTATATCACATCCTATCCTTTTTATATCGGTCACAATATGCCCCGCGCTCTGCGAGGCGTCAAGAATAAAGCGAATTTTATGCTTTTTGCAAAAAGCGCCGATTTCTTCTACGGGTAAAATTCTTCCGCTTACATTTGAGACGTGGTTGCATATTAAAAGCTTTGTATTTTTTCTTTTCAGAGACGATAAGTTTTTTATAATGTCGCCATCGGTCGAAAAAACGTCAAAATCACATTTTTTATCTGATTTCAATTTATATACAGGTCTTAGTACGGAATTATGCTCCATATCGCTTATTAAAATGTGATCGCCTTCTTCTATTTCGTTTTTTATCGCGAAATTTAAGGCATACGTGGCGTTATAAGTGAAAATTACATTTTCTGCTTTGCTTGCACCTAAAAAATCGGCAGTCTTGCAGCGTGCCTCGTATATCTTTTCCGATGCGAGCATTGCTAAGCTGTGGGAACTTCTTCCTGAATTTCCGCAGTAGGTGTTAAGACAGCGTACCACTTCTTTTATAACTGAATTTGGCTTTGGAAAGGACGTAGCCGCATTGTCAAAATAAATCATGTCTTACCCTACTGTTTCATATTTAATTCCCAGACGCTTCAATTCCGATATAACCGAGTAATATTTTTCGCTTGGAAACTCAATACTGTATACGCATCCGTTAAAAGAAGAAGTTTTGATAATTTTAGAATGAATGGAAATTGCCGAAAGCGCCTTGCGAGCTTTCATTGCATAAGTTATCGAGCCTATTTGTAAGGTACGTGTAGGCATTTTTTTCTCCCTTCAAAATATGGGTACGCATTATTATAATATGTTGATAATTTATTTTAAGTGTTAAAAAATAAATTCCAAAATATATAGACAATTTCAAAAAAATATGGTATACTAATACATAATGTTGTAAAATTATGATCTTATGGAAGAAAAATAAAATATGAATGTTAAATTATTCTATTCGGGCGGCTTTGCTTCTAACTGTTATCTTGTTATTTCAGATGACGGCAGAGAGGCTGTTTTGATAGATCCGTCGGTGAGCTATGATTTTGTTTTTCGACAGTGTCATCAAATGCCCCAGATAAATAAAATTTTGCTGACTCACGCTCATTTTGATCACGTGTTATACCTTGATGAATGGCGTGAAAAAATAGGAGCAAGAGTATATGCAACGCAGCCTGAAAGTGAGGCGCTGACAGATGCAGAGAAGAATGCCAACCTCGTTTTTCTCGGAATAAATAAGGCTTATAATTCGGCAGACAAAATTATTGCTGACGGAGACGTTATTACCTTCGGCAATAATAAATTAAAGGTTCTGTTAAGCTCGGGACATACGCTCGGCTCTTGCTGCTATTATGACGGAGGCGTTGCTTTTACGGGAGATACTATTTTTGCAGATGGGGGGATTGGACGTACCGACCTGTACGGCGGTTCTGCCACTGAGCTTCGGAAATCGCTTTCCCGTATATTTTCTCTTTTTGAGGGAGAAACCGTCATTTATCCCGGACACGGCAGAGAAAGTACGATAAAAGAAGAAAGCTATAATCATAAAACTGTTATTTAAATTGGAGGATGCGTTTTACGCAAATAGACATGGAAGATATTAAATCAAATTTTATTCACGACATAATTGATAAGAATTTAGAGGAAAATCCCTCTTTGAAAATTCATACTCGCTTTCCGCCTGAGCCTAATGGATATTTGCATATCGGCTCGGCTAAGGCTATATGGATAAACAGCAATACTGCAAAAAAATACGGAGGTCTTTTCAATCTCCGTTATGACGATACCAATCCGGCAAAAGAGGACAATGAATACGTGCAGTCCATATATGAGGACCTCGCTTGGCTTGGCGCGATCCCTACGGGCGGAATTTTTTACGGTTCGGATTATTTTGATAAGTGCTACGAGTTTGCCATTCAGCTTATAAAGGACGGCAAGGCGTATGTTTGTGACCTTTCTCCCGATGAGATGAGAGAATACCGAGGCACGCTGACAGAGCCCGGAAAGGACAGCCCCTACCGTAACCGTACAGTAGAGGAAAATCTTGATTTGTTCGAGAGAATGAAGAATGGCGAATTCCCCGACGGCGCAAAAACCCTGAGAGCAAAAATAGATATGAAGTCTCCCAATATGAATATGAGAGACCCCGCAATCTACAGAATTGTTCATACAAGTCATCACAGACAGGGAAATAAGTGGTGCATTTATCCCTTGTATGACTACGCTCATCCTATACAGGACGCGCTTGAAGGGATTACTCACTCGCTTTGCTCAATAGAGTTCGAAAATCACAGACCTCTTTACGACTGGGTAGTTAACAATATAGGCTTTGAAAAGAAGCCTCATCAGTATGAATTTGCGCGTCTTAACGTTACAAACACCGTAATGAGTAAGAGATATCTTCGCGAGCTTGTCGAAACAAAATTGGTTGACGGTTGGGACGACCCGCGTATGCCTACTCTTTGCGGCTTGCGCAGAAGGGGATATACTCCCAGCGCTATCTTTGATTTTGTTGAGCGCGCAGGCGTTTCAAAGGCTTATAGCGTAGTTGATTATGAGCTTTTAGAGCATTGTATAAGAGAAGAGCTTAACACAACAGCAGAACGCAGAATAGCGATTTTGAAGCCTGTTAAGCTTGTTATTACAAATTATCCTGAGGATAAGGTTGAATATTTCTCTTTGCCTAACAATCCTCAGAATCCGGAAAGCGGAACGAGAGAGGTTCCGTTTACCCGAGAGCTTTATATAGACGCCGACGACTTTGCGGAAGTTCCGCCACCTAAGTTTTTCAGACTCAAGCCCGACGGAGAGGTTCGTCTTATGGGCGCTTACATTATCAAATGTAATGAAATAGTTAAAAACGATGACGGAAGCATAAAAGAAATACGCTGCACCTGTGACCTTGAGACAGGAAACGGAAATCCTGCGGACGGCAGAAAAATAAAGGGAACTATACACTGGCTTTCGGCCTCGCACGCAAAGGATGTTGATATTAAGCTTTACGAGCATCTTTTCACTATTGAGAACGTTGCCGATATTCCCGAAGGCAAGGGATACGGAGATTATCTGAACACCGATTCCGTTACAACTCTTACAAGCTGCAAAGTAGAGCCTTCGCTCTCGGATGCGAAGGATGGCGACAGATTCCAGTTTGTCCGCGTAGGATATTTTGTAAAGGATACAAAGTACGAAAACACCTTTAACCGTATTGTTGGCTTGAAAGACAGCTATGTTAAAAAATAAAGGGGAATTAAAAGGGCTTTTTAAGCTTATAACCGACCTGATTTTTGTACCTAAATGCGCCGGCTGCGGAGTGCGAATGCTTCCAAGTGAAAAAGGTTGCCTTTGCGAGCTCTGCTCGGTGGTGTATGAAAGTGAAAGAAACAAGGAATGCGCAAAGTGCGGCAAGCTTTTGCCGCACTGTTCTTGTAGTACGGATAATTTGCAAAAGGCAAAGATAGACGTTCTTTCAAAACTGACGGTTTATAGGCCTCATTCAAATGATTTTGTTATAAACAAAATGATTTTCAAGCTTAAGAAGACCTCAGAATATAATCTTGTTGAATTTTTGTCTTGTGAGATGGCGTCTTCAATCAAAGAGGTAATAAATCCCACAGATGACTTCATTGTTACATACGCACCGAGAAGCAACAAGGCGATGCAAAAATACGGATATGACCATATGGAAATTCTCTCAAAAAGGACGGCGCAGATACTCGGCTTAAGCTGGGCAAAGCTGTTAAAAAGGCATTCTAATGTAGAGCAGAAAACGCTTTCCTATACCGAGAGAATGAAAAACATAGCAATTTCCTTTGATAATCCCAAGAAGCTTGAAATAAAAGGGAAGACCCTCATTTTGATGGACGACGTGGTTACAAGCGGCGCAACTCTCAGCGCAAGCGCAAGAAAGCTACGTAAAAACGGAGCGAAAAACGTCGTTTGCGCAGTTATAGCAATTTCACGGAGTACGTATATAAAATTCCGTATGAGAAAAAAGCATTATAGTAAGTATTAAAAAAGCAAAGACACTTCTTGGCAAGCCTGCCACAGAGCAGGTCGCCAGCTATGATCGCCTCTGGCGAGTTTAGAGTTATGATTGCCTTCGGCAAGTTATGATGCACCTTCGGTGCAGCTTGAAGTAGCAAGGCGATCATATCATAACGTTTGCAGAGCAAACCCATAACGGCGAGCGTAAGCGAAGTTCATAACTTGTAACTGAAAATAGCTTTTGTGTCCACAAATGCAGTGCTTGTCAAGAAAAGAGGACAGAGAATGTAAAACACTCTCTGTCCTTTTCCTGTCGGTTCGAGTATATTGCTCTACGGCAGACACCCCTTTTTGTGTCTTTGCTTTTTTCATTTAACAGTTAAGTAATTTGTAAAATTCGCTTTTAGTCATGCCTCTGTCCTTTGCCGCCGCTTTGATTGCGTCCATTCGTGCAAGGCCTCTTTCCTCGTAGTGAGAAACGTGCTCTTGTAAAGAAAGAGAGAGAAGCGGATTTTCTTTTGCGTTTTCACGCTCTATTTGATTTGAAGACCCGCCTTCCATTATCAGAACGTACTCTCCGCGAGGAGATTTTTCTCTGTAAAGCTCAATTGCGTGTGAGAGAGTTGTGCGCAAAATTTCCTCATTTATCTTTGTTAATTCTCGGCAGAGCGCAATTCTTCTGTCGCCAAACACTTCATATAAATCGTCAAGAGTGCTTCTCAGCTTGTGCGGCGCTTCGTAGAATATTAAGGTTCTCGTCTCATTTTTTATTTCTGCGAGTCGCTTGTTTCTTTCCCCCTTTGAAGTGGAAAGAAAGCCTTCAAACGCAAACCTGCCTGTCGGGAGACCTGAAAGCGCAAGCGCGGTAACCGCAGCGCAGCAACCTGGAACACAGGACACAGTAATACCTTTTTCTGCGCAGAGGGCGACTAAATCTTCGCCGGGATCGCTTATCGCAGGCATTCCCGCGTCGGTGACAAGAGCGCAGCTTTCTCCCGCTTCTATTCTCGCGGTAATTTCTTCGCCTCTTTGACGCTTGTTATGCTCATAATAGCTTACAAGATTCTTTTTAATTCCGAAGCGCGTAAGCAGGTGTAGAGTATTTCGTGTGTCCTCTGCTGCTACAAAATCAACCTCGGAAAGAACCTTTAGGGCTCTTTCTGAAAAATCCGAAAGATTTCCTATGGGAACAGCTACCAGATATAACGTGCTTTTTTCTACTTTGTTTTTTTCCTCAGAAGAGGAGCTTGAAACGGTGTTTTTAATACTGCTCATATTATTCTTCAAAGCATCCTGTATCATAAATTTTTTGCATTTCTTCGCTGAAAGCCTTGTTTTGAGTATCCTTATATATGAAAAACGGCTTACTTATTTTGCATCCGCATTTCGCGCCCTTTTTAGCCTCTAACAGAACCATTGACGGAATTGAATTACAGTTCGCAAAAACGAACGTCATTCGTTTAGGCTCTAACGCGTTTTCTCTCAACGCGGAGATTAAATCCGAGAGCCTGTCAGGGCGATATACGCAATAGAATTTACCGCCGTATTTTAATGCCTGTGAGGCTGCTCGGGCAAAGTCGGAAATTCCGCCGAAAAGCTCGTGTCGCGCGATAGCCTTTTCGTCGCTTGCGTTTAAAGCGCCGCCTGTGGAAATCATATACGGCGGATTTGAAAAAACCACGTCGCATTCTTCTTTTATGAAATTCTTCAGATTTCTTATATCGGCGTGTAAGCATTCTACCTTATCGCTCATATCGTTGAGTATAATATTTCGTTCAATTACTGAGGCAAAGCTTTCTTGAAGCTCTACGCATATTATATGATTTAACTTTTTTCTTGCGGCGCATAAAAAGGAAATTATCCCAGAGCCACCACCCAGCTCTATTGCCGAGGCTTTAGGCTGTTTCGAGATAAATGAAGCTAAAAGCAGAGCATCAGTTCCAAGCTTGAGACCTGACGCGCGCTGAATAAGCGAGATATCGTCATTTACCTCATCTATGTGTTCACCTTCAAAAAGCGTTATTTCTTTTTTCATTTGTGTTCCTTTAAGTTTATTAAAAAGCGGAGAGCGAATAAACCGCCTCTCCGCTTTTTTGCAGTATTTCTGAATTACTCCTTAACGGGAGCAGAAACAGGGCATGTGCTAGCGCAAGCTCCGCACTCTACACATTCCTCAGCATTGATAACATACTTGCCATCACTTTCGCTGATGCATTCTACGGGGCATTCATCAGCGCAAGCGCCGCATGCAATGCAATCGTCATTGATTATGTAAGCCATTTTATACACCTCCAATAGTATTCTAATATCAATTTTATCACATATATAAAAAAAATCAATAGGTATTTTATATTTTTTTAAAAAAATATTGTATTATTCCTCATTTTTTTCTATTTCTTCGTCGTTTTGAGGGGAATTATTGTTCTTTGCGCCTTTAATTACCTTGACGTCTGAGCAGTCAAAAAGCTTTGGATTTTCGGGCTTATCATCTAAACGAACCTTTACAAGCTGTAAAAGGGGGCGCGTTTCGATAACCGTTCCGTTTCCTGACGAGGTGCTTACCGTAGAGCCTATGTGAGGTGTCGTCTTTAACGCTTCTTCATAGGTTTCGTGTTCATAGCGTAAGCAGCACATAAGTCTGCCGCAGCTTCCCGATATTTTTGCCGAGTTAAGAGAAAAATTTTGTTCCTTCGCCATTTTAATTGAAACCTGCGCAAACTCGGACAAAAATTCCGAGCAGCAGAAGGGTCTGCCGCAGCTTCCGAGCCCGCCCATTATTTTTGCTTCGTCTCTTATTCCTATTTGACGAAGCTCTATTCTCGTTTTAAAGATAGAAGCCAAATTTTTTACTAATTCACGGAAATCGACACGTCCCTCGGCAGTGAAGTAGAAAAGCAGCTTGCTGTTGTCAAAAGTATATTCAACGTCTACAAGATTCATTTCATAGTTGAGGGCTTTTATTCTCTCGGCGCAAATTTTTTTTGCGTCCTCCTCAGCTAATCTGTTCTTTTCATTTTTTTGCTTGTCGTTCTCGGTTGCTTTACGTATTATGCTTTTAAGTGGCATAACGACCTCTGAGGGAGGCAAAAGCTTGTTTGGTACAAGCACCTTTCCAAACTCCAATCCTCTCGACGTCTCGACAATAACAAAGTCGCCTACCTGCGCCGTAATTCCGTTGGGGGCAAAATAATAAATCTTACTTGCGCTTCTGAAGGTAACGCCTACAATTTCTACAGGCTGCTTATTTTCCTCGTTTGCTTTTGCCACGTCTTCGGCTTGTATATTCATTTCGTTTTGTTTATCTGTGTTATTCATATCCATATAATTTTACCACCGTTAAATATTAGTTGTTTTTTATCTGGTTCAGTAGATGATTTATTGTAAGAGTGATATTTGAATTCATTTGAAGCGACTCAATTGATGCGAAAACGGCATCAGATATAGAATACAGTCGGTTTATACCCACTTTTTTTGAAAGACTTGTCGCGCTTTCTCTGTCATAGTAATAAATTAACGGAATATTCTCGCTTTTTTTCAAAAGTATCAGATCTCTTATTGCCGTATATAACAGGGAAAGCTCGTCTATAAGCTCGTTTCTTTTTGATGGCAACGCTACAAACAAGTCACGCAGCTTTACGAAGTCTTCCTTTTCTGTAATCGCGCCAATAATACCGTCCACGATCTTGCGCTCTTTTAGTACGCCTGACATTTCCTTCGGGTTCATAAGTGAAAGAGCTTTTCCTATGCTTCCTTGACTTGCCTCGAGCGCGATAAGAAAGTTGTTTTTTGAGTTATTGTAAAAGGAAATAGCAGTCTTATTGTCCTTTAGCAAATGCTTTTTCATGTCGTCGGTAGAAAAGAGGGACATTCGTATAATTTGCGCGCGACTCTTTACTGTAGACAGAATGGTGTCCGAGCTGTCGCAGAGCAGGAGAGTCAGCACGTTTTCGGGCGGCTCCTCCAAAACCTTTAAAAGTGCGTTTTGGGCAGCGTCATTCATCAGGTGCGCCTCATTTACAATATACACCTTATATTCCGATTCGCTTGAAGAAAGAAACATGTCAGACCGCATTTCTCTTATCGGATCAATGGTTATAGTCGCCTTTCCGTTCTCGCGTTCAAGGAAATAAACGTCGGGCGAGTTTTTAGAGAGGACTTTTTTACAGCCTTCACAACACATGCAGGGGAGCGCTGAATTCGAGTTTTTTTTATTCTCGCAGGCAAGCGCTGCCGCAATTCTGTAAGAGAGCATTTTTTTGCCGCTTCCTTTGGGGCCTTCTATTATATAAGCGTGAGCGAGAGTATTGTCTGTGATGCTCTTGCCTAAAGAGCTTTTGATTTTTTCGTTTCCGAAAATATCTGAAAAAAATTCTCTCATAGCAAAGCCTCCTAAAAACCTATACTAATATTATAACAGTATTTGACTAAAAGGACAAATACAAAATATAAAAAAAGCCGTCAAAAT
>JAZQGJ010000008.1:0-6879 GCA_045539995.1 Eubacteriales bacterium
CGAGCTGACACACGCTATATACAATGACGGCAAGGGCAAGCTCTGGATTGAAAGAGGCGCAAAGGACCTTCCAAAAGAAGAGAAAATGCGTATAGTAGAGGAATACTTCGAAGACGTCGAAATAGAAATCAACGAAGACGGTGAGATAGAAATCAGCGAGGACGGCGAGAAAAAAGACAAAGAAAAAATTGAGCGTGAATACAACGACGAGCTGAACGCCCACTATATAGAGGCGCTTCTCGACGATGATAGACTTCTTGAAAAGCTCTGCAACGACAACCCCACACTTCCCGATAAGATACTTTCATTCTTCAAAAAGGCAATAACGGGCTATTCCGACGAGCCTACACTATCCCGTGAGGCGAAGAAGCTCTATAAGAGATATAAAACGCTCTTTGATAGCTTCTCGGTGAGAAATCAGTATAATGTCGGAGCTGAAAAGGGCGAAGGAGAAAGACACGCCTATGCGGGGAAAAAAGCAAGAACAGCCGACAAGCTCAAACTCGATACGGCAAAGGAAATGCTTGATAACGGCATAGATTCCGAAACTGTTCGCAAAGAAACGGGCTGGTTTAAGGGATATGACGGCGAGTGGCGATTTGAGATTGACGATAGCTCTATGACCTTTTCTAAAAACGGATTCAATCCCGATTATTTAAGGTATAAAGAGCTTGAATTAAAATTTCTTGAAGGCACGATATCAAATCAAGAATTACAAGAACTGCGAAGTATGCCAAAAGATATAACGAGAATTTCATTGCATAGGCTTGACCAGTTTGTTAAACACGATGCCCTCTTTGCAGCATACCCCGAATTAAAATCTTTGGAAATTTCTTTTGATAGAGATATGGAAGGATACGGCTCATTTTCCCGCAGTAACTTTTCAATAACTTTAAACCCGAAAAGCAAAGATATCAAAAAGGCATTGTTGCACGAAATTCAGCACGCTGTGCAATATATTGAAGGTTTTTCAAACGGTAGCAATCCCGGTATTTTCAATAATACCGACACGCAAAGCGCTTATGAGCAGTATAGAAATACAGCAGGAGAAATCGAAGCAAGAGATGTCGCCAATCGTGCCAACCTAACCGCCGAGCAAAGAAAAAACACCCGACCTGATATTGATAGGACGGAGGTGGTGTTTAATGGCAGTAACAATTATATTTATTTAGATTATTTAAGCCCTAAAACGCTTGATGAAAGTGTAAAAGAAATACTTAAAATGAGCGACGCGGATGCGTTGAGTAGAAAAACTAAAGGTGAGTATATAACAGTTTTAGAACACACCCCAGATGTTATAACTAAAAATGTTAAAGATGCAAAAGATATAAAAATAATTATAAGATTTGATGCATTATATTTAGCAACAAGAAGAAGCGGTGTTTTAGAAGGAAATTACCATAATTATGGAGAGGGCTTTGCTCAAAAGATTGTATCAGTATTGAACAATCCAGATGCAATAGTTCGCTTGGATAACTTAAGATTAAATTTGCTTGGCAGAGTTTTATCTTCGAAAGGCGACGAAAGTATTGTATCTCTCGAATTAAATACTGTAAAGGACGTAGAAAATACATACACTCCCTATAATTTAGTTGTTTCTATGCTGCCTGCCAGCGACAATTACATCAATAATTTGATAACCAAACGCGTAAAAAAGGTAGAATATGAAAAAGAGAATTTATTGCAAGTTAATCCTCAACTGCACAAATCGTTGAGCATTATTAACAACAAATTCCCTAACATTAGTATACCACAAAATTCCGAAAAGTCAACAGAAAATTCGAAAAAAGTTTCGACAAATTCTGGAGACCGTGCTGCTCTGCCCCGCACGGACAGTGACACGGCAGATATGTCGGGCTCTGTCGGCAAGAAGAGAACGCAGTACGAGGCTTCCCGAATAGAGCGCCTATACACGGCGTTGGACAGCGCCTACATTGACACGGTGGACGAGCTTTACGGCGCGACAAAGTTTCTCTCTAAGGTCGGCAAGATGAAGAACGCCGCCGACATCATACAGGCAGTACGAGCGAGCGCAAGCGTGGCGCAGGCTATGATAGTAGCCTAAGTAGACCCGAACCAATAAGGTTTCTATCGGCAAATATCCGTAGATACTTCGGCAAAAATTCTTGCAATATCCCATATTACTTCAAATTTTTGCCTCGTCTCGCCTGCATATTTGCTCGATATAAACTGCACGCACCTCTCGTCAAATAAATTTTCGATGGATTTGGGTGATGCAAGCCGAAGATAAGTAGGACTTTTCAAGGCGAGTAGCGCCAAAAGACGCGGAAATTTATCGCCGAGAGGCTTATTAGTTCGAGTCTGCTTAGGCTAACGTTCAGTATGACATCATGTCCGACAATGGAAAGAAGTATCTATATGACTTGGCGGAAATAAAAGAAAACACTTTCGTTTCTGTTGATCTCTCCGAAAGAGAGACCATTCCTGCTCAAGTGCAGGTGCAGAAAGAAAGTGCTTTCGATAACAAGTATATCACAAAAATCCGAAAAGTCAACAGAAAATCCGAAAAAAGTTTCGACAAATTCTTCCGACAGCGCAACTTTGCCCGATGATATTGACAATACGAAAAACGCTTATGACAAACGGTTTTGTTCGTTATCATAAGCGTTTCTTTATATTTTAATTAAGTGACAAAAAGGCTCTGGCTTTCGATAAATCTGAAATAATTTGCATTTTTGACTAATATCAGATACCGTAGCCCTTTTCTTTAATTACCGAGACTACCTTTTCGCAGAGCTCGGCGCAAAGCGCTTCGCTCTCGCTTTCGACCATAACTCGCACGCAGGGCTCCGTTCCGCTTTCTCGGAGTAGGACTCTGCCCTTTCCGTTAATTATTTTTTCTGCTTCTTCACAGGCTTTTTTCACGTCAAGGTCATTTGCCGCCGCTTTTTTGTCCTTTACCTTTACGTTTACCGTTTTCTGAGGATATATCATAATATCCTCGACTAATTTGCTAAGCGCGCTTTTTTTGTCGCATAGCTCCTCGCATATCATCATAGCGGTAAGAATACCGTCGCCCGTGGTAGCGTATTTTTTTATTATGATATGGCCCGACTGCTCGCCGCCTAAGCTGTAGTCCTCCCTCTGCATACATTCATAAACGAAGCGGTCACCGACAGACGTCTGTACTGCGTTTATTCCTATTTTCTTAAGAGATGCTACAAAACCACTGTTTGACATAACAGTGCATACAAGGGTATCATTGTTGAGCATTTCTCTGCCCTTTAAGCGCTTGGCGAGAAGATACATAATAGAGTCTCCGTCAACTACTTTTCCGTTTTCGTCAACGGCAATACAGCGGTCAGCATCTCCGTCAAAGGCAAAGCCTAAATCAAGATGCTTCTCTTTTACTAATTTACAGAGGTTTTCTACGTAGGTAGAGCCGCATTTTTCGTTTATATTAAATCCGTTTGGCTCGGCGCCTATAACTACGGTCTGCGCGCCCAATGCGTCAAAAACGGCTTTCGCTATCATCCAGGACGCTCCGTTTGCGCTATCTATACCTATACGCATTCTTTTATATGAGTTCGACGCAAGGGAAATAAGATAACCGACGTATCTGTTTCTGCCCGAAACGTAGTCGATAATTGAACCTATTTTTTCACGCTTCGCCATAGGGAGATCCTCGCCCTCTACGCCAAGCGCGGCAAGGTCACCGTCGATATAGCTCTCTATGTAGGGGGTTATATCATCGTCCAGTTTTTCTCCGTAGCGATTTATGACCTTTATTCCGTTATCATAGAAGGGATTATGCGAGGCAGTTATCATAATTCCGCAGTCAAACTCCTCCTGACGAGTAACATATGACACGCTCGGTGTTGTAGTTACGTGCAGCATATAGGCGTCTGCGCCGGATGCGGTAATTCCCGCTACTATCGAGTATTCAAGCATATAGCTTGAGCGTCTTGTATCCTTTCCTATAACTATACGGGGACGGTAGCTCGGGCTCTGACAGCCTGATAAAGATGAGGAATAATACCAACCGAGAAAACGGCCTACCTTATACGCCTGCATTGACGTGAGGTTGAGATTAGCCTCTCCTCTGAAGCCGTCCGTACCGAAGTACTTGTTCTTCTTTTTTTCGCCCTTATTCAGTGTTATTTTGTCTCGCATCAGCTCATCGCAGGATATAGAAAAGGTATCGCATAGCTGTATGATTTTATCAAGCTGCGGCAAAACCTGATCCATTTCCCATTTCGATATGGATTGACGGGAAACGCCCAGCTTTTCCGCCAAGCTCTCCTGAGACATATCGTACGCCGTTCTTAAATGCGAAATTTTTTCACCAATCGTCATAAATTGCTCCTCGATTATAAAAATTTGTATAATATATTATACTGCGCTTTCATAAAATATTATATTCTTTTTTAAAAAAATATTCAAGCAATTTATTTTTGAAGTTTTTTGCAACCTACGGTTGCGTTTTTTTCTGCTTTATTTTTTAGCGGCGCGTCATCTTATCGGCTTTTGCTTTCCGTTAGTAATAAAAGCTCTGCTTTACCTCTTAAAACAAAAAAAGAAGTGACCCTTGATCATGAGTTGTAAATTCACAACCAAAGGTCACTTCTCGTTCTCCTTTGTATCTAACATCGTTTGGTTATCCTCGCTTTCTACTGTCTGCCCTCTCACTTTTACTTCAAGTCTTGCAAATCATCTGTTTTTCGTTTTCTCTACGGAGAAATCCTTATTAGCTTCGTTTCGTATTCGATTAAGGGCGATTTCTGATTTTTCCCGAAGCGCTTACCCGGCCCGATCTTCTTCTTTTCTTCCTTCCAAAATTAAGTGACTGGGACTTTCATTGTCCTCACTTCTCCCGTTTGGACCATATCCTATCGGCGCTATCCTCGTAAAAAATCCTTTTTTAATTTTTCATCGGAGTGTACCTCTCTTTCTTTGCAATTTAATTATAGCATACTTTTTTTGAAAAAACAATCGGCAATTTGTAAAAACTTCACAATTATTTTTTGTGCAAAACGTAGTTTTTGTGTAAAATCACCACAAAAGTATTTACAAATACAAGGTTGTGTGATATAATAATTTTGTTGGGTGTTAAAAAGCAGGAAAGATATTTAGCGCAAGCCCCATAACGAAGTTTTATGTAAGAGGCGGTGTGACCGAAAAGGTCACACTGCCTTTTGCTATTCATACGGCTATCTTTTTGCCTTTGCATCTGCCATGCAGGGCGATGCAATCGTCCTCTTTGACGGTAGGCAAATCAATGATGCCGACAGCATTGTAGTAAATTTCAATCTTTTGTTTTCTATGTCCACTGCTCTTATCGGGAGCGTGGACTATTATTTTGTCAACCAAATCATTTACCATTTGTGCGGTCAGCTCTTGTGGATCGGTGTATTTGCGAACGTTGGCAAGAAGCTGCTTCAGATCCTTTGTTTGAGTTTCGCCGTTTTCAATCAGATCTTCAAGCTCGACAATCTTTACTTTGAGTTCTTTTTGCTCCTGCTCATATTCACTCGCAAGCATATCAAAGCGTTCTGCCGTAATTCGTCCCGATACCATATCCTCATACAAACGTTTGAACAAGGTGTTCAGATCTTCGTCCCTGCGCCGCAATGTCACAACATCGACCTTTGCCTTGGAGATTGACATAGCCATTGCATTATCAAGTCGCTCCATCACATAAATTTTCCATTGTCAAGCGGTTAGTAAAAATATTTGTTTCAGTATATTTTTGAGTATATTTTTAGAAATAACCTCGCACCAAAAGGGGACGAGGTTATTGTGCATTATTTTAGGTTTTATGCAAGCTTAACTACGGAATACTTGCTCGAATATTCCTCGTACTTATCGCTGTAATGTGCATTACCCGCTTTAAGGCTCTTAATAACCTCGTGAGCATTCATTGTATGCTCACTTACGTCGATAATACCGACGGCGATGTTGGAGCAATGATCACTCACACGCTCAAAGTTGGTGATGAGATCCGACCAAATAAATCCGGTTTCGACGGTGCAAGAGCCTTCCTTAAGTCTTGCGATGTGGTTATTACGGAGAAGCGTTTTCAGATTGTCGATCACCTGTTCAAGAGGCTCAACGTCGTATGCAAGCGCGATATCGTTACCGACAAAGGCTGCCTCGGTCAAGGCGAGTATTTCATTTGTTGCGGCACAAAGAACAGACATTTCCTCTCTTGCGGCAGATGAGAACTCAATGCCTTTTTCACGGAGCTCCTCCACCGATTCAAGCACATTTACGGCGTGGTCGGAGATACGCTCGAAGTCGCCAATCGCTTTGAGAAGCTTGGTAACGGTTGCGCTATCCTCATCGGACACCTGACTCTTACTGAGCCTTGTGAGATACGTTCCGAGAATATCCTCGTAGTGATCGGTATCATCCTCGATCTTTCTGATTTTCTCGGCAATTTCAGGGGAATAATTTCTTATAGACTCTATGCTCAACTTAAAGCCCTCGACTGCCTCGCTTGCCATCTTGGATGCAAGCTGACAGCATCTTTCAACTGCAACGGGAGGTGTTGCAAGCAGACGCTCGTCAAGCTCAACGATCTTTTCGGGAGCTTTTCCTTCGGGGACGAGTTTATATGCAAGCTTTTCAAGGAGTGAGGATGCAGGCAGAAGAATAACGGTGCAAAGAAAGTTGAATATGGTGTGGCATATTGCAATGCCTAAGTATGTTGCCGATTCGTTCAGTATCAGTGGCTTAAAGATAAGCGAGATAAGGCTGAACAACGTAAGACAAATTACAGTTCCTATTACGTTGAACAACAGGTGAATGAACGATGCGCGCTTTGCGTTTTTATTCGCACCGAAGGACGAAAGCATTGCCGTTACACAAGTACCGATGTTCTGTCCCATTATGATCGGGATCGCTGCCGAATAGGAT
>JAZQGJ010000009.1:0-3686 GCA_045539995.1 Eubacteriales bacterium
AACATCATTTGCCGAAGGCAAACATCATTCAAAAAACGCACCTTTGTCGGTAGACAAAAGTGCGTTTTTTGTTGGTGGGGGAAGCTGGATTCGGACCAGCGAAGTCAGTGACAACAGATTTACAGTCTGCCCCCTTTGGCCGCTCGGGAATTCCCCCATATAAAAGTTGTGGAGCTGGTGGACGGACTTGAACCCCCGACCTGCTGATTACAAATCAGCTGCTCTACCAACTGAGCTACACCAGCATAACCTCAACAACGTTACTTATTATATCATAGAGTTCTCTGTTTGTCAAGATGTTTTTTCGATTTTTTTAATTATTTTTTGTTTTTATTTTTTGTCAGATAACGCCACAAATCCGCCCGTTTGGGCGGATTTGTGACAACAATATTTTGTTATAATTATTTCTTTGCTCCGAGAGTGTAATCCTCGTAGCCGTTTTCGTAATCGCTTTGATTAGACATAGCGCAATACATATTAGCAACGATATTCAAGTCGCGAAGGTCATCAAGTTGATATGCGGAATAGAAAACGTCTCCTGCCTGAAGAGCCTTTCCTTCCTCTGTCTTTGCGTAAAGCTTAAAGAAGATGTAAGAAGTATTCGCTTCTTCAACAACCTCTACCTTATATTCCATCCTATCGAAGAATTTAGACATAGAGTTATAACCGCCGAATTCAACACCGTCGTATGCGCCTAAACGGTGACCGTAGAAGTCAATTGTAAAACGCTGAACAGTTCTTGATGTAGGTGCTTCGCCCAATTTATACCAGCATTCAAGCATATCATTCTGCCAAGGGTCTGACGTACTTTGACAATAGTCTTTTCCTCTTGAGCAGAGCGTAGGATCCACAACGGTAACATAGCCGTAAATATATTCGCCGTCCCAAGCATATCTTGTCGTAACGTCAACCATATTATACTTGAGATCAGCATCAACTCCTGCGCCTACGGAAGCAACTGTGGGATTGAGCTCTACATAGCTGAAGCTTTCAGAGAACTTATCTACGTCTACAGGCACATAAACGGTCTGTCCATTTTTGCTTTCCGACTTGAAATTGAAAGAAATATTTTCAACAAAAGGAATTACACCTGCTGATGCTTCATAAACAGCGGTTGTCTTGAATACCATCTCTGTTTCTGCCAATTCTTCCTCTGACAAATCCTTGTATGCTTCAAAATCTGCCCACTCTCTGTCTACGCGGGATACTGTCTTATCCCAGCCTATGAACTTCTTCCCCTCTATTACAGGAAGATTTTCAGGACCTTCAACAGAAGCGCCTTCCTCTACTTCAACCGATGCGACAACGTTACCGTCAAGATCGTAGAACTCAACGACATATGTATCGCTAAGACGGTACTGAGCTGTAATCACCATGTCTGAAGTAACCTGGCTATAGTCCTCTATGTCCCATCCTATAAACACATAGCCTTCATGAGAAGGATCGCGAGGCGCGCGAGCAAACTTACCTCTCTTAACCTCATCATCCTTAAGCAAAACCTGCTCTCCGTTTTCGTCCTTAAAGAGCTCGGAATCCATAAACTTTACAGAATAAGTTACGTTAGCTGCGGTTGTCACAGGGGGTTCTGTGACTACAGGATCCTCAGTAACAGGGGGTTCTGTAACGGGGGGATTTTTCTCGCCGCCACAAGCTACAAGCGCAAACGCAAGCGCAAGAAGTGTTAAAAGCAATAATACTTTTTTCATAATTTTCTCCTTTTTATTTTTTCAGAAAGTCTGAATTAAATCTACCTAAGTATAGCATAAATAAATAAATTTGTAAATAGTTTTTCTAAAAAAATATTGATTTTCATCAAAATGAACAAATATTCTGCTTGTTCTTTGAAAAGAAAATATTTTTTTTGTGAATTCTATCAAAGGGCAATAAAAACGCTTATAAAACTCCAATTATCTTTTTTACTGCATAGCCGCCGATGATAAGCCCCGCAACAGACGGAACAAAGGCAACAGACGCGGGAACATGTCTTCCGTTTTCAGACGATGACTCAATAGAAACGGGCTTTTCGGGACTATAAAGTACATCGGCATGAGAAATTCCGACCTCATGCAGCTTTTTCCTCATAACTCTCGCAAGAGGACAGGTATCCGTCTTAGAAATATCGGTTATTTTAAACAAGGTAGGATCAAGCTTATTACCTGTTCCCATACACGATATTATAGGTATGTTAAGAAGATGAGCGCAAGAAATCAGCGCTACCTTAGAGCTTACCGTATCTATTGCGTCAATAATATAATCGAGCTTGTTACTCTTAAGTATATCGGCAACGTTTTCGCCGCTTACAAATTCGGATATTTCAATTATTTCAATATCGGGATTTATCGCTTTCGCTCTTTTGGCAAATGCCTCCGTCTTTTTTTGTCCGACTGTCTGCTCTGTCGCAATAATTTGCCTGTTGATATTTGATACGCTTACAGTATCGTAATCGACAAGCAAAAGCCTCCCTACTCCGCTTCGTGCAAGCGCTTCTGCCGCATATCCGCCGACACCGCCTAAGCCGAAAACGGCAACACACGAATTTTGCAGCCGTGAAAATGCTTCTATCCCTATTATATTTATGGTTCTGCCAAAGCGTTCTTCACTCGAATACATTTTTTCTCCTATAAGAAAACGGTATTTTCAGATTAACAATTCTCGTTATTTTATTATCTCAAACTGCTCGTCGGGTTTGAGGTCGACCACAGTACAATCGTTCGCATAGGTACATTCGGGGAGAACGATAAGAGCTGTTAAAGCGTCCTTATTTGCGGGCAGAGGCGCAAGATGCCAAATAGCAGCATTCATTTTAATCATGGTATTTTTGGGGACGATAAAAGCCTTTGCGTAATCGGTAACAGGCGTTCCTCCCGAAGCGGGCGCGCAGTGTAATATCATATCGTCGTCAATGGGCATTATAATTTCCCACGTCGTCGTATGATACTCCGACTGTGTAATTATCATTCTTTCGGGCTTCTTAACCACGATAGGAGAAAAGCCGATTCTGTGATTGCTGTCGGCAACAACTCGGTCGGGGAAAAACTTATGAAGCTCGCCGCAAAGAGCGTATCCGTCAGGCTTGCTCATATTGTAAAACTGTCCGAAGGGCGCGAAGCTCTCGTGCGTAAGGGGAAGCGCTTTAATTGTTTTCATGATAATATGTACTCCTTTTTATTTTTATAACTTTATGACTATTATACCACAAAAGCGGCTTTAAAGCAAGCATTTATTAAAGTTTCCTAAAAAAGACTCCCGAACCGAAGTTCAGGAGCCTTAAAATTTGGCTGAAAGCCTTGATTTTATCGATTATTTGCGGTCAAAATGATTTTCGAGGGAGCAGATTTTGTGGGATAAGCGTCGTTCTTACGACCGAAGCAATAGTTACCTATTGCGAGCTTGTCGGAAAACGGCGGTTAGCACCGAAATATGCCCATCAAAAATTACTTGGATGCTTCTTCGATAGCAACTGCAACAGCGACAGTCATACCAACCATGGGGTTGTTACCTGCGCCGATGAGTCCCATCATTTCTACGTGAGCGGGAACAGAGGACGAGCCTGCGAACTGTGCGTCGGAGTGCATTCTACCCATTGTATCTGTCATACCGTAGGAAGAGGGGCCTGCAGCCATGTTGTCGGGGTGCAGAGTACGGCCGGTACCGCCGCCGGAAGCAACGGAGAAGTACTTCACGCC
>JAZQGJ010000010.1:0-4368 GCA_045539995.1 Eubacteriales bacterium
CAAAAAATCCAAGTCGAAAGACTTGGATTTTTTCATTTGTGTCCACAGGACACAACATCATTTGCGTGCAACGCACGCAACATCATATTTGCGAAGCGAAAAACATCATATCGCCGCGAGGCGATGCATCATTTGACATACAAGCGAATTTATGCTATAATAAGACAAAGAAAGGCGGTGGAAAAATGAAAACAGAGTCAAAAAACATATTAACGCGAGAAAACTGTAAAGCAGAGCTTAAGCGGTTATCCAAATCAAGGCTAATGCAAGATTCGGTTGTGTTGGCAGTATTACTGTTGATATTTGTTCCACTTTTTCTTTTATCGATGTATTTAGCCAAATATATTTTAATTTTGGGAATTGGTTTTGCTTTGATATGTGCTATTTTCCCTGCTATGTTTGTTTATAGAATTATACGAGATGTGACGTTCTCAAAAATGATCGAGCAAAATGGCTTTTCAATTGTGAAGGATACTGTTTCTCGCATATCTCTCGATGAAATTCCCAAAAGTTATGCCGAAGGTCGTCGTACAGTGAACGTGATTTATTTTGCAAAGCACGGAAGATGCGTTGCGCCAAAAGTAAGAACTCCATTTGACTTTTCTGCCCCTGGCGATGAATTTTATCTTGTTGTCCTGCATAAAAAAGAGGAAATTGTCTTTGCCTATAATTCCACAATGTACAACTGTAACGAATTAGATGTAACCAAATGAATAATCTTACGGGGCTTCAGACACCTTTTGTTCGTTTTTACCCTTGTTTAGACACCTTTTATCACGTTTAAAGCAAGAAGAAAAGAAGTCGGTGGCTTCTTTTCTTTTTATCAGCGGATAGTAAAACGAAGAACCCTCCAAATTGCTTGCAATTTGGACATAGTTCGCGCTACCGCTCGTTTTGGCACACCGCCGCATTATGCGCGAACTGCGGGTTCTTTCTGCCAAAATCTTATACAAAAGTACGAAATTTGTTTTTTATTTTACTTATTTTTCTAAATCTTCAGGCTCGCCGAAAATATGTTTTTCCACGTATGCCATCATTCTGTTATTCAAAATAATATAATAAAATGCTAAAACCATGCCCGCGGTTCCCGATATAACTATCATATCAACATCCAAAAACTTCATAGATAAAATCAAGCTCAACCACATAACACCGCAAAGAATAAATGTAAAAATATTTTTCCGACACCATCTTTTCTTCCAAAAGTCCTGTTTATCCTTTAACGTAAAAGCGCTTGCCTCCAGAGTTTCCTTAATGTTTGATTCCGCCATTTTCTTATATTCCGCGGCGTTTAATCTTCTGCCGCTTATAAGCTCGTTTATCGTCAGTCCGTAAATGTCACTAAGCTCTGATAGCATTTCCACGGGGGGCATATATGTTCCCGTTTCCCATCTTGAAATAGTTTTATTGGACACACCAAGTCTTTCTCCAAGCTCGGCTTGCGTAAGACCATGTTCTTTACGAAGCTCCGCAAGAAAGCTTCCCATTTTTACCATATCCATCGTTTTTTCTCCTTTGATGCTTAATACAACGTAATTGTATCATAAAATCCTTTATTTGTCTTTACCATAAACAGAGAATTCGCCTATAAATCTCAAAATGATAAGTTTATGTCAATTTTCTTTTCACTTATAAAAACAATGACTGTTTTTATGGACGCGAAATGGTTGACGTTTTCACGGTTTTATGGTATAATGATGAAAACAATCTTTCGGAGGCAAATATGATATACAAAAACGGGATAAAGGAATATACGCTTGCCGGAGTGATGTTCGGAACTCCCATGGGACTTATAGTCGGATTTATGCGTCTTAATTTACCGCTTGGAATAATCGCGGGATTTTTATGTGGATTTCTTTTTGCATTCATTATATTCATTTTCGTTAAATTTCAAGAAAAAAGCTTTGACAAAAAACGCATAGAAATTGCAAAGGAAAGAAAAATCGTTTGCGATGGCGGAGCAACCATCGACGGAAACGGCGGTTGGCTGTTTTTTACCGATAAAGGTATTGAATTCTATCCTCATAAAATAAACGTTTCAACAAACGAAATCATAATATCCATAGAGACGATAAAATCAGTGGAAACAAACAAAAACAAAATTATTGTTCACACAAATACTCAAAAATTTGAAATCGTTGTTTCTCATAACAATGAGTGGAAAAAGCAAATCGAAGAAACTTTAACCTCTCTCGCTTGAGAACAAATACCTTTTTCATTTACAAAAAAGGAGACCGCTATGACAAAATTACAAGCGCACAGAGGTGTAAGCTCCGACTATCCCGAAAACACGATGATAGCCTTTCGCGCGGCGGTGAATGAGGGATACGCCATCATCGAGCTTGACCCCAAATACACCGCGGACGGTGAGTTCGTGATGCTACATGACCATTCCTTAAAGCGCACCGCAAGAGATAAGAACGGCAACGCGCCAGACGCATTGATACGCGACGTTACCTTGGCGCAGGCAAGAGAGTACGAATACGGCTCGTGGATGAACGAGTCCTTCCGCGGCGAGACAATACCTACGCTGTCAGACGTGTTGGACTTTTCAGAGAAAAATCCCGCCGTTCCGCTGAAATTTGATAACGTTTGGACTACGTTCCCCGAGGAGCTTCGCGCGACATTTCTTGGGAAAATAGCGGAGCGAGGCGAACGCGTAAGCGTAGGTCTTACCTGCGGCACGCTTGAGTCACTAAAGCAAGCCGCCGCCCTTCCCCGCGCCACGCTCCACTACGACGGCGGTGATCTTAGCGAGGACACGCTGAACGCCGTCTCGCGCATCGCCGAGGGGCATGAGCTTATTATCTGGATCTGCCACGGCAACCCGCGAACCTCTTGGTTCAAAGGCGAAAAAGCCACTCCGGAGCTTTGCGACAGAGTGCGCAAATATGCGAAGATCGGAATTTGGCTTATCAACAAGCCCGACGAGCTTGATGAAGCTATACGCGTGCTTCGGGCAGATTATGTCGAAACCAACGGCAGGATCAAGCCCTGCCAGGTCAAGGGCTGACCTTTGATTTGGCATTGATTTATAGCTAAAAAGCACCTCGGGTAGTTTATCCTGCAACACACATTGAAACAGAAACTTCCCGTCTCCCGTCTCAACAAATTCTAAAATCCCAAAGTTAATGAGAGAGCAAATGAAAAAGAAATTATATTATGCAATGCCCTTTATAGCAGTTCCCGCATTGATGCTGCTATGTGAGCTGTTTGATACTTTGGGGCTGATTCAAATGTCGCCCTACATAATAGCAGTATGCTTACTGCTCGTGTCTGCCGCTTTCGGCTTTTTTTCCTCATCAGAGAACGTTTTTGATTATGTGATGACGGTTATCATGCCATTATCCATGTTTTGCTTTATGTTCATTATAGGATTTTTAAGCAAAAGCGATATGGAAACTCGTTTTCACCTATATAAAGCTGTGGATGCGTCCTTTCAGCCCTTTACTTTGTTGTTGTGTCTTTCTATGGCGATCGTTACCCTGCTGACCTCGCTTAAACGCTTTAGAAACCTCAAAAAACGCATCTAAACCGATAAATATATAAAACCCCGACATCCGCTGTCGGGGTTTTATAATGCTTATGAGAGATGCAAAAAGCATTCACGCTCCGAGGTACTCAAGCACCTCGGTGGGGTTCGTGTCGGGTTTTACCTTCGGCATTACCGCTTCGACAATGCCATTTTCGTCAATCACAAAGGTCGTGCGCACTACGCCCATGCTGACCTTGCCGCACATCTTCTTTTCCTGCCATACGCCGTACGCCTCGATAGCGGAAAGCTCGGGGTCGGAAAGAAGCACGAAAGGAAGCTCGTACTTTGCGGCAAATTTTGCGTGCGAGGCAACGCTGTCGCGGCTGATGCCGATAACGGCGGCGTTCAGCGAGCGAAAGCCCTCGTACGCTCCCGCAAAGGCGCACGCCTGACGGGTGCAGCCCGGGGTATTATCCTTCGGATAAAAGTAAAGCACTACCTTCTTGCCGAGAAAATCCGACAGAGATACCTCTTTACCGTCCTTGTCAAGCAAGGTGAAGGCGGGCGCTTTTTCTCCAACGCCTACCATCTTACGCTTTCCAGAGGCTGTGAAGATTGCAGTATGCGTAAACTGCCTCTACCTCGTCGCCCTCGCAAACGGAGAAGCAAACGACGGGCTTCTCGCCGGGAGCAAGGGGCTTTCTCTGGTTGCCGAACTTGGTCTGCAGGGATACCCACTCGATGTAATGCTCCTCGGTCATAGGATGCTCTACCGCACCAACGGTAACGATGACCTTGTTGCCCTCTACCTTATATACGGGAACGTGCTTTTCGACCGACGCGTCGGTCGTGCCGGGGATGATCTCCTTCATTTTCTGACCGCAGCACATCAT
>JAZQGJ010000011.1:0-4710 GCA_045539995.1 Eubacteriales bacterium
TTTCATCTGCACAGAAGAACCTGCTCTGTGAGCGAAGCGAGCAGAAACAGGTTCGCATCTTCGGCGCAGAGCGCGTCAAGCATGCTTGTAAGCGGCAAGACGAAAGATATTTGCCAAAGGCGAAATTCCTCGTTGTTGGTGCCATAGGACAGAAGCCTGCCCTTGCGGTAGGCTTCTGTTCTATTTCATCTGCACAGAAGAACCTGCTCTGTGAGCGAAGCGAGCAGAAACAGGTTCGCATGTTCGGCGCAGAGCGCGTCAAGCATGCTTGTAAGCGGCAAGCCGAAAGATATTTGCCAAAGGCGAAATTTCTTTGCGGGTGTTAGCCCGATGTTCTTGTTTTTGAGGATTTTCGGACATTTTTTCCTAATTATTTGAAATGTCTATTGGTTTGTGGTATAATATAGTTAACCGTAGACACAAAAAGGAGAAAATATGGCGCTCGAAAACAAGTTAAATATTACTGATTCTGCGACACTCGCTCGAGAAGAAGAACGCGTCAGTAAAATGCGTGCGATTGAACTTTTTGAAACGAATTTCCTTTCAACACTCAAGGCAGGAACCTTTGAGGCACTATCTAAAATACACGTCTTCCTTTTTTCTGATATATACGACTTTGCAGGAATAGTACGCACGGTTAATATTGCAAAAGGGAGTTTCAGATTTGCGCCCCTTATGTATCTTAAGGCCGCGCTCGACAATATAGAAAACATGCCGCAAAACACCTTTGACCAAATAATTGAGAAATACGTTGAAATGAACGTGGCGCATCCTTTTAGAGAGGGAAATGGACGAGCAACACGAATTTGGCTTGATCACATACTGAGATCTGAACTCGGCATGGTGATTGATTGGAGCCTTGTAGATAAAGAGGATTATCTTCTTGCTATAGAGAGAAGTCCTATAAAGGATATTGAGATCAAACACCTTTTAAAAGGCGCCCTGACAGATAAGATAAACGACAGACAGGTGTTTATGAAAGGAATTGATCACAGTTACTACTATGAGGGCTACACTACCTTTAAAGCGGAAGATTTGAAATAATCACAAGCGAAGCTTCGGCTTCAAGAAGTTTTTTGGCGAGGAGTCAAATTGTCAAAGTGACGGCAATTTGATCCCTCGCCTTATTATGTTTTCTAAAATGCGTGTTTTTGGGAATCTGTCTCCTGTAAAAGCATTGATTTATTCACAGCTTATGATATGAATTTTGCTTAAATTGAAAATAGCTTCCATTCCCGCACTAGTACGAAAGGGGCTGTCTCAAGTTCAAAGACCGAGACAGCCCCTTGTTATTTAATCTAATTCAAGGTCATCGCGTCTGAAGACGTCATCGTTGATAAATTCTTCTACGCTCATATTGAAACCGCGCGCAAGTCTGAATATAGTTGTGAAGGAAACTGTGTCATTCTTTCCTTGCAATATTCGATCCATAGCGCCGTGAAAAATTCCGGAGTCTTGCTCTAAACGATATTGTGTTATCCCCTTGCTACGCATCAGCTTAATTATTCTCATAGCAACAGCGTCATTTATCGTCATTTTTTTGCCCCCCTGTCTTTATAAATGCGCATATAGTTTATCATTTTTTCTGAAACAAAATACGCCTTTACAAAGGCGTAAAAAGCAGTATAATATAGGGGGTAATTTTACGAAAAGGATGAATTTATGAGAACATTAAAATGCTTTGTATCAGGGATTATTATATTTGTATCGGTATTTTCCTTGTTGTTCTTTTTAAGTAATAAAACTAAAAATCATACAGTAGTTAATAAAGTCGAAGAACCCTTGGTTTATGTTACCGATTATGGTAAATGTTATCATTCGGAAGACTGTCATTATTTGAGCAAATCGAGAAGGGCAAAAGGGTTGTATTACGTCACTTCAAGAGGTTACAGAGCTTGTTTTTACTGTAGCGGTATCCCATATGGCACGATTAAGGTCAATTATTATGAAACAGAGATCATAGATGCTACAGACGAGGTTGTAATTAAGTCAATCATTTTTGCTTCGGTGAGCGTTACAATATATGCTTTGTGGTGCGTTTATAGGAAAAAGAGCGAGGGGAAGCCCCTGAAAGCGAACAAATGATATACTGATAGCGTCAAGTTATGGCTGTAGTATATTACAAATTATCAGGATACAGACGTTATTTACATACGCTTTTCCGCATCGTATTGAAAAATTTTCTTTAACGTGCTATAATATAAATTGTGATATAATAACGCCAAAAGGAGAAATTTTGTGAAAAGGAAATTTATACTGTTCGTTTTCTGTTTTATATGCCTTATATTTTTGTTTTCCTGCTCAGGCACGGAGCAAGGGGGTAATACCCAAAATCCTGCTGTCACGTCAGCGCCCGCAGAAACTCCGACTATAAGAATTACGACGGAGGGGAACGCGCCTATTACGTCGAAAGAAGACTACGTAAAGGCGACGGTTTCACTTGAAGACAGTGGGCAGGACTTTGAGAATTATTCCGGCAAGATAAGAGGAAGAGGAAATTCCACTTGGCTCTATTTTGATAAAAAGCCCTACAGACTGAAGTTTAATACTGCCGTGGACCTTTTTGGTATGGGCGAAAGCAAGGATTACGTTTTGCTTGCCAATGCTATGGATATGTCTATGCTTAACAATTACGCCGCGTTTACTCTTGGCGATATATTCGGAATGGAATATAACTGCCAATGTAAATTTGTGAACGTGTATATAAACGGCTCGTATGAAGGTCTTTATCTTTTGACCGAGCAGATACAAGTCGGAAAAAACAGAGTAGATATAGGTGGCAAGGACAGTGTCGAGGTAGATACGTCTTATCTCGTAGAGTTTGGCGGCGGCGTTTCTTCGGATGAAACCTACAAATTCAAGGTTGATAAAGTAATTGTAGGTAAAAAGGTGTATGAGTGGCGCGACTACTTTTTTGGCGCTGTAAAGTCTCCCGAAGAAGTATCAAAAGAGCAATTGAGCTTCATTTCAGACTACATAAACGAGGTAAATGAGGCTATTTACAGAAAGGATTTCGAAAGATTTTGCGAGCTGTGCGATCTTGACTCCTTTGTGTCCAACGTTTTGGTGAACGAAATAGCCTTAGCCTCCGACTTTGATTACTGCTTTTATATGTATAAAAAGGCGGGAGGAAAGCTATATCTGGGGCCTATTTGGGACTTCGATCAGGGCTTTGGAATATCTACTAAAAACGGCAATACCTTTGAAGGACTGACCGTAAGTAAATATACCTGCTGGGTAACAGCGCTTCTGGAAATACCCGAGTTTTACGAGGCGGCACGCGAAAAATGGATAGAGCATTATGAAGAAATTCACTCGCTACCCGATCATCTGATGGACAAATCTGCCGAAATAAGGGAAGATATAGACAGTAACTTTTTGAGGCACGACGTTTTAGGTAAGCCGTATTGGAGACAAACCCCCGAAATGGCAAAATTCGTTACCTATAATGAATTCCGAAACAGACTCGCTTATTGGCTTGAAGACAGGATAGCTTGGCTCGACGGGTATTTTAAAGCCGAAGACTGAAAGCGATAATCCTATGACCATTTGAATTCTCTGAAAACTCATATTTAGACGCAAATTATGTAAAAAACGCCTTGCTTTTAGCATTATGCTATAAAAAATAAAAAACAAAGCGTTTTTATTGTTAAATATCAATAAAAACAAAGGCGGAAAAATGTAGAAAGCGCTGAAATTTTATATTTTCTCGCTTTCTATTTACTTTTATCTGGAAATATGGTATTATTTAAGTAGAGACTTATATAAATAAGTCCTATAACTTAATAATATGAATACCCGTGAGGTAAGAATTTTTTGTTTTGATTTCATTGTTTTCCTTTCTCTATAGTCCTTTCTTTTTTGTCTTACCGTCGCGGGTATGACTTTTTTTATAAAAGGGATTGAAAACGTTTACAATTATGTGTTATAATACAAATGGAAATTAAACTCAAGGAAGGCATTATATGTTTGAGAATCAATACGTTGACGTAACCATTCCCGCGCAAAAAAATATAGCCTTAATTGCCCATGACAATAAAAAGGCTGATTTAGTGGAATGGTGTAAGAAAAATAAGGCAATTTTAGAGCATCATTTTTTGTGCGGAACGGGAACAACCGCTAAGCTCGTTTCTGATAGAACAGGGCTTCCCGTCAGAGGCTTTAACAGTGGTCCTCTCGGCGGAGACCAACAGATAGGCGCAAGAATAGTAGACGGTAAAATAGATATCGTTATATTTTTCTCGGATCCGCTTACTGCGCAGCCGCACGACCCCGACGTAAAAGCGCTTTTGAGAATCGCTCAGGTTTACGATATTCCGATGGCGAACAATATGGCGACAGCCGACTTTTTGATTACAAGTCCCCATATGGACACGCCTTATACACGCAGCTTACTTAACTTCCGTCAGAACATTGACGACAGAGTTAAGAGCATGTAATTTTACATATAAAATTCAATGGTTTTTTTGTCAACGGCTCTTGCTGATGTTAAAAATAGTTAACATTTAGACAAACGTTTGTTAATATATCTCTGCTATAATAGGTATCTGTCAGCACCGAGACATTCGGACCATTAGCTCAGTTGGTTAGAGCTACCGGCTCATAACCGGTAGGTCCAAGGTTCGAGTCCTTGATGGTCCACCAAAAAATCCTCGTTCTTAGGATCGAGTATTTTTTATTGTAATAGCCAACATTTTCAAAGAAAAGGTT
>JAZQGJ010000012.1:0-24525 GCA_045539995.1 Eubacteriales bacterium
ACCGGCACGGCCGGTGGTCATGACTTATGTAAATATCAATCGGGATATCCGTCGGGGTTGCTTTTTTGCCATCTGGCAGCATCCTCGCACATTTTTTCTATGCCGTACTCTGCTTTCCAGCCAAGAATTTCATACGCCTTAGTAGGATCGGCATAGCATTCTGCGATGTCGCCAGCTCTTCTCGGCGCGATTTCATACTTAACAGGCAGGCCCGACGCTTTTTCAAACGCCCGAACAACCTGAAGCACTGAATAGCCGTTTCCTGTACCTATATTGAAGTATTCAATTCCTGTAACGGCTTTTGTTCTATCAAGCGCTTTCAAGTGAGCATTTGCCAAGTCAACGACGTGAATATAGTCGCGGACGCCCGTGCCGTCAGCCGTAGGATAATCGTCGCCAAAAACCTTGAGGCATTCAAGCTTGCCGAATGCCACCTTTGAAACAAAGGGGAGAAGATTGTTCGGTATACCCTTGGGATCCTCGCCGATGAGCCCGCTTTCGTGAGCGCCTATGGGATTAAAGTATCTGAGAATAGAAACGGAAAGAGAAGGATTTGCAACAGTCAAATCCTTGAGGATGCGCTCTATCATGAGCTTGGTTTCGCCATAAGGATTAGTAGTGGAAAGAGGAAAGTCCTCTCTTATCGGAACGGATTCAGGAGAGCCGTAAACGGTGGCTGACGAGCTGAACACTATTCTGTTTACGTTATATTTATTCATAAGCTTACAAAGATTGAACGTGCCCGTCAAATTGTTATGATAATAGAGCAAGGGCAAAGCGACAGATTCTCCGACCGCCTTCAAGCCTGCAAAATGTATAACCGAATCTATATCGGGGTGCGACTTGAATACGCTTTCAAGCGCATCGTAATCCAAAAGATCCACTTTATGAAATTCAGGTCTTTTTCCGCATATTTTTTCAATTCTGTCAAGAACGCACATCTTACTGTTAGAAAGATTATCTACAATAACAACGTCCTTTCCGATGTTTAAGAGCTGAACAACGGTGTGAGAGCCAATAAAGCCTGTTCCGCCTGTGACCAATATTGACATGAATAATTCTCCTTTATAACGTTATAGATAACAAAAAAGAGCAGAAAATCTACTCTTTTTTGTAATTGATTAGTCAGCGTATACGCTTACACGCTTCTTATCTTTTGCAGCATACTCAAATTTTACCTTGCCGTCAATCAATGCAAACAAGGTATCATCAGAGCCAAGTCCTACGTTCGCTCCGGGAGCGATCTTGGTTCCGCGCTGTCTTACGATAATATTACCAGCCAAAACGTTCTGACCGTCAGCCTTCTTTACGCCAAGACGCTTAGACTCACTGTCACGTCCGTTTTTGGTAGAACCAACACCTTTTTTATGAGCGAAAAACTGTAAACTGAGTTTTAACATTTTAACACCTCCGAATTATTAAGTATTTCGGACGAACCGAAATGGGTGAAGCTTATTTATCTATCGGGCGTTCCTCGACATCTACGGAAAGATAGTCATAATATTCTTCCACCAAGTCGTTCAACTGATAGTAATAAGCCATTATAAGACCCGAAACGGCATACCGTTTTTTATCGTCCTTTTCAAATTTAGAAAGCGCTCCCCTGGCAATAACCTTAATGTCGGTGGTTTTTTCATCAATTGTGTACTCAACGTCGGAAGCATATGCCACCTCAATTGCGTTCAAAATCAACATAGTCATAGATGACAGCGCCGCGCACAAAACATCGTCGCCCGACTCGCCGTAACCTGTATGACCGCGCTCTTCAAAACCGTAAAAAACGTCGTTTGTCTTATAAAATACGATTTTCGTCATGATTAACCTTCGATTTTAGTAATCTGAAGCTTAGTATAGAACTGTCTGTGTCCTATCTTCTTCTTTTCGTTCTTCTTAGGCTTGTATTTGAAAACGTACAATTTCTTGCCCTTGCCTGTCTCGATAACGTTAGCAAGAACAGAAGCACCCTCTACATACGGAGCACCTACAGAGAACTTATCACCGTTGGAAACTGCAAGTACTTTATCAAAAGTAATTGTTTCACCGTCAGCTACATCGAGTTTCTCTACGTAGATAACATCGCCTTCGTTAACTTTGTACTGCTTTCCACCTGTTTCAATAACTGCAAACACGAAAAGCACCTCTCTTCCATAAAAAATCGCTACTGTAGGCGCGAATTACCGACTTTTATAAGCCTACAAATATGCGTCGTAATATTATACAACATTATTTTTTAAATGTCAACAATAATTTTGGTTTTTTTGAAAATATTTTTCAACTTTTATTTTACAACAATGTTTACAAGCTTTTTGGGGACTACGATCTCTTTGACGATGGTTTTTCCGTCGAGGGCGGAAGCAATTCTTGAGTCGGCCTTTACTGCCTCTAAAAGCGCCTCTTTAGAAATTTCGCTTTCTACTGTAATAGTTCCTCTGAATTTTCCGTTCAGTTGCATAGCGATTTCGACGGTATCGTCTACTATCTTCGTAGCGTCATATTCGGGCCACTTTTCAATAGAAACCAGACTCGTATTTCCTATAAGACTCCAAACCTCTTCCGCAAGATGAGGCGCGAAGGGGGAAAGCAGACGACAGAATATACCGAGCTCGGCTTTTGTGATGCTTCCGTTATCATATACAGTGTTGATAAATGACATCAATGCAGCTATTGCAGTATTGAATTTCATACCGTCAATATCTTCGCTGACCTTCTTGATCAATTTGTTGAGAGGCTTATCCAGAGCTTCCGTAATTTCGCCGTCCTTTACGATATCGAGAAGTCCCGCAACTCTGTCAAGAAATCTCTTACAGCCCTTAATGCTTTGAGGATTCCAAGGAGCAGATTTTTCAAAGTCGCCTATGAACATTTCATAGAGACGCATTGTATCCGCGCCGTACTCGTTTACAATATCGTCGGGGTTTACTACGTTGCCTCTCGACTTGGACATTTTCTCGCCGTTTTCGCCTAAAATCATACCGTGAGAGGTACGCTTGAGATAAGGCTCGGGACACGGTACTGTTTTTATATCGTAAAGGAACTTGGACCAGAAGCGTGAATAGAGCAGGTGCAGGGTTGTATGCTCCATACCACCGTTATACCAATCGACGGGCATCCAATAATCAAGAGCCTCCTTAGATGCGAGAGCGTCATTGTTATGAGGATCGCAATAACGAAGGAAGTACCAGGAAGAGCCTGCCCACTGAGGCATTGTATCTGTCTCTCGTTTAGCGTCCTTGCCACATTTAGGACACTTGCAATTTACCCAGTCGGTAATGAGGGAAAGAGGAGACTCGCCTGTTGCTGTAGGCTCATAGCTTTCAACCTCAGGAAGTCTGAGGGGCAATTCCTCTTCAGGAATAGCAACCCAACCGCAATCCTCGCAGTTCACTATCGGGATAGGCTCGCCCCAATAACGCTGTCTTGAGAATACCCAGTCGCGAAGCTTATAGTTAACCTTTGATTTTCCTATTTTATGTTCATCAAGATATTCTATTATCTTTTTCTTTGCCTCGGCAACCTCAAGTCCGTTCAAGAAGCCCGAATTGACCATAATGCCCGTTTCAACGTCGGTGAAGGCCTGTGTCTGAACGTCTCCGCCCGCAACGACCTCGATAATGGGCAGATCAAACGCTTTAGCAAAATCCCAGTCACGTGTATCGTGCGCGGGAACCGCCATAATAGCTCCTGTTCCGTAGCTTGCGAGTACGTAGTCCGAAACGAATACGGGTATGGAATTTCCGTTCAAGGGGTTGATGGCAGATACGCCGTCCAGACGAACTCCCGTCTTATCCTTGACGAGCTCTGTACGCTCAAAGTCGGATTTCTTAGACGCTTCTTCCCTGTATGCAATAATCTCATCGTAATTTGCGAGCTTGTCCTTCCACTTGTCAATCAATTCATACTCGGGCGCGATAACCATATAAGTAGCTCCGAACAACGTATCGGGACGCGTGGTATATACCTTTATAACGTCGCCTGTGTTGGTACGGAAATCGACCTCGGCTCCCGTAGAGCGACCAATCCAGTTAATCTGTTGGGTTTTAACGCGCTCGATAAAATCAAGACCGTCGAGTCCCGAAATTAGCTTTTCGGCATATTCGGTAATCTTGAGCATCCACTGCTCTTTAACCTTATGAATAACCTCGCTTCCACAGCGCTCGCATACGCCGCCGACGACCTCTTCATTCGCCAATACGACCTTACATGAGGTGCAGAAGTTGACAGACATTTGCTTCTTATACGCAAGCCCCTGTTTAAAGAGCTGTAAAAAGATCCACTGCGTCCACTTATAATAATAGGGATCTGTAGTATTGATCTCGCGGCTCCAGTCGAAAGAAAGTCCGAGCGCCTTTAGCTGGTCTTTAAATCTCTTTATATTGTTTTCCGTAACAATTTTGGGATGAATCTTGTTTTTAATAGCATAGTTCTCGGTTGGCAAGCCGAAAGCGTCCCATCCCATAGGGAAAAGAACATTATATCCCGACATTCTCTTTTTTCTGGAAATAATGTCTAAAGCGGTGTAAGGACGGGGGTGTCCTACGTGAAGCCCCTGACCTGACGGATAGGGGAATTCAACAAGCGCAAAGTATTTAGGCAAGGTATAATCGTTCTTCGCCTCAAATGCTTTTGCCTCGTCCCACTTTTTTTGCCATTTTGGTTCAATAGTCTTAAAATCGTACTTCATTTTTCTGCCTTCTCTATTAAAAAATTATAAATTATAATCAAATACTTTCGTCCAAAGCCTTCAAAAATTCAGACAAATCTTCCTTTGCTTCCTCATTTAAAAGTCTTTCAAGCTTATAGAATTCACGCGCTTCCTTCGAAAAAATATGAACTATCACGCTTCCGAAATCGACAAGGACCCAAGCTCCTCCGTCACGCCCTTCGACGTGCAGCGCTTTCACGTTTTCGAGCTCAAGCTTGTAACAGACCTCGTCTGAGAGCGCCTTGATATGCGTAGATGAACGCGCAGAGCAAATTACGTAGTAATCGGCTATAACGGTATTATCGGCAACGTTATACATCATTATATCGCTTCCCTGCTTTAAGTAGAGCGCCTTCACAGCGCTTAAAGCAACCGCTTTTGGCTGCTCGGATGCAGCGGTCTTGTTTTCTGCTTCAATCATAGTATTGCATCTCCAAATTAAGACTTTATATTTATTTTTATATTTTTTATATCTTCATCAGAATAAACCGAATAATCGTAATTCGGCGCATAGTATATATTAGAAAATTTCAGTGACTTATCATTAAGCAATCGGTTGCTCGCATCGAATTTCGACCTTTCAAAGCCGTAAAACCCCTGCTTATAAAGCATATCGATAGCGGAAGCTCGGTTCACTGCGTAATAGGAAAGCCCGTTTTCCGTATCATTTGCCGCTTCGCCCGGAAGCGTCATATAATACACCTTGTACTGAGAGCCCTCGCCAAGCATTTTCACGGCAAAGGAAACTAAAAGCTCTGTCGACATATCCGTAGAGGCGTAAGACGCGCAGTCCTTTAAAATTGAAATGGCGGTTGGGATATTGATTTTTTCCTTTACTGTATTTAAAAAAGCTGAAAGAAAAATTTTCTGCGCATCGACTCGCCCGATATCCCCTTCGACGTATCCGAAGCGATACCTTACAAAGTCAAGCGCCTTTTGTCCGTTTAAAATCTGTTTTCCCTTTTTTATACTTATATCCAAATTCTGTTCCGCGTCAACGTATTTCATATCGTACGGAACGTCTATTTCGATTCCGCCGATTTTATCGACTGTTTTGGAAAGAGCAGCCAAATCCAAAGCAAAATAATAATCGACAGGCAAGGCAAGAATATCTGAAAGGGTTTCCTTCAGCTGTAGCATTGCCGAATCACGATTCCCCTTTTTTTCATAGTAGGTAGAATACAGATTGTTTATTTTTCGGTTTGACGACTCGCCCGACACAAACGTGTCTCTCGGAATCTGAAGAAACTTCAAGCTTTTTTCATTTGTGTTCACCGAGACTAAAATCAGAGAATCGGTATTGCTACCGACATAATCAAGGCCCGCGCACAAAAAGGTCAGTGAGTCGCGCTCGTTTATATTAACGGTTTTGCTTTTACCGTCGGAAGAGGAAAATCCAAATCCAAGCAGAAGAAGGACGACGATAAAGCAAATAAAAATAACGGTAAACGTAATAAAGTATTTTTTCATAGACACTCCAAAATTAATATAATTTTAGTTTGTCTCATATCGAAAAAAATACTTATTCGAAAGAAGAAGAAAAACCTTCCAAAATGGCATTACGCGCCTTTACCGTATCGGGCGAAATCAGCGAGCCCGACTTAAGCAGCTTTGAGATCGTGCTGTCAAGAGAAAACAGAATCACCTCGTCAAGCAAACGAAGCCTCGATTTTTCACTCTCGCATTTATCTATGTTCTGCCAAAATTTATCTCTCACTAATATGCAAAATTCGTTTGTTCTTGTGCGCTCTGTAAAGTCGGAAACAAACAAAAGCTTATCGAAAAGCGACATATTCTCTGAGGCTAACGTGTGCTTATAGATAGCCCCCGCGATTTCGGGCGTTACCAAATCGGGAAATTTCTCATAGGCGACGTACGCGCCTGTTCGGGAATGAATGACCGCGGGCGCCTTTTTCTCGCTATTGTGTAACATTATACCATACTTTTCACATAATTGCAACTGTTTTTTTACAGAATATTCCTTTGTAATATCGTGCAAAAGGGCCCCTATCTGCAATTCAAAAACTTTATCGGGTAAATATATTTTTCCCATACGGGTAATCTCGTCCTTTACTTCTAAGGTGTGAGAAAATCTACTTTCGCCGATTTCACCCCTCAAGGTCCCCGTTATCCGTTCCAAAGCAGAGCTTTTTACTTCGTCTGATAAATGTTCCATTTTCTGATATATTCCTCTGTTTCCTTGTTTAAATAAGCTGAGGTATTCTGATTTTTTCTTATCATTTCACGCAATTCGGTAGAAGAAATATTTATAGGCTCGGTCCTTAGCTCACGCACGTTAGCGTTATACTTACTTACGTATTCCTGCGTTTTTGATTTTATCTGCTCTGTAATAAGCTCGTCATTTTCTCGCCTTATATAGACGATATCCGCCATTTTGAATATATCCTCGAAGCGATACCATTCGTCAAAGGTAAGTATCATATCAGTTCCGCAAAGGAAAACCGGTCTTATATCGTTTCTTTCGCTTATCAGCTCAGAAAGAGTTAAATAGGTATAGCTCTTCCCTTTTCTTTCAATTTCCATATCGCTGACAGAAACGCCCTTTACGTGTGAAAAGGAAAGTTTGCACATTTCAAGCCTTTGCATAGGGGTTGCGCCCTTTTCGCGCTCCTTATGCGGAGGCTGATACGTGGGTATTATTATAAGCTCGTCTAACTTTTCCTGCTCTATAAAAGCTATAGCGGCAGAAACGTGACCTATATGAGGCGGAGAAAAGGTTCCCCCGTAAACGCCTACCTTTTTTTTCTTTGACATTAAAGCTCTATCCTTTTATGCTTTTTTGATTCTCTGTACAATACAAACTTAAGTCCGACGACAGCAACAACCTCCGCGCCCGTCTCTTCGGCAATTACCTCAGCCGCTTCTCTTGCAGTGTAGCCGCTATTGTCAAGAACCTTCGCCTTTATCAATTCTCTCGCTTCCAATGCGTTTCCTATCTGAATACACATTTCCTCGCTTATTCCGCCCTTTCCCACTTGAAAAATGGGCTCCAAGGAATTTGCAAGAGAACGAAGACTCGCTCTTTGTTTACTTGTAAGCATTTATTCTCCTTTCAAAGCCCGAGAAAATTCTCGGCAGAAGCTTCTCATCGCCTTGCCTCTGTGACTTTCAGTATTCTTTTCCTGCATAGAAAGCTCGGCAAACGTTTTTTCAAATTTATCTACGAAGAACAGAGGATCATAGCCGAATCCGCCGTCTCCTCTGTATTCGGTAAGTATTTTACCTTCACAGGTATCCCGTACAACGATTTCTTTTCCATCGGGGAAGATACACGCGATGACGCAGACGTAGCGAGCGCTTCTCTTTTCATAGGGAACGCCCGAAAGCTCACTCAAAAGCTTTTGATTATTTGTCTCGTCGTCGGCGTGATAGCCTGAATAACGCGCGGAATATACTCCAGGCGCTCCGTCAAGGGCGTCAACCTCAAGACCTGAATCATCTGCTATACATATATATCCGAGTTCTGCCCCGACTTTTGCCTTGATTTTTGCGTTTTCTTCGAAGGTTGTTCCTTTCTCCTCTATCTCTTCGTTATAATTAATATCATCAAGCGAGAGAACGTTTACAGAAGAAATGTACTCGGAAAGCAAGGTTTTTATTTCTCTTATTTTACCCTTATTTTTAGATGCGAGTAATACGTCCATAATTATACCTCTTCGCTGTCAAAAAGCGCTGACGCAAATTCTTCGGGATCAAAGGGGCGCATATCCTCTGCCTTTTCTCCGACACCGATAAATTTAACGGGAATATTAAGCTCTTTTTTAACAGAAATCAAAACGCCGCCCTTGGCGGTTCCGTCAAGCTTTGTCATAACTATGCCCGTAATGCTTGCGGCATCCTTAAATTCTTTAACCTGATTTACTGCGTTCTGACCTGTGGTAGCGTCGATTACGAGCAAAATCTCCTTGTCGCTGTCGGGAAGCTCTCTGTCAATAACGCGCTTTATCTTGGCAAGCTCATCCATAAGATTTTTCTTATTGTGAAGTCTGCCCGCAGTATCGACTATAAGGACGTCTCCCTTTCTGCTCTTTACCGCATTTATGGCATCAAAAACGACTGCGGCGGGATCTGCGCCTGCGCCCTGCTTAATTATATCTACGCCTGCCCTGTTACACCAGACCTCAAGCTGCTCTGCGGCTGCCGCCCTGAAAGTATCGGCAGCTGCAACAACGACCTTTTTTCCGTCGTCCTTAAGAAGCTTGGCTATCTTTCCTATAGAAGTGGTCTTCCCCACTCCGTTTACGCCAATTACCAAAATAACAGACGGCTTCGTATTTATAATCAAGCCCTCGTGCTGCCCTATGGTGTCCTTAAGAATATCATAGAGCGCTTTTTTTACGTCCTCAGGAGAAGAGAGTCTCTCGCTTTTTACGGTGTCTCTTAACGTATCGAGTATCTCCTCCGTTGCAGAAACACCGACGTCGGCGCATATCAAAAGCTCTTCCAGCTCGTCAAAAAAGTCCTCGTCAATTCTAACGAAATTTTTGAAGATGTCATCTATTTTCCCCAAAAAAGACTTTTTCGTTTTGGAAAGGCCCTGTTTTAATTTGTCAAAGAATCCCATCCTCTATAAGCTCCTTCTTTTTGCTTTCTATCTCATTTACATCAAGAGGCAAGACTCTTGATATTCCTCGCTCGGGCATAGTAACTCCGTACAAGCGATCCGCAATTTCCATTGTGCCTCGTCTGTGTGTGATGAGAACGAACTGCGTATCCTGACAGAACTTCTTTATATATTCGCCGAAACGGAATACGTTGGTCTCATCAAGCGCAGCCTCTATCTCGTCCAGAATACAGAACGGCGAGGGATTTACCTTCAAAATAGCGAAAAGCAACGCGATAGCGACAAACGCCTGTTCTCCACCCGAAAGCAAGGAAAGACTCTTTATTATCTTTCCGGGAGGGGCTGCTTTTATCTCAATTCCACTTGTAAGCACGTCATCGGGATCTGTCAGGGAAAGCTCTGCGTGTCCGCCGCCGAACAGCTCTTTAAATACGCCTGTAAAGTTCTTATTTATTTCGGCGAAGGTAACTATAAAGCTGTTTCTCATTTCCTCTTCTATTTTGTTGACAACGCCCGAAAGCTCTTCATAAGAGCGCGTAAAGTCATCGACCTGAAGCTTTAACGCATCATATCGCTCTTTTACTTCCTTGTATTCCTCTATCGAAGAAACACTTACAGGACCGAGCGACTTTATTTTTGACTTACAGGAATTCTGCACGGATACGGCTGCCGAACGGTTTTCCGACGTTACGGGCGGATAATTCAATTCTATAGCCTGATCGTAGGTAATTTCGTAGTTTTCCCACAGGCTGACACTCAATCTGTCCTGCTCGTCGGTGAGTCTCTTCAGCTTTGCCTCGGCTGAGGTAAACGCGCGCAGAGAAAGCTCCTTTTGAGCGCTCTTCTCTCTCGTCTTTATACGCACCTCTGCGCCTCGCTTATCAAACTCGGAAATCTCCTGCTCTATCTCCTCACGCTGCGCCCTCAGCTCATTCAATTGAGCATCTGCGGCTTCATAGTCTTTTCTGTTTTCTGCCTGTGTCTCAATTTGCGTTTTTTCCTTACCCTCAAACTCCTCAATGCGCTGATTCTGTAGCTGCTTTTCACTGAACAGCTCACTTAAGCGGGCTTCGGCGTTTTCCTTTTCTCTTTGCGCGGCATCAATATCCTTGCCTACCTCGGTAATGCGTATATAAGCATTATTCGCCTGCTCAACAAGCTCGTCCTTACGGTCTATCTTATCATTTTTGCATATTTCCTGCTCGTTTCTGTAGCTCTTGATTTCATCAATTTCGGCATTTACAGAATCGAGCTTCAAGGAAAGCTCGGCAAGCTCGTTTTTAAATAACAAACCGTCGCCTGTCAGCTTTTCATAGTCGCCTTTAATCTTTTCAATCAAAGAATTTTTAGCTTCCAATTTTGCGTTAGCGCTATCAAGCGCGGCAAACTGCGATCTCGACAGGGCAAGCAGCAAGTTCTTTTGTCCTTCCGCCTCTTTTGACTTCTGCCTTGATTTTTCTATGGAATTAACAATGTCTTCTATGCTCTTATCAAGCTTGACAATGTTTTCTTCGAGAGCTTTAGCGTCTGCAAGCATCTGTTCTATTTCCAAAGCTCGCGAAAGAATTCCGCTACTGTTTTTAGTTGAGCCGCCCGTATATGAGCCACCCGCATTTATAACCTGTCCGTCGAGCGTGACAAATCTGACTCTGTATTTAAGAGAAATGGCAGCGGCGGACGCATTGTCTATATTATCGAAAACAAGCGTTCTTCCGAGAAGCCATTCAATAATATTTGCGTACTTTTGGTCAAATGAGGTGAGCTTATCGGCGCGATTAACGTATCCCTTGAGCTTGGCGGCGTTATGTATCTCCTCAGGCTCAGCGCCCGGCTTTATCGCGCTGATAGGATAAAAGGTAGCGCGTCCCGCCTTTGCGTTTTTCAGAGCAGATATTGCCGCTTTAGCGGTAGCGTCGTTATCAACGACTATGTTCTGCATATTCGCGCCGAGGGCAGTCTCAATAGCGACAACGTATTTTGAATCGGTAGAAATGATTTTTGAAATGGGACCGAAAATTTCCCCTGCGTCCTTTATAGTCTTTTCAGAATACGCCTTCATAATGAAGCGTACGCTTTCATTATACCCCTCAAAATGCTCTTCCATACGGCGCAGGGTATCCGCGCGCTGTTCAAGCGTCCCCTTTTCTATTTTCAAGGAAGCTATTTCATCTGCAAGCCGGTCGCGTTTTTCGGAAAGCATCGCAATCTCGCTTTCATTCTCGGAGATTATTTCCTCCTGAGAGGAAATTCTGTCCTTAAATGCCTGCGCGCTTTCTTCGCATCGCTTCGCCTCCGAAATAAGCTCATCGCGCTCAGCCTCGTATTCGGAAATTTGCTGCAAGAGGGTATTTTCTTTAGAAGAATCGGTTGTTTGCGTATTCTTTATTACGTTTATACGCACTTGAAGATCTAAAGCTTCCTTTTCCTTTTTTGAAAGCTTTTCAAGGCTTTCTGCCAGAATTTCTTCCTGTCGCTTTATTTCCTCTGTTATCTTTTGCTGCTCTGAAAGAAGCTCGAGTCGCTCGGTTCTGAAAATTTCAAGCTGCTCTTTTAAGCCCTCTATTTTAGCTTCGCTGTTAATTCCGTCGCTTCTTATCAGCGCTTCGGACGCATCGATCTCGGAGATGCGCTTCTTGCACTGCTCTATCATCTCCTGTCGGTGCAGGGCTTCGTTTTCAGATACCTTATATACGTTGTCAAGGTTGTGCATACTCTGCACGAGCTCGTTTATTTTAGTTAAAACCTGCTCGGACGCGAGCTTGTTCTTTTGCGTCTGCTCGTAGATTCTGTCGCTCTGGGCGGAAAGAGAGTCAAGCGACTCGGAAACAACGTCGAGCTCGTTTTTCGAAAGCGCGAGGTTTTCTCTCGCCTTTTCTATTTCAAAGCGCAAATGCTCGGTATCGAAAAGCCAAAGTGAAACGTCGGCGCGCTTTTTCTCCTCGTAGAGCTCTAAATATTTTTTTGCCTTCTCGGACTCCTTTTCAAGAGGTCCTACTCGTACTTCAAGCTCATTAAGAATATCACGGACACGAACCATATTGGTTTCGGCTTCGTTTAGCTTGCGCTGAGTCTCCTCTTTTCTGTGACGGTATTTTGAGATGCCTGCCGCCTCTTCAAAAATATTACGCCTGTCCTCGCTTTTCTTGGAGATCATCTCGGCAATTTTACCCTGCCCGATGATAGAATATCCCTCTCGTCCTACGCCTGTATTCATAAAAAGCTCGTGAATATCCTTAAGACGTACGGGCTTGCGATTTATAAGGTATTCGCTTTCGCCCGATCTGTAATAGCGTCTTGTGACGGTAATTTCGTCGTAAGGACTATCCATGCGGTGCGTTTTATCTGTATTGTCAAAAGTAACGGAAACCTCTGCAAAGCCCATCGGGCGTCTTGTGTCGGCGCCACCGAAAATGACGTCCTCCATTCTGTTTCCTCGGATATTTTTACTTGAAATTTCGCCAAGAACCCATCTCATCGCGTCGGAAATGTTGGACTTTCCACTTCCGTTAGGTCCGACAACGACGGTTGCTCCCCGTTCAAAGTTCAATACCGTTCTGTTTGGAAATGATTTAAAACCGTGTAATTCAAGAGATTTCAGATACATTTTTTCCCTCTATTCTAAAAATGGATTTTTATTTCGTACGCTGACAGGCTCTCGTTTTCCTCTACGTTCACAGAAGAAAAGCCGTAAAGCTCCTGTAAGCGAATTATGTTCTTTCGTTTTTGCCCTATGACCTTTGATTTTGCGTTTAAGGGCGCTTCAATGGTTAATTTTTTGTTTTTTGTGTCGCATTCCTTTGACGCTTTCAATTCTTCAAGAATAAAATCGTAATAAATCTCTCCGTAGACAAGCTCGCCTAAAGCCGAATGATTAGGTCCTGCAAAGTACGTATCCTCGGAAAGTAAATTTTCAGACGCGCAAAGTCCGATACGTATAATGTCTATATTGTTCCTGATAAACAGCTTTGCGACCTCCTTTGAACGCATAATTGCGTCGTCTAAGGATAGTGGAGTGTAGCTTCTAGAAAGACACATATCCTTTAATTCCGTGTGCTGCAATACTACCGTTGGATATATGCGCGCGCCTATCGCGCCGTTTTGAATAATAAATTCTGCCGTTTTTATTTCATCGGCGAGCGTTGAATCAGGCAGTCCTATCATCATCTGACCTACAAGCTCAAATCCGTACTCGCAAATAAGGCGGCAAGCCCTTTCTGCGTCGAGCGACGTATGCCCTCTGCGACAGCTCTCTAACACTCTTTCGTCAGTGCTTTGCAAGCCAAGCTCGATGGTTTTTACGCCGTATGCTTTTAAGGTCGTCAATATTTTATCATCAATATAATCGGGGCGTGTGGAAAGGCGTATTGAAGAGACGTCCCCTTTTTCCACATAGCCGTAGGCTGTCGATAAAAGCTCGCACATAAGAGAAAAATCAATCCCTGTAAACGAGCCGCCGAAAAAGGCTATTTCGACGTCCGAGGAAGATAAATCTATTGTGGAAAGTGACTTGGATATAATTTTGTCAAGCTGTGACGCGTCAAACTCGTCAACGCCCGAAATTGTCCTCTGATTACAAAAAACGCATTGATTGGGACACCCCAGATGAGGAATGAAAACGGGTATGTTTATATGCTTTTTATTCATTTTAAACCGTCTTTTATACCAAATAGCAGCAATGCCTCGTGAGCCGCCTTTTGCTCTGCTTCTCTTTTTGTGCGTCCGCTTCCCTTGCCGATAACGTTACTGTTCAGCTTTGCGGCAACCGTAAATTTTCTGTTATGAGCAGGGCCGCTTTCGGAAAGGACCTCATAATAAAGGCTTTCTATACCGTCCTGCTGAACTAACTGCTGAAGAGAGGTTTTATAATCCTGATTCTCGGAATACGAGTGCAGCAGCTGCTCTCTCATCAAATCAAGAGCAATACCCTTTACGGCGTTTAATTTATTATCGTCATTATCGAGATATATTGCCGCCAAAAGCGCTTCAAAGGCGTCTGCCAGAACAGAGTCTCTTGCGCGTCCAGCCGCCGAATCCTCGCCCTTTCCCAAAAGCAGATACTCACCTAAATCAATAGAGCGCGCGACCTTTGCAAGCGCTTTTTCACAAACCACGTGCTGTCTCATTTTTGTAAGATCTCCCTCGTCCTTGTCAGGAAATTCAAGAAAAAAATATTCGCTTATGATAATTTGCAGAATAGAATCTCCTAGAAATTCGAGTCTCTCATTTGAAGAGACGGAGGGCGCTTTTTTTCTGTTTTCGTTATAATAGGAAGAATGAGTCAATGCATTTTGAAGTAAAGATTTATTTTTAAAGGAGTAATTTATTTTTTCTTCCAAAAGAGCAAAATCTTTTTCCTTTGGCATATGTATTTTCCATTCCTTATGCTTTTATTTTATTTTCCAAAGCCGACGGAGAAGTATTTTCCTCGCTTTGCGCTTCTTTTTGCTGCTCGTTTTTCTTTTCAAGCGCCCATCTTGCGATGTCCTGATTTATTCCCGTATTTACAAAGGTAATAGCTTGATGAACCGCGTTTTTTATAGCGCGAGCGTCAGAGCTGCCGTGAGCCTTTATAACGGGCATTGAAATTCCGAGAAGCGGCGCGCCGCCATGCTCGGAGGCGTCAAAGCCCGACTTCATTTTACGAAGCTTACTTTTCATAACAACGGCTGACAGCTTTGTCATGAAATTAGACTTGAACACTGTTTTCAGCTCGGAAAAAATATATTTACCCATGCCCTCTAACATCTTAAGAATTATATTTCCCGAAAATCCGTCGGTTACCAGCACGTCACACGCTGAAAAAGGTATAGCTTTGGCTTCAATGTTTCCGACAAAGTTGATGTCCTTTGACTCAGACATCAATTCATACGCCTTGACCTGAAGCGGAAGTCCCTTGTTATACTCGGTTCCGTTATTTACCTGTCCTACTCTTGGATTTTTTATACCGTAAACCTTTTCCATATAAATAGAGCCCATTATCGCAAACTGCTCGGCGTGTGCGGGCGTAATCTCCAGATTTGCTCCGCAATCCATAAGCATAAGCGGAGAGGAAAACGGAATGACGGTAGCAATCGCTGCCCTTTCAATGCCTTTAATTCTTCTGACGAGAAGAGTCGCGCCCGCAAGTAAAGCTCCTGTGTTGCCCGCGCTTACGAATGCGTCTCCCTCTCCCTGCGAAAGCATTTTAAGACCTACGCTCATTGAGGAATCCTTTTTCTCGCGCACAACGGATAGGGCGCTATCCTCCATATTGATTACGGAGGGGGCGTGTACGACGGTTATTTTTTCAAGAGAAAGCTCTTCTCTTTTTGCAGTTTCTTCTATAACTTCACGGTCACCTACGACGACTATAGAGGCTGAAAATTCCTCTGATGCCAGACAAGCGCCACGCAAAATCTCAGCAGGGGCATTATCGCCGCTCATACCATCTATTATTATTCTCATTTAAGCTTGTCCTGCCTTTCTTTAATATTTTCGTATATTTGCTCGATAATTTCGAGAGAACGGGCAGCGTAGGCTTCATTCCTCGCGACCTTCCCGCCCTTAACCTTTTTATCGAGAGGGGCAATTACGCCAAAATTAGCGTTCATTGGCTGAAATGACGAAACGCCCGGATTACTTATATAAGACGCAAGAGCGCCTATTTCGGTCTCTGTCGGGAAAATTACGCTTTCTTCGCCGAGAGCTCTTTTCGCCGCATTTATTCCCGCGACGAAGCCTGAGGATGCCGACTCTATATATCCCTCTACTCCCGTTATCTGTCCCGCAAAGAAAATATTCGGATTTTTTCTTACCGAATAATCGCTATTTAACAGCCTGACTGAATTCAGATACGTGTTTCTGTGCATAACTCCATAGCGGAAAAATTCAGCGTTCTCAAGACCTGGAATCATTCTGAAAACTCTTTTTTGCTCGGAGAAGGTCAGGTGCGTCTGAAATCCCACCATATTATACATGCTTCCCTCTAAATTCTCTTTCCTTAACTGAACAGTGGCAAAGGCGTCCTTGCCTGTAGAAGGAAGTGGAAGTCCGACTGGCTTCATAGGCCCGAAGCGTAAAACGTCATATCCTCTTTGAGCCATAACCTCGACAGGCATACAGCCCTCAAAGACCTGCAGCTTTTTCTGCGATTCGGAATCAAAGTCCTTAAGAGCCGCCATTTCAGCATTAAGCAGGGCGTTATAAAATGCGTTGTACTGCTCTTCGTTCATAGGACAGTTCAAATAATCGTCCCCTGAGCCTTTTCCGTATCGGGAAGCGAAAAACGCAACGTCGTAATTTATGGTGGACGCGTCAACGATGGGCGCCGCCGCGTCATAGAAATGAAGCTCATCTCCACCTACAAGCTCAAGAATACTGTCGGCAAGTAAATCGCTCGTGAGAGGCCCTGTGGCGCAAACAATTATTTCGTCTGTCGCCGCATCTATTTGCGTAAATTCCTCGTTTATAACCGTAATTCGCGGATTGTTTTTGATTTTTTCTGTGATATAATCAGAAAACCTTTCTCTATCTACGGCAAGCGCGCTGCCCGCAGGAATTTCGCAAGCGTAAGCCGCTTCCATAATCAGAGAGCCCATTCTGCGCATTTCTTCCTTTAAGAGCCCTATTGCATTTGATTGCTGGTTAGAGCGAAATGAATTTGAGCAGACAAGCTCAGCGAATTTTTCACTGTGATGCGCGGGCGAAAAGCTTTTCGGCTTCATCTCATAGAGAATCACGTCAAGTCCAAGCTTGGACGCCTGCCAAGCCGCCTCGCATCCCGCAAGTCCTGCGCCGATTATTTTTACGGTTTTTTTATTCTTCATTGTTCTCTTTAATGCTTTCCTCGCGCTTGTAATTACAGTCCTTATCTAAGCAAAGGATCGTTTTTCTGCTTTTTCTGTAAAAGAGCATCTTGCCACACTGCGGACACTTTTCGTTGAGTGGAATATCCCAGGAGGAGAAATCACAATCGGGATATCTTTCACAGCTATAGAAGAGAGTCTTCTTTCTTCCGTGCTTCGCGACGATATCGGCGCCGCACTGTGGGCAGGCAACACCGATTTTTGAGACCTTTTGCTTGGTAAACTTACACGTCGGATAATTCTTGCACGCATAGAAGCTTCCGAATTTGCCGTTGCGTATAACCATATCGCCGCCACACAATTCACACTTAAAGCCTGCAAGAAGCTCGTCGTCCTCCTTCTTTTCCAGAGGGGCGCCGTTCTTTCCAAGCGCCTTCGTATTTTTACATTCGGGGTAGTTCGGACAAGCGAGAAAACGTCCGAATCTTCCGTTTTTATATACCATCTTAGCGCCGCACTTTTCGCAGAGGTAGTCCGACTCCTCTGGTGGAATCTCTATTTCCTCGTCGGCAGTCTTGCTTTCCGCCTGCTCGAGCGACACCTTAAACTTGTCGTAAAACTCATTTAGGACGTCTAAAAGCTCGGCAGAGCCCTTCGCTACCATATCAAACTTATTTTCCATATAAGCTGTGAACTTATAGTCCACTATCTCGGGAAACTGCTCTTTCATAATCTTCGTGGTAATATCGCCTATGGGTGTGGGAACAAGCGATTTTCCCTCGCGCTTTACGTAGTTTCTCGTTATTATTGTTGTGATGATTGGCGCATAGGTGCTTGGGCGGCCTATGCCGTTTTCCTCAAGAAATTTTACGAGAGTCGCCTCGTTATATCTTGGGGGCGCTTCGGTGTAATGCTGAGATTTATCAAAGCTCGCAAGCTTCACCTTATCGCTCGGAACAAGCGCGGGAATAGCTGTGATGACCAAATCGTCATTCTCTTCCGTATTCTGCAATTCCGACGCATCGTATATAGCGAGATAGCCCTTGAATTTAAGAGCGTTTCCGTTTGCCTTGAAGATATATCCCGCGCTCTCAAAATCAACCGAAACCGTGTTGAAAACAGCGCTGGACATCTGACTCGCCATAAAGCGCTCCCATATCATTTTATAGAGCTTAAACTGATCGTTTGTCAAGCTCTTTTTTATGTTTTTCGGTATTATATTTACGTTTGAAGGTCTTATAGCCTCGTGCGCGTCCTGAGAGTTGTTTTTTGTTTTATACTGCTTGGGTGTATGAGGGAAATAATCCTCGCCGTAAAGCTTGGAAATAAGCGCTCTCGCCGCATCCTGAGCTACGGTAGCGACGCGAAGCGAGTCGGTACGCATATAAGTAATCAAGCCCTGTACGCCTCCGTATTCGGCGCCGAGATTGATACCCTCGTAAAGCTCCTGCGCAATTCTCATTGTTTTTTGCGTAGCAAAGCCTAACCTTTTTGAAGCCTCCTGCTGCAAGGTAGAGGTGATAAACGGGGGCAGGGGGTTCTTGTTTCTCTGCGTTTTCTTTACGCTCTTTATTGAAAAAGGCGAGTCCTTTACGGCATTTTCTATAACAAGAGCGTCATTTTCAGTATTGAGCTTTATTTCCTTATCTGCCGTTCCGTAAAATTTAGCTTTTATTTCCTCGCCCTTTTCTGTGAGAAGGTCAACCTTTATAAGCCAATATTCTTTCGGCTTAAAGGAACGGATTTCTTCTTCTCTCTCGGAAATAATTCTGGTGGCGACAGACTGAACACGGCCGGCAGAAAGACCGCTTTTTACGTGCTTCCAGAGGAATGGACTCAGCTTATATCCTACTATTCTGTCTAAAATACGTCTTGCCTGCTGGGAATTTACAAGGGATTCGTCTATGGCAACAGGATGCTTTATCGCGTCCTTTACAGCCGCCTTTGTAATCTCGTTGAAGGTTACTCTGCATTGCTTATCAAGCGGTATCCCAAGCTGATTGGCAAGGTGCCACGAAATAGCCTCTCCCTCACGGTCAGGGTCGGTTGCGAGGAAAACTTTATTCGCCGTTTTTGCTTCCTTTTTTAAGAGCTTAATAACGTCGCCTTTTCCCCTGACGTTTATATAATGCGGTTCAAAATTATTCTCTATATCAACACCGAAGGTACTTTTCGGAAGGTCTCTTATATGTCCCTTTGATGCTATAACCTTATAATTGGAGCCGAGATAGGTTTTAATCGTATTTGCTTTAGAAGGGGACTCCACTATTACCAAATTTGCCATTTTTTTGCCTTTCTGATTCTATATTTATTTTTTTCTGATACGGTTTCCCGGAAACACTTCAATCAGTCCGTAAACCTCAAGCATTGTAGTGGCAGACATCGCGTCATTTATGCTCACGCCGTCCGCTACCGCTTCAATGTAAACGGTTTCGTTTTCGGGAATTTTATTATAAAAATCTAAGGTTCCTTTACTGAGAGAAGAAAGAATCTCTGCCTTTTCCTCATCCGACATTTTATCCTGAGAGGAAAGTGGGAGCTCGTTCTTTTCTTTCGCCTCTGTTACTAAAGCATTAGCTTCAACGTCTTTTTTTACCTGATTTTTAGTTTTCTTATTTGAAGAGGCTGCTCCCATTCTCGATAAAGCGGCTTTTATATTTTCAGGAATTTTATCAAGAAGCTTGAAAATATTTATTTTGCCGATATATTCACGGGAAAAATCACTTAAAATATCGTCGGCGCAGGTTATACATTTTGCGCCTTCCTTCAAAAGAACGGCAGTACAAGAGCCATCCTTCTCATCTACGTCACCTGGTAACGCATACAGAGGTCTGCCCTGCTTCAGCGCCAAGCGTCCTGTTATCAACGCTCCACTTATCAGCGGCCCTTCAATTACAACAGTCGCCTTTGAAATGGCGCTTATAAGCCTGTTACGTCTCGGAAAATTCTGACGGTCAGGAGGTGTTCCCGGAGGATACTCGGTAATTACCGCTCCGTTATTTATAATATAGGACTCAAGACGCTTATGCACAGGCGGATAAACTCTGTCTATACCGCAGCCCAAAATCGCAACGGTTCTTCCTCCGCCACTTATAGCGCCGACGTGAGACACGCCATCAACTCCCAACGCCATTCCGCTTACCACGACTGCGCCCGCAGTCGCTAAATCGCTCGCAATTTCAAAAGCCTTTCTCTCTCCGTACTCGGTCATTTTTCTCGTTCCGACAATGGAAACAAACAGCTTCTCCGAAATCGCAGGAAGATTTCCCAAGCAATAAAGAAGGACAGGCGGTGAATCAATTTCTTTAAGAGTTTCGGGATATTGGGGCGAATCGTAGGTGATGATCCTAACCTTTGACGCAGCGCAATAATCCAGAATATTACGAGCGCGTGTCAAATCCTTATCGCAAAGAGCTTTCAGATCCCGTCTGCTCGGGAAAAGAGCCTTTTGCAACGCTTCCTTATCCGCGCGATAAACGTCGCTCGGAAGGGGAAAGGTCTTCCTCAAAAGCGAAAACGTATCGCCTCCGACAGTACACTTTAAGCTAAGCCATATCCAAAACAGTGCCGAATCCATTCCTATGCTGCTCCTAATTTTACAAGAATTTTTGTTCACGGATAAAGATTGACGCCGCGACTGCCGCATTCAATGATTCCGACCTGCTTGAAATCGGTATATAAATGCTTCCGTCGCAAGAGGATGAAAGCTCTTCTGAAATTCCGTGTCCCTCGTTTCCGATAATCATTATATCTGATTTGCAAAGATCTATGTCATCGAGAGAAACCGCATTTTCTCTGAGCTCAGCCGCGAAAACTCGTCTGCCACCTGCCCTTAATGCCGATACGGTTCGGCAAAGATCGTCGGAAATCAAAATTTCAACCTTAAACAAGCTACCCATTGCGGCGCGTATAGTTTTCGGGTTATATATATCGGCGCAATCGTCGGAAATTATTATTCTTTCCGCGCCAAACGCTACTGCGCTTCTTATGACCGAGCCAAGATTGCCAGGGTCACGCATAGAGGAAAGAATAATGGAATACTTTTTATCCCGATTTAAAAATTCCTCTTCTATTATTTTAGTACATCTTTTGAAAAAGTCAAGATATTTTATGATAACTATTACGCCTTGAGGCGATTTTTCTGTAGAAATTTTTTCAAAACAGCTTTTTGAGAGCAAATAAATAACAGTTTTTTCATATATTTTTGCAGAAAGCTCATTTTTTAACAGTGGCAAGAGAGAATCAATTTTTTCCTCATCAACCAAGACCGAGTCAATGGGAAGTCCTGCTCCCGCTGCCTCTGAAAAAAGCTTCACGCCCTCCGCCATAAACAGTCCCGTCTCTTCTCTGCCTTTTTTGTCAGAAAGAGAGGCCGCCCTCATTACTATAGGATTTTTTCGTGAGCTAATCCTATCTTTTGCAATTATCATTGCGCTATATTCCTTTTTTATGTAAAATTAAAGTCTTTATAAAAATAAAAAAACAGTAATGCTGATATAAAAAATCAGCATTACCGAATTATGATTAAAGAGCAGCCTTTGCGCGTTCTGCAAGCGCAGCGAATGCTTCCTTATCCGAAATGGCAATCTCGGAAAGCATCTTACGGTTCAAATCAATGCCAGCCTTCTTCAAGCCGTGCATAAGGGTAGAATAGTTCATTCCACATACCTTTGCCTGAGCAGAGATACGTGCGATCCACAATCTACGGAAATCTCTCTTCTTGAGCTTACGGCCAACGAAAGCGTAGTTACCGCTTTTCATAACGGCCTGTTTAGCCATCTTAAAATGCTTGCTCTTTGCGCCCCAATAGCCCTTAGCAGCCTTCAGAACACTCTTTCTTCTCTTGCGCGTCATCATAGCGCCTTTTACTCTTGCCATTATATTATCCTCCGATTTTCAAATTTACGAACTCTTATTTCTGGATAAGTGTTCTGATTGTAGGTGCGAAAGAAGTGCTCAAAACAGAGCCCTTACGCAAATTTCTCTTACGCTTTGCAGTCTTAAGACCGAGGTTGTGACGGTGGTGCGAATGATACATTTTTACCTTACCGCCGCCTGTTACGGAAAATCTCTTAGCCGATGCTTTATGTGTTTTAATCTTTCCCATGGTTTTTTCTCCTTAATTTAAATTCTTATCAATATACTGATTCAAAAATGAATGTATAACTTATTTAAGCTTTTTGGGCGCAAGTGTTACGGACATAAATCTACCTTCGAGCGAGGGATTCTTTTCAGGATCCGAAAATTCAGAGCATGCCGCAATGAACTTCTCAAGAACGCCGCGTCCTATATCCGTGTGAGCCATTTCTCTTCCCTTAAATCTGACAACCGCCTTAACCTTGTCGCCGTCAGACAAAAATCTTTTCGCGTGATTGACACGGGTTTCAAAGTCGTGTGTGTCTATTCGGCAAGAAAGCTGAACCTCTTTGATTTTTATGATCTGCTGCTTTTTCTTCGCCTCTTTTTCCTTTTTGTCGCGTTCAAAACGGTATTTACCGTAATCCATCGCGCGACATACGGGTGGAACCGCCTGCGGCGCCAAAAGTACTAAATCAAGTCCTCTCGAATATGCGTATTCTCTCGCTTGATCTGAGCTCATCACTCCGAGCTGCTCGCCATCTTCTCCGACGAGTCTGACTTCCTTCAACTTAATTTCATCGTTGATTTGCAATTCTACTGCGCTAATAGGTGTGCACCTCCAAAAAAAAATGCATACAGACATTCCGTACGCATAATACAAGCCTAAAGAGCCCTATATCAAGGACCGAAAGGCTTCTACTATTTACCGGCATACCCTTATATGACGGTGAGAACGGAACGCTCTGCTTGTTTTATGTGAGACTAAAATCTCCAATACAGGTGATATTATAACACCTATTTTCCTAAATGTCAATAGTTTTTTAAAAAATATTTTTGTTTCTATCTGCGTAATATCGTTATGATGAGCGCAGCAGGCGAAATGATGATGAACGCTTCCAAATTCCAAGAGTCTGTTTTGCGCGGCGAGACCTTTGCGGGAGACGCTGACCTTGAGTATCTTCTCAATCACGGAAAGCCCGAAGAAATACAGGCGATGCAGAAGCTTCTCGGCATAGGTGACCCTCACAACGTTGACCCCACCACCTTCAACAGAAAAGTGGCAGAGCTGAAGGCAAGCGGAAAGCTTGACGAGCTTTATAATAAATATAAGGCTAATAAGGCGAATATTGGTAGTATACCTACAATAAATCCCGAAGAAAATTCTAATTTAGCCTCTGAAAGTGGAAATATTGTCGCTGAGAGCGCAAATATCGCTACAGAGAATGTAAATTCTAACGTTGATAATGTAAACGCAAACGTTAATAATGCAACGGCTACAGCGAATGCAGACTCGAATACGCAAAATATTTCTCAAAACGTAGCAAAACCTCTTGACAACGAAGCTGGAGTGAGGTATGCTAAAAGCAGTAAGAGCAGAAGAAAAACAATAAAATATATTTCACCTTTAAAAATAGGCGAAGAAAACAATGAATATCTAAAAAGACAATTATTTAAACTATATTCAGGACTCGATAATTGCATAGGTAACGGAATCGCAATAGCAAAAGACGACACTATATACATCATCGATTCCTCTAAGCACAATGGAAAATTAGACGGACACGTTGCCGTTAGAAAAATTATACCGCCTAACAAAATTAAAAATAAAGTACAAACATATCTACAAAAAATAAACGAGGAGGCATATGAAAATGGATATGTCGACAGAGAACTCTTTGAGAGACTTAGGTTTGAATTGGATAACGATAGCAATAGCGATGTCGGATATGTATCGCGAGAAAACTTGTCAGACACTTCGGAACAATCCGAAAATAACGAAGGAAGAGTTTCTTCGGATAATGGAGATAGAGGAGTTCAAGTATTAACTTCCGACAAAAAGGCTCTTCCGAGCGAAGAAAGTAGGCGTTATGTTGACAGGGGACCTAAAGCCCTAATACAAGAATCGCCCATCAAAGTAGTCCACACTTTTAAGGACGTATCGGGAAAAACAAAACATGTCATAAAGATAAATTCCGAGTATTACATAAAGGATAATCACAAGGCAAAGCCCACAAAAAGTATTGAACAAGCGGTAGAAAACGAAAACAAGCGAGTGATAACGAGATATGCCAAAAAACGCGACACTTCAGCAGGTCACATTAAGCGATTGCTTGAGGATAACCCTGATTTCCTCATTAAAGAACGAAAAAAAGGCGTAAGATTTGCTCTATCCGACACGGACAGCGATACAGCAGACACATCAGACTTTGTCAGCAAGAGCGAAACAACCGAGCGCAAGACAATGACCGTTGCGGAGTCGGCGGAGTTTGCGAAGGAGAACGTGCCTGAATACAGAGAGCTGAATGCTGACGACCAGGCGAGAATACGCAGGCTGATACGGCAGATGAAGGCAAACGGCTTTACCGACAAGCAGA
>JAZQGJ010000013.1:0-2436 GCA_045539995.1 Eubacteriales bacterium
AGCCGAAATCTTCCGCTTGACGAGATCGACAAAGTGGATTCGGTTATAAAGGATAAAAACACTCCTCTGTACGTCCATTGCCTCAGCGGAGGACGAAGCGCCCGCGCGGCGGCTTATCTGAGGGGCAAGGGATATCGGGAGGTTCACGATATCGGCGGTATCGGATCGTACAGAGGGAAATTTATGATATAGCCGTAGTTCTTGTAATCTAACGAATAGCGGTATTTTAACGATAGGAAGGCACTACACCTTGACGGGGAGTAGTGCTTTTCTGCATTTTTGAGTATCCGAGGCACAGGATATAGGCACCGCAAATACCAAAATGCACCACCAAAGAGAAAAAGCCCTTGTATACCAAGGACTTTCGGCTATCTTTTAACGAGAAAAAGAAAACAGTAGGTCGATACTACCCGTATCAATCTACTGTTCCTTATTTGTGAAAGAGCTATAAAAAAGATATTTTCGATGAAGTGCTTACGGGATTTGAACTCAACGGCTCAATATTTCAAAATTCGTGAAATTCTTTGTTATCGATTTTTTGAGATTTTTAAATATAAATCATTCAGTTGTTGTGCTATCTCTAATATTTCTCTTTCATTGTCATATTATTGCAATCATTGTCGTTTTGTGGTATAATAATGTTGAAATTATGTCAAAGGTATCGTCGATCGTAACAACGATCTGCTCGTTGAGACCTGCCACGCTCTTGACGTACTGCGGGAAGGTCGGCACGTCAATGGGGGGATTCACCATTCCGCCGCCAATGCTCGAGCTCGTTGTGGTCGTTGTGGTCGTTGTGGTAGTGCTTGACGTAGTAGGCCTCGTCGTTGTATTCTCAACAGGTGCGAAAAGCAGATCGCAGGATGCCATCGAGAGCACTAAAACAAGCGAGATAAGCGCCAATAAAAATTTTTTTCATACTAATCTCCTTTAACCAAGATAATTTATCTCAATAGATTGTTCACCTTATAGATTTCACATTTATCGTAATCACCGCAGATGACGTATATCTCGTTGTCAATAACACTCACCGCCTCTGCCTCGCAAAGACCGGGGAGATCCATCTCATATTCAAGCAAGGTATGTCCGTCATATGAGAATATGTAAATGTAATTGTGGAAAACGCCCTCAAGACTGCCCCTGATGGCATATATAACGTCATCGGCGCAGTAATAGCTCTGCGGCGTTGTGTTTTCCCTATAATCCACCTCAAACGAATACAAAAGCTGAAGATCCCTTCCGTAAACGTTCATCTTGTCGCCGTTCCACTCTCCGCCGACAAAGACCTGCTTTTCCTTGCAGTATGCGATGGACATAAAGGGCTCGTTGAGGTCCTTCGTCTCTATTATCTCAAAGGTGTCCTTGTCGAGTATGGAATATCTGTAATAATGTCCGTCGGGCGATTGACAGTGAGCTATCATAAGGTCGCCGTTCTCAAGGAGCGTGATGCTGTTCGCGTGGTCGAGCGGCAATATCTCGCTTTGCTTTACCACGTTGCCGTCCATGTCGGCTTTAACGATTATCGCCGTCTCCGTGGGAAGAGTTTTATTTATAAAGGCAACGTAAAAATATTCTCCGTCAAACGTGCCGCCCTGAACCGTGTTAAAAAATAAGTCGGGCTGATCTATCGTCAAAAAATGCACCGTTTCCGCGTCCCGGGTGTTCCACTTGAGACAGCACGAAAATAGCGAGCAAGAGAGCGCAAAAATCAATAAAAGCAATAATATTTTTTTCATATCAGTTCACCTTTCCAATAATACTTTCTTCTTTATAGTTATAAACGAAGGTAGGGCACTCCCCGCCCATCTGAATGGTATATATAACGTTCCCCTCTTCGTCAAGACGAGCCTCGTGTATAAAGCCGTGATGAAGCTCTCCGCGGTGACGGAAGCGAACAAAATCTCTAAACTTGTATTTTGCTTCTTCGGGAAATCCACTCTCCTTGGGCTTCTTTTAAAAATATTAAAAAGCATATTATCACCCCATCTGCGTCCATAATAACATATTTTCCTGAAAATAGCAAGATGTAATTTGTTTTTGACAAAAATCTCTTGATTTTTCGTAAAAATGTGATATTATTAATCATCATACACGGGCTCGTAATGGTTTCGACGGGGATTTTGAGGTATGATAAGCGTGGCGGGCTGAGTAATCCCGATAACTGCTCAAATTTAAAAATAAACGACAACAATTACGTTGCTATGGCTGCCTAATTGATGCGCCTTAGGGCGCTTCAATTGGCAGTGCTGTAGCCTGCGGGCTACCCGTTCCTCCGCAGAGGACCACGACTGCGGACGGCAAGCATAGACCCCGACGCGCACGTCGCTTAGCGCTTGTGCGCTCGGTCATAGAGCGTAGCTCGTGAGGTTCAAAATCCCATAAGCTTCGACAACCAAAGAAAGAAAAAACTCGGTACACCATACGGTGCTCCGAGTT
>JAZQGJ010000014.1:0-20031 GCA_045539995.1 Eubacteriales bacterium
ACCGCTTTAGCGGTGGATGAGGTGTACGTCAGAGCTTCCTATATATCAGAATTTCAAATTCGGTTTCTACGTCAAGAGAGGAGAGCGAATAAATTTTCTGTCTGTCCGACTCCGACGTTTTGTAATAATAGGGCGTCATCATAAAGAGGCTGTGAAGAGATTCGTCCGAGAGAGTTATCCTGTTTTTTATTTCTACCTTTTCTATAAGAGAAAAGCCCTCGATATTATAGTCGGCGAGTTCGTTTTTATAGGGAGTTTCATATATAGCCCTTTTTAAAGACCATAAATGGTTTTCCGTCGGTATTACCGAAAAGAGAAGTCCCCCCTTTTTTAGTACGCGAAGAAATTCCTCTCGCGCAAACGGGGAGAAGATGCTGAAGAGCATATCTGCCGAGCAGTCGGAAAAGGGCATATGGTATACCCCTGCGACCAAAAGAGAAATATCTCTGTTTCTCTTTGCGCCAAAAAGAATAGCGTCTTTTGAAATATCGAAGCCATAAAGGGCAGAGCTCTTGCTATTCTGCTTTAATGCTTTATATATGGCGTCGGTATAATAGCATTCACCGCAGCCGCAGTCTATTAAAACGTCGCCGTCCTTTGCGTATTCATTCACCTTTTCGCAGAGAGCGTTACATAGTGGCGAATAATGCCCCTCAGAGAGAAATTTTCTTCTCGCCTCTGTCATCTGCCTGTTATCACCGTGGCAGGACTGAGACGAGGAAAGCAATAGATTTATGTAGCCCTGTTTTGCAAGGTCGAAGCTGTGCCCGTTCTCACATCGCGCGCTCTTATCGTCGCCTGATAGCGCTTTTTTACATACGGGACAGGTTAAAATGCCGTATTTCACTTCATACTCCTTATAAATTTATTACGATTATTATACGACATTTGAAAAAATAAGTCAAGCGATATAGACAAAACCCTCATTTTGTGATACAATATACATATGTATATAAAAAAGAGGAATGATATTATATGGATTTCAGCGTAAAAGGCAAGAGAATAATGGGCGTAGATTACGGTGACGTTAGGACGGGACTTGCGCTTTCCGATATAAGCGGCAGTCTTTCTTCCGCCTACTGCACCTTAAAGGAGGGCGGAATGAGAAATACCGCTATCCGAGTTTCTGAGGAAGCGAAGAAAAACGGCGTTTCTCTTATAGTGGTAGGACTTCCTAAAAATATGGACGGAAGCGAGGGCGGACGCGCCGAGGTTGTGCGCGCTTTTACCGAAATTCTGTCAAGCCTTACGGAAATTCCTATTACTATGTATGACGAGCGCCTTTCCACAGTCGTTTCTCATCAGCTCTTAAGCATTACGGGCGTCGGAGGTAAAAAGCGTAAAAGCGTAATAGACGCGCTTTCGGCAGAAATTATTTTACAGGATTATATTGACAGAAACAGGTGATTTTCATAGGAAAAATGCTTGATTTTCACATGCTTTTCACATTACGGTGTTATAATCGGAGATAATTAAGGCAGGAGGAAAAATATATGTCAGATTTCGAGAGTAGAAACGATTTTAATAATGAAGAAAACAGTAATGAAAATACAGAAAATTCGCAGCAAATAAAAAAAGAGGAAGATAAGAAGGGCGCAAGTGAGCTTGACGCGTCAAATGACGGCGAGTACAGAAGCGCCTCTGGCGCTTCAAATGATGGCGAGAGCAGAAGCGGAGAATATAAATCCGAAGGACAGTCATACAGCCCATCTTACAATTCCTCGTCTATCGAGTATGAGCCGAAGAGAAGCGGAAGAAGCGTTCGCAGAAAAAATCTCACTCCTCTTTACGTCCTTCTTTCTATCGCTATTATACTCGGCGCGCTTTTTGGCGGTTACGTCATAGGGCGGCAGGACGCAGACTCGCCCTCGGCGAAGAACCCCTTGAACAATAATATTTTTGCGACAACGGCGCCAAACGAACAGTCTTACCCTGTTGTTAAAGCGCCCGAAACGACGATATCAATTCCGAAATACGACTCCCCTGTAGCAGCGCCTACTGAGGGCAGCTACGTATACGTAAACGAGAAGGCGGCAAAAACGGTTGTATCTATCACAACGGAAGCGACTGTTTACAGTGTGTTTTACGGAAACTACGTAGAAAGCGGCGCGGGAAGCGGAGTTATAATCGCGAACACGGGCAACACCTATTATATAGTAACCAACAATCACGTGGTGGACGGATATAACACGATAAAGGTATTTGCGATAAACGGAGATGCCGAAGGATACACGGCAGAGCTTTTAGAACGCGACTGGACTAACGATATAGCCGTGCTTCGCATTGAAACGGAGGATGAATTAGCAGTCGCTGAGATAGGCGATAGCAGTACCTTGAAGGCGGGACAGGACATAGCGGCTATAGGAAACCCGCTTGGTCTTTTCAGTGGAACTATCACCCCGGGAATAATTAGCGCGGTAACACGAGATATTCTTATCGAGGGCGTAGCTATGACGCTGATTCAGCACTCTGCGCCTGTAAGCCCAGGAAATTCGGGCGGCGGTCTTTTCAATATGCAGGGACAGCTTATTGGTATAGTAAACGCGAAGTCGTCGGGCACGAGCGTTGAGAGCATAGGCTTCGCCATTCCGATAAATACGGCTTACCGTGTCGCTCTTGAAATCATAAACCAAGGCTACGCGTCGGGCATTCCAAGTCTGGATATCACCTTCAGAAGCAGCGGCAGCTATTTATATATTCAGGAATATAAGCATAACGACCGCCTTATCGCAAGTGGGCAGACTGCTATAGAAAAGGACGATATTTTGGTCGCTATAGACGGCAAGAATATAAGCAGTATAAACGATATACGCACCGTTTTATGCAGCAAGGAGATAGGCGATAAGGTAGAGCTTACGCTCTATCGCGTGGAAGCGAACGGCAGATTCGGATACACCTATAATACCTACACGGTAAAAATTGATATCAATGAATACAATCCGACAAGCCTTGCTTCAAGCGCAGAATAAAGGGAATTTTTAAAATTTGAATAATTCAAATGAAGCCCTTGCAGTTATATAAAATTTAACAGAGGGGATTCTTTCGAGCGCTCGGAAGCGTCCCCTTGTTTTTTCATAAAGGAGAGACTATGTACAAGCTCTTAATTGCAGATGACGAAGCGCAAATAAGAAACATAATAAGAAAATACGCTGAATTCAGCTCTTATTCCGTCTGCGAAGCGGAAAACGGTATGCAGGCAGTAGAGAAAGCGAGAGAGGAAGATCCAGACGCTATCATTTTAGATATTATGATGCCAGAGCTCGACGGCTTTTCCGCCTGCCGTGAAATTCGACGCTTTTCGGACGTTCCTATACTTATGTTAAGCGCTCGCGGCGAGGAGTATGATAAAATCAACGGCTTTGAGATTGGGGCTGACGATTATATAGTGAAGCCCTTTTCGCCCCGTGAGCTTATGCTGAGGGTAGATGCCGTAATAAGAAGAAGCGCTGTCAAGGACAAGACCGAAAAGGACAGAGAGCTCTACGTTTTCGGAGGACTTACGGCAGACCTTTCGGCAAGGACGGTGTTTATAGACGGACACCAGGCGTCGCTTTCGCCTAAGGAATATGAGCTTCTTTTCTATATGATAAGAAATAAGGGAATAGCTCTTTCGAGAGAAAAGCTGATTACAGAGGTCTGGGGATATGATTTCTTCGGCGACGACAGGACGCTTGATACGCATATAAAGCTTTTGCGAAAGAGTCTCGGAAAATACAGCTCTTTTATAGTTACCTTGAGAGGAATGGGATACAGATTTGACGCGCCTGATGAAAAATAAAGGAAATAAAAAAAGAAAAGGGATAAAGAGACGCATTTTTGCTTATTTTATAACCTTTTCGCTTATCATAATCGCTATTCTGTGGCTCTGTCAGACTCTGCTTTTAGACGCGTTTTATTACAGAAATACCCTTTCGGGAATGGAGCGCGTGTCAAGCTCGCTTTCAGAGCAATATACTTACGCCAACTTTTCGGACACGGTAGAGAGCGTGGCGCGCAAGAACCAGTATAGCATAAGAGCCTTTCGCGTATCAAACGGAAAGCTTGAAGCGCTTGCCTCTGTAGAGACGCTGGGAAGCGCGCTTCATAGGCTCACAAGCAGTCAATTAGGATATGTTTACGGGAACGCATCCGAGCGAGGAGGCGAGTATTATACAGAGGTATATATTCATAGCTTTTTCAACCCCGTATTTATGAGGGAAGAGCTTTTTGCATATATTCCCGACTTTGACGGAGATATAGGCGAAGAGAATCCGTTTTTCCGTGGGATTGCCGACAAAAGACTTGTACTTTGCCGATTGATGAGTGACGAAAACGGAGACGGTATAATGCTGCTTCTTGACGCAGAGCTTTCTCCCGTTTCCTCGGTGGTAAGCACTCTTCGCCTTCAGCTTGCCTTTATATCTGTAATCATACTTTTGCTCTCGCTTTTGCTCTCTTATTGGATATCGAGCCGAATATCGCATCCGATAGTGAAGCTAAACGATAAGGCGAAGCTTTTGGCAGACGGAGACTATGGCGTGGATTTTTCAGGCGACGGATACCGAGAAATCTGCGAGCTTGGCGACACTCTAAACGACGCGTCGGAAAAGCTCTCCGCGCTTGACAGAATGCAAAAGGAGCTTATCGCTAATATATCTCACGATTTGCGTACGCCTCTCACGATGATAAAGGGATATGCCGAGCTTATGAAAGACGTAGAGAGCGAAAAAACGCCCGAAAATATGCAGCTGATAATAGACGAGACCGAGCGTCTTAGCGAGCTTGTCGGCGACGTTTTGCAAATTTCAAGGGCGCAGAGCGAGGGCGAGCAGATAAAAATGGAGGCCTTCGATATTTCGCAGTCGATAAATGAAATTGTGGAAAGATACCGACGCTTGAAGCACTCTGAGGGCTTCAGCTTTGAGCTTCACTATGACACGGGCGCTGTCATTATGGCGGACAAGGGCAAAATTTTACAGGTAGTATGTAACCTCTTGAACAACGCCCTTAACTATACCAAAAACGGCAGAGTCATAATAAATTGCGTAAAAAAAGACGGCTTTGCCCATATAGACGTAATTGACTTCGGCGAGGGAATACCCGCCGCCGAGCTTCCTAATATCTGGCAAAGATACTATAAGCTCGATAAAATTCACGAAAGAAGCAAGGTCGGAAGCGGACTTGGGCTTTCTATCGTCAGAGGTATTTTAGAGCTTCACCAAGCGCGCTATGGCGTAGAGAGCACGCTTGGAGAGGGCTCGCGCTTCTACTTTGAGCTGCCGCTTTACCGCGAGGAATAATCTTTCCTCTTAGGGCGACTCGCAGTTGAAGCGTCCTCGCTCAATTGACGCCTGTTAAGCACTTAAAATTATAAACAGAAAGCGGATAGAGAAGATTTGCGTTCTCTATCCGCCTAAATATTTTTAAACACCGTATTCTATTAAATGCTGAGACTCAAGCTCGGCCTGTGAAAAGGAAACGCAGGAGGCGGAAAGCTGGTTATAAAAACGGTAGCGATATAGCCCCTCTGCTGTGTCCATAAGCGAGACATAGCGCGTATAGTGATTTTTCTTTTTTGCTTTTACAGCGCCTTTTACTATCGAGACACATTCAAGGATACGGAAAAGACCGCATAGTCTGTCCTGCTCGTTTTCCTCGCATTCCAGATTTGCCGAGAGAAATGCGGCGCGTACAAATCGGGAAGGCGAGGTAGCGTCGCCCGGCAGACCGAGAGCGCCGTTTCCAAGACTTGAATCTGACAACATAAGTTTACTTTTTATTTCTCCGTTTTTTGAATGGCTTGAAAGACCTCTGTAATGCTCAAGATGCGCTATCTGAGAGGGGAATGGCGGCTCGTTCGTCAGTATTCCCGTTCTGTTGTCATATATCTTCAAGCCCTCGCGCGTGCATTCAAGCGCGACGCATTTTCCGTCTCTGTCGGCTATCTGCCAATGCAGAGGCGAGGTGCCTGTTTTTTCACTAAATGGAACGTCGCAGATTTTGACGTGCGAGAGCAGCCTTTTCGCCGACGGAATATCGCTTGCCGAGCCAAGCACAAACGGGATAAGCTCGTAGGGGGCAAGAGCGTTATCTGCCTTTATTCCCGCATTTTTTTCATAATGAGCGCTGATGGGGAAATTAAGACCTGCCATCGAGAGTCCCTTTTCATTCATAGCGTCGGCGTAAAAGGGATATCCGAGCTCAACTGCCGCCATACCGAGTATGGCAAAATGTATGTCAAGCGCTTTTCCGTTTTTTAGCCTGTACGGGTAATTTCTTGGCGTGATGACGACTCTTTCCCCGAAGCTCTCGTCTATATCCATAGTTCTGCCGAAATAATTTTTATTCTCTATTTTTTTCGATATACAGGTGCACATAACTCCTCCAAGACTTTTATTTTATCTTGCCCAGAGAGAGTAAAAAAATACCTTTATTCGATTTTGTTGAACGTTTAAAAATTGCTATAGAAAACCGAAAAGCTATAAAAAATCCCCGAAGCAAGCTTTCACTTCGGGGGGATTTGATTTTTCGAGAAGCTTTGATTTTTCGAGAATATTTGCTTTTTCGGGAAGATTTGCTTTTTCGGGAAGATTTGCTTTTTCGAGAAGATTTACTTTTTCGGGAAGATTTAATTTTCTTCGATTGCAAATCCGAATTTATCACATATACTGCCCGACGCTCAGCTTTATAAGGAGCGAAATATCGTCGGGCTGGTCCTTTGCGTCGTTTGCCGCGCGATTGCGCACGATTTCTCCGCATTTTTCGCATTTGTGAACTATCACGTACCCTTTTTTTGAGTTAAGCTCTACCTTTACAGGTCTTAAAAGGCCCTTACATTCGTTGGCTCTGTCGCCGGGCATAATATCTACGTGTAGAGAGCAGAGGCAGAAGGGACAGTGATTTCTTGAGCTGTAGCCAAGTGGATGTACATCTTTTTTGCAATTTTCGCAAACAAAGCCGTTGTCATTTTTTTTGAATCTTTTTGTTTCCATAATAACCATTTAAACTCTCGATTAATTTCTTTTTCGTCGGAAATAATATTATTTGCAGGCAAATAGAAATGTAACGCAAAAGTATTGGACCTGCAAAATATTTTATAAAATCAAATTAAAATAAACACATTCCAAAGAGGAAGAAAAATGAAGCAGAATAAAAAATGCGTATTGCTCGCCCTAATGCTTTTTGCGGTGTTATCGTTTTGTCTGCTTGTGCCGACGTACGCCGCGCCCTCTGTCCGTGACGGCGTCGTTACCGACAGGGACGGCATAATTGAGGGGGATACGGATGTGACGCTTCCAAGAGTAACTCTCCCCATGCAAAACGGAACAATGACACCGAGCGAGCAGGGAACACAGAACGGAGGAAGCGCGATTCTACCCGGACTCACAGGCGAGAACGGTAGTAATAACACTTCTCCGTCAACGTCAGACAGAACTACGCCGTCGGTAACAACAAACAGTCCGAGCTCTACTCAGGGGCCAAGCACCTCAGCACCTACCACTACCGCGCAAAATAATGAAAACGATAACGGAATGGCAATTTGGGGAGTAATACTCGCGATTGTTATTATCGCGGCAATAGGCGTAATACTTTATATGCTTTTCTCAAGAAAAAGATAAAGCGAAAAAACTGTATCAGAGCCTTTATAGTCTTGAGCCCTTTAATAAAGGGCTCTTTTTTATTTTCCTACGCAGAAGTGGCTGAAAATGCCTGAAATAATATCCTCGTTTACCGCTCTGCCGTCAAGCTCTGAAAGAGAAGAAATCGCAAGGCTTACGTCAGAGGAGACTAAATCCGACGGATACCCCGCCTTGTGCGACGAGATGGCCGACGTAAGAAAATCGCGCGCGCGAATAAGAGACGCATACTGTCTTGCACCCGATACGATGGCGTCGCTTCCGAGCGACACCTTTTCGTCTGTGAAGAGCTTGTCAACTATAGTTGACAATTCGTTCTCGCCCCCGTTTTTTGCCGAAATCGTCACGACGTATTCGAAATTCTGCCTTATAAACTCGGCATCCGCCTTTTGCTCGAGATCGCTCTTGTTTATTATGGCAATTACGGGAACACTTGCGAGACGTAAATGCTCTATAAGCTCAAAATCCTCGCAATCAAGCGGAGAAGAGCCGTCTAAAACAAGCAGAATAAGCTCGCTTTCCTCTATCTTCTTCTTTGAAAGGGAGATTCCTATTTTTTCGACAGGCGCGTCGGTTTCATGTATTCCCGCCGTGTCGGTGAGATTAAGCGTTACACGTCCGAGCGATACCGTTTTTTCAAGCAGGTCGCGCGTCGTTCCCGCATATTCGCTGACTATAGCGTACTCTCCTCGGCAAAGCGTATTATAAAGCGTGCTTTTTCCCACGTTCGGCTTTCCGCATATAACCGTAGGAATACCCTCGTTTATGGCGTGTCCCGTTTTATAGGTCTTAAGCAGGGCTTCAATTTTCGAAAGAGCGTTTTCAAGAGTCTCAAGCGTCTCTTCGGGAGAAAGCTCTGCTAAGTCCTCGTCGGGAAAATCAATGCTTGCGTACAAGCTTGACATCAAAAGCAAAAGGCTTTCGCTGAGTGAGGAAATTTCCTCGTTCATACGGGTCCTTGAGGTGTGAGAATTAAGAAGTATCTGTGAGTGCGTTTTCGCTTCAAGAAGCGAGCCTATAGCCTCGGCGTCGGTAAGGCTTAATTTGCCCGAAAGAAAGGCTCTGCGAGTGAATTCGCCCGCCTCTGCCGCCTTTGCGCCACAGGCAAGAACGGCTTCGAGGACGGTTTTTGTGATGAGAAAGCCGCCGTGACAGGTAATTTCCACCGTGTCCTCGCCCGTGTACGAGGCGGGCGCGCGGAAAATTGTGGCGACTGCGTCATCTATCTTTTCCCCGTTCAGAATAACGTCTCCGTATACTGCCGTTCGGGACGGGTATTCCGACAGCGGCTTATTGCTTCTCGGAATAAAGCATTTTGAGACTATGGAAACTGCGTCGTCGCCCGACGTTCTTATAAGTGCAACCCCGCCTTTGCCGGACGGGGTTGAGATTGCCGTAATTGTAGCAGTCGGATTATTCATCGACTTCCGTTTCCTTTTCTTCTTTCTTGGAAGATGAGCTTGATTTGATTTTGTCGGTGAGATAAATAACTATCTTTCTGTTATTATCCGCGCCTATTGAATTGGTGGAAACGCCCTCTATTGTCTGAATTTCCGAGTGGATTATTCTTCTCTCGTAGGGAGTCATAGGCTCAAGCATAACGCTGCGGTTATTTTTGAGAGCCTGAGCAGCCTTTTTACGTGCAAGAGCTCTGAGTGTTTCCTCTCTCTTTGCGCGATAGCCCTCAATATCTATTGTAACTCTGCTGTGATTCTTTTCGCCCTCTGCGTTTTTCTTTGCGCTTGCGAGGTTGGAAAGGTACTGCAAAGCGTCTAACGTGTCGCCGTGGTGACCTATAAGAATACTTGCGTCCTTGCCTTCGATAGTTATTCTTCTGGTGCCGTCGCTGCAGGAATAAAGCTCTGCCGACGCGTTAATTCCGAGGTTATCAATAAGATTTTTTACGAAATCGTAGGAAAGGTCGATGCCGTCGGATACCTCAAGCTTTTCAAAGGTAAGCTCTGCTTCGGGAACAGCCGCCGATTTTGAGGGGGCGTTTTCGTTATGCTCACTCTTTATCTTTTCAAGGATTTCATCAGAAACGGTATCGTTTCTGCGATGACGGTTCTTTCCGTTCTTGTTTTTGCGGGAAGAATTTTCATTTCTCTGAGCATTGTTGTTAGCGCCTGAGCGTTCCTTTTTGCGAGACCTTTCGGGATTTGCGTCGGGAAGCTCGATATACGCCTTTACCTTTGTGGGCTTCGCGCCGATAATTCCGAAAATGCCCTTGCTTCCCAAGTCGATTACTTCATATTCTATATCATCAATGGGGCTTACGCCGAGAGCTTCCTTTGCATTGGCGATAGCCGTCTGAATGTCTTTTCCTGATGCAATTATTTCTTTTCTCATTTTAAACTGACCTCTTATTTTTACTTGTTTTCTTCTTCGTTTGCTTCGCCGCTTTCATTTTCTTCGGCTTCTGCATTCTTTTCCTCTGCCTTGTCCTTTTCCGACTTGATAGGCGCTTTGCCTATATGAGCAGAAGCTTTAGGTGTCGCTTGAGGCGCTTCGGTTGTATTGACGGGAGCGTCCTCTTCGTCGTCCTCGCGCTCGTGAAGCGAGCGTTTTTTCGGCTGATTTGACGCGGGCTTCGGCGCCTTCACCTTCATTTCCCTCTCAGCCTTGCGATAATCCTCTTCAGTAAATACGGGGATAGGCATCGCCTTTGCCAGAATCACAGATTGAATCATACTTATAATAGACTGATAAATCCAGTAAAGACCTATAGCCGCAGACATATTGAAAGCAAAGAAAAGTGTCATAAGCGGCATAGAGAAGTCCATTATAGCGTTGGACATCTTCACGTTCTGAGGCGTGTCAGAGGTCATTTGAGTCATAGGATTGAGCTTCCTTGAAATCTTCATAGTAAAGAACTGGGAAGCGAAAACCAAAATAGGTATGATAACAAGCCAGCTTGTGAGCGAGGGAATCGCGGAGAGATCAAAATCATTAAAAATCTCAAAGTGAGGAATAAGCTCGGAGTCAAAGCCCTCGAATGCCGTGAATTTATCATAGCCGAGCGTTTTCATTTCTGAAACAAGGCTGATTTCGTCGAGCTTTTTCACGTCAAGAACGGGGTTCAGCTCAACAACCTTGTCTTTAAGAGCCGTGATAAGCTCTGAAGAAAAACGGCAAACGTAGGTCAGAGGCTTACGGACTATGTTATAAAGTGCCATAATTACGGGAAGCTGAATAAGCATAGGCAGACAGCCCGAAAGGGGAGATACGCCCTCCTTTTGCTGCAAGTCCATAATTTCCTGCTGCTTTTTGTTAAGTGTCGCTCGGTCGGTACGTCCCGCATATTTTTTCTCTATAGCCATCATTTTGGGGCGCAGCTTGGCGTTTTGAATTTGTGTTTTCTGCTGCTTGATACCAAAGGGAATAAAAAGAATTTTAACCGCTAAAGCGAAAAGCAAGAGCGATATAGCGTAGTTCCCCGTGATAGAATAGCAGAAACGCATAAAATATCCGAATGGGATATTGATAATGTCGAAAATACTGTTCATTTTTTAATTCACTTTCTCTCTTTTTTGTCATTCTCATCCATTTTCCTGTGTGAAGAGCGCTCGGGGACGGGATCGTATCCGCCCTTTCCGAAGGGATTGCAACGGAGAATTCTCCATATTGTAAGTCCGAGCCCTATAAAAAAGCCACGTTTTTGAAATGCTTCTATAGCATAGGCAGAGCAGGTAGGAGTAAACCTGCAACAGGGCGGTTTTATGGGTGAGATGAATTTTCGATACGCTTTGATAAGTGCAATACAAATATGTTTCATAAGGCTTTATTGCTCTGTTCTGTAAGCATATTCAGTTTTTTGAATGCGGCATAAAGCTCTTTGGCGATTTCGCCCGATTTCATGCCGACTGCCTTTTCTCTTGCAACTATTACAATGAGAAAGCCTGTCTTCAGGCTGTTTTCCGATATAACCGTACGGTAGCCCTCGCGCAAGATGCGCTTTACGCGGTTTCTCTTAACCGCATTTCCGATTTTTTTCGAGACGGTGAGGCCTAAACGGTTCATTTTTATCTTCTCGGGATGCGCTCGGCGCAATCTCTCTGAAGCATAGTCGGGCAAAACGTGTACTGCCACGGCGCTAAAAACGGCGCGCTTGCCCTTCGCGTAAGCTTTGGAATACAAGTGATTTTCGCAGATCGCCTTAAATTTCATAAATAACCTCTGCCTTAAGTCTTTAAAACAAAAACTCCGATAAGGCACAAAAAGTGAGGTATCGGAGTTTTGTGGTCACCTTGTGTGACAATTAATAGGTGAGCTGAGCTCTACCCTTTGCGCGTCTTCTCTTGAGAACTTTTCTGCCGTTAGCGGTTGCCATTCTTTTTCTGAAGCCATGCTCAACTTTTCTTTGTCTTTTCTTGGGCTGGTATGTTCTTTTCATTGTGGCACCTCCTTCTTAATGTTTGAGAGTATATGTTTATTTTATTAAACAAAATAAATGTGCTTGTATTCCGAATAGCGCACAAATCATTATACATTAAAAGCTTCTAAATGTCAAGAGTTTTTAATAATATTTCCGCAGAATTCTTTTTTTAATTGCCAGAAATACGGCAAAAACGATACAGCCAAGCACAATAATAGCGGCGAAAACGTAAATTCCCGTGCCCGACGAGCTTTCGACCTTCAATTTTTCCCAAAGGGAGTTTGAATACCTGAGCGTTTCGGTGTCAAGATTTTCAAAATAGTAGAAGGGCATAGAGTCTGTGTCGGGGTAGAGAATTTCATCGTCGAGGAAGCTGTAATTCTCGTTTTCCGTTACGCTGGTGTTGGGGCAGGCGTAGCAAATGTACTCCGCCACCTCGAGAGCTATTTCGGGCTCAAGAATAAAGTTTATAAATTCTTCGGCGATATCCCTGTTCTTTGATGCTTTAGGTACGCACATAGCGTCAACGAAAATGTTCGTGCCCTCTTGGGGGTAAGCGAAAGCCAGATCCTCGTTTACCTCCTGCATAGTGTAAAAGTCACCCGCATAGTAGGGGGCGAGAGCCGCCGCCCCGCTTTCCATCTTATTAAAGACCTCGTCCATAATGTACGCCTGCATATACGGTCTTTGCGCCTGTAAAAGCGCAAGAGATTCGTCCCAGCGAGACTTGTCGGACGTGTTTACGTAGTTGTCGTCCTGAAAATTGTGACCTGTTTCGGCGCTTAAGATATACTGCGCGATACCAAAGGCGTCACGGCTGTTATTGAAGTTCAATATCATACCCGTGTACTTTTTATTCCAAAGCACGCGCCAGGTATTTACGTCTTCTTCGTCAACCATAGTGGTGTTGTAGATAAGACCTACAGTTCCGTAGGTGTAAGGTACGCTGTATTCGCAGAGTGGGTCGAAATAGGGGCCGTTTGCCTGTCCGTCTGTGTTTTTGAACTGCGAGTCAATATAAGAATAATTGGGGATGTTTTCGAAATCGAGCTTTTGAAGCATATTTTCGGATATGAGTCTCGCTATCATATAGTCCGACGGAATTACAAGGTCTATCTTGCTCGTGCCGTTTTTCATCTTCGCATACATATCCTCGTTGCTTGAGAATATCGAGTAGACGACCTTTATTTTTTCATCGTGAGTTTCGTTATAGTATGCCTCGAACTCCTTCGGAACATTCATCATTCCCTCATCGCCGAGAGGCATATATTCGCCCCAGTTGTAAATGTAGAATTTTCTCACCTTTTGACCGCAGGAGGAAAATAGGAGGACGCTTGAAAGCAAAAGGCAAATCAAAAGAAGAAATGTAAACAGCTTTTTCATATTGCCTGTCCCTCCTTTCTCGTTCTTACGCGCTTGATTTTGACCTTATTTTGTCCGTTTTTGTGCTTATCGGCGCGAGATTGCATAACGTTTGAAAGAATAAGCAATACAAGCACCGTGCCGAAAATGAGCGTCGAGAGGGCATACATATCGGGGGTTACGGTGCGCTTCGTCATTCCGTATATAACTATGGGAAGCGTCTGGAATTCCTCGGCGGTAAAGTAGCTTATTATAAAGTCGTCGAGCGAGAGCGTAAACGCCATAATAAAGCCGCTGAAAATGCCGGGAACAAGGTTGGGAAGCTCTACCTTGAAAAAGGATTGCAGCTTTGTGCAGCCAAGGTCCATAGCAGCCTCCGAAAGATGCTTGTCCATCTGGCGCAGACGGGGAAGCACGGAGAGAATTACGTAGGGGATATTAAAGGTTATATGCGCTATAAGCACGGTCCAGAAGCCGAGCATGGTTTCTTTACCAAGCGCAGTCATAACAAAAGCGAACAGAAGCGCCATAGAAATACCCGTTACTATATCGGGGTTCATCATAGGAATATTGGAAACGCCCAGAATAACATTTTTTACCCTGCGGCTGCGCATTCTGTCAATTCCGACAGCCGCCGCCGTTCCTATAATTGTGGCAACGGTAGCGGAAAGCACAGCAAGCACGAGAGTGTTGGACAGCGCGTTCAAAACCTCCTCGCTTCTGAAAAGCTCTTTATACCACCCGAGTGAAAAGCCGTCCATAACAGCCAAGCTGTTGGACGAGTTAAAGGAGAACACTATCATTACGATAATAGGGGCGTAGAGAAAGAGCATAATGAGCGCGGTATAGATTTTGGAAAGAGATTTCATACCACTATACCTCCCTCGTCGTCGCCGAATCTGTTCATTACAGCTAAGCTTATAAATATAAGTATCATAAGAATGAAGGAGAGGGAAGCGCCCATATTATAGTCGTAGTTAAGCATAAATTGGCGCTCTATCGTGTCTCCTATGAGGTCGAAGTTTCCGCCGCCCATCTTCTGAGAGATATAGAAGGTGCTGACGGAGGGAACGAAAACCATAGTAATTCCCGAAATGACGCCCGACACGCTGAGAGGCATAATGACCTTTGTCATAGTCTTCAGATTATTACATCCGAGGTCGCCCGCCGCCTCTAAGAGGCGCACGTCTATCTTGCTCATTACGGTGCAAATGGGAAGCACCATATAGGGAAGAAAGTTATAAACCATTCCCAAAACGACGGCTGCGCTGTTTCCAAGCATCTGGAAAGGGCCTATACCTATCTTTGAAAGAAGCGTGTTTATAAGACCGTTATTTTCAAGAATGTTCATCCAGGAATACGTACGGATGAGCAGATTCATCCACATGGGAAGCATTACGAGAAGAGTAAGAATTCTCTGTCTTGACTCTTTCATACGGGAAATGAAATACGCAAGCGGATATGCGATAACAAGGCAGATAAAGGTCGCTACAATAGCGAAGCATATCGAGCGCATAAATATGGAAAGATAGTCGGGATTAGCCAAATTTACAATATTCTCAAGCGTGAAAGCGCCCTCGCTGTCGGTAAAGGTGTAATAGATTACAAAGACAAGCGGCGCAATTATAAAGAGAATACTCCATACAATATGCGGATATGCGGCAACAGAATGAAAAAATGATTTTTTAGTGGTCATTTTCGTCCTCCGTTTCGGGATTAGAAAGCTCGTCAAGCTCGTCGCTATAGGAGCTATAGTCACCGAACATACCCGAAAATTCGGATTTCTTCATAATATGTATTGCGTCAGGCTCTATGTAGAGACCGATATTAGCGCCCTCTTCAACGTAGTCAGTCGACTGTATCATCCACTTAAAGCCGTGTATATCTACTATTATTTCATAGTGAACGCCTTTGAAGGTAACCGACGTTACAGTTCCTTTAAGCATTCCCTTGTCGGGAGAAACCACGTCCACGTCCTCAGGACGTACAACTACGTCGACGCTCTCGTTTTTCTCAAAGCCGAAGTCAACGCAGTCAAAGGTGTGACGCGCAAAGGTAACCTTGTAGTCCTCCTTCATCACGCCGTCAACTATATTACTTTCGCCTATAAAGTCAGCGACAAAGGCGTGTTTCGGCTCGTTATATATGTCTGTCGGAGTGCCTATCTGCTGAATAACACCGTTTGCCATAACGACAACCGTATCCGACATGGATAGAGCCTCCTCCTGATCGTGCGTTACGTAAATAAAGGCAATTCCCGTTTGCTTCTGTATCTTTTTAAGCTCGTTCTGCATATCCTTGCGAAGCTTCAGGTCGAGCGCGCCGAGCGGCTCGTCGAGTAAAAGCACGCGGGGATTGCTTATCAACGCGCGGGCGATAGCGACACGCTGCTGCTGACCGCCCGAGAGCAGATTTACGTTTCTGCGCTCAAAGCCCTTGAGAGCAACCAGCTCAAGAAGCTCCTTTACTCTTACCGAGATTTCCTTTTCGGGAACCTTTTTAAGCCTTAAAGAGAACGCTATATTATCATAAACATTAAGATGAGGGAACAGCGCATATTTTTGGAAGACGGTATTTACCTGTCTTTTATACGGCGGAAGGTCGGTTATATCCTTTCCGTCAAAGAAAACGCGTCCTTCGTCGGGTGTTTCAAACCCGCCTATAATACGAAGTGTAGTCGTTTTACCACAGCCCGAAGGTCCGAGAAGAGTAACAAATTCATTATCTCTTATATAGAGATTTATCGAATTAAGTATCTGTTCTCCGTCATATTCTTTTGAAATTCCTCTTAACTCAATGATTTTTTCCATCTTTTTACCAGTATAATGCTCCTTTCGAGGTATAAAAATTAATTCGAAAAGCATTATAGCAAATATCTATAAGAAATGCAATACATTTTTAAAAAAAAGTTGAAAAAAACGCAAAAAAACGGAATTAATCGCAATAAACCGTAAGAAAACGCGATTTTTGCCCGAAAAACTCAATTTAACTTTATTTTCCTCTCAAATTCTCGCTTATCGTTGCTTTTTGGAAGAAAAGAATGTAAAAAGCCCTGCGGCGAGAAAAAGAGTGTATCCGACACCTCTCATCATAATAAGCCAAAGGGATAAAAAAAGCATTGAAAGCAAGAAAATGAAGGACACGCAATCTCTTATTTTTTCGGAGACAGAAAGCGGAAAAATCAGGGCGCAAAGAGAAAACAAAATCCTCCCCCCGTCAAGAAAGTATAAGGGGAGAAGATTGTAGAGCGCTATCATAATATTAAGAAGGATAAAATAGTATTCTGCGTCATTCGGCGACGGCAGAGCCAGAAAAAGAAGCGACATTGCAAACAAAAGATTGAAAAGAGGGCCGAAAAGCGCGATTATAAGCTCTTTTTTGTAGGAGAGGGGACTGCTTGGCATAAGAATAAAGCCGAAGGGCGCGCCCTCTAATTTAGGACGCGGCGACGAGGTTATAAAAAAGGCGAAAATATGACCCGCCTCGTGCAAAAGCGAAGCCGAAATCAGCGCGAGCGCGCTTGACAGAGGCTCACACACAATAAGCGGCAGAAGCCACGCGAGGCAGGGAAGCAGAGAAAGCGCGCTTTCAGTAAATTTCGTCTTCGCTTGGAAAAGCATCTTCAATTCCCAAAAAGGCGCACACAGCCTCGTTTTCCTCTATTTCGTCGGCAAACGCGAGCAGAGCGTTCTCTAATTTGCTTGATTTGTCATTCTCTCCCTGCTTCAAAACAAGCGATAGATTGAAGAAAAGCAGCGAAACGCAAAGCAGACAAAGCGCAAAAAGAATGGTAGAAGCGCCCCCCGACGAGCCGCTTTCGGAAGAAAGCTCTCCCTTCTTGCGCATTTCGAAAAAAAGCTTATCCATAAATTATCCCCCTTCCATATAATCAATTATATTCATAAAGGGCGAAATATATGAGATAAAACGATAATGATTTAAATTTGCTTTCTCACGTTTATATATTCGTCTCTGAATTGATAAAAGGGACATTTCCTATACGGATTTTGCGTATACGAGATCATTTCATCCTCATCCATATTCAAGTCGCAAGTATAGCAGAGAAAGTCCTCGTCGTAGATATAGTGAATACAGCTATCGCAGGTCCCTTGCACGTTTTTGCTATCTTTAGTTGTCATTTTGACGTCCTCTTCTCTTTTCTTTTTTTCTTGATTATAGCATTTTATCACCTTAAAATCAATATAAGAGCGAAAAAACTTGACATAAAGCTCTTTTTGTGATAAAGTATTTTTACGATAAAAAATAAAAAAGAGGATATTGTTTTGGAAAAGCAGAAAATAGACAGAATAAACGAGCTTGCGAGAAAGTCGAAGCAGACCGAGCTTTCCCCTGAAGAAAAAGAGGAGCAGCAAGCGCTTCGCGCGGAATATATAGCAGAGTTCCGCCGTTCGCTCGGCGCAACCTTGGATAACACCGTAATTCAGCGCCCCGACGGAAGCAGGGAAAAGCTGAAAAAATAAAAGGAAAAGGGGCTGCCATATTTGGTAAAACCAAAGAAGCCCGACACTTTATAATAAAAAAACAGGGGAAGTCCAGAAAAAGAATAAAACTGACAATAAAACGATTTTATAAGGTTGAAATCTTACAGATTTCTTCAATTTAATGGGCTTCTTTTATCGTCGTGTTCGCCCTCTCGACGTATATAATACGCCTTCGGGACGAAGAACGTCGATTTTTCCTCAAATCTGTCTATCCCCTGAGGGATGTCATATTTGGTAAAAGAGCAAGGCTTCGTATGAATCCTTGCTCTTTTTATAGCTTCGCATAATAAGCGAAATATAAATGCTTTTTATTTATAAAAATATTCTTCGTTTATATAGTCGTATTTGTAATTTGTTATTATTTACGCTTTTAATTTATAAACTCTGTTCCTATTTTCGCCCTCGGCTACAAGCGTACCTTCAGCAACCATTTCAGCAAGCAAACGACGTGCTCTTGCATTCTTAACACCGAGCAATTCGGCAATTTCTGTAGTCTTGGCAGTAATATTCTCGGTTAAATAGGTAACAACAGCCTGTTTTTGAATTTGAGATTTTGTTTTAGTTGTTTTGTCGTTGCTTTTTATCGCTACTTTTTTATCGCTACTTTCGCCAATGAGTAGCGATAACGTAATTCTATCGGGTTCAAAGGTCTCGTTAATAACAGGTGAAGTCCAGCCTTGTTTTTTCCAAACGCTGAAAATGTTGGGAATGCCGCTGCCCGCACGTTCACCTACGTCGATGAGCTTGAACATCTTGATAAGCGCGCTGTTACGAGGATCGGAAACACCACCACTCTTTGCCGCTTCCACGTCGATACGGAATCCGCCGGGGTTGGAAAACGTGATAATATCTTTTTTCTTAATGATGACAAGCCCTTGTCTGCCGTAATAGTCAGCATTTATCAAGCAGTTGGCAAGAGCTTCTCGAAGAGCCTTGTGTACGGGTGTATCATCAATACGGTTTCCGCCTTCGAGCTTGAACGGGACCTTAATATCCTGCGTAATCTTGTTATAAACACGGAAATAGAAATCATAAACGTTTCCACTCCAATCGCCCGACGAAGAAACAATACGGTCTGTCCAACGTGTGTTAGGATCAAACTGTTCTTGATAATCAAGGAAGTATGTGGGGAACTCCTTTACGATCTCGTATTCGTAACCAAACATCAGAAGTCCTGCGGCGGTAGGGTGCATCTTTCCATCGCTCGATCTTCCAACCGCACCGAGCTTATAGAGAAAATCAACGTCTTCAAGCTCCTCCCATACGTGCCCGGGGCGGTAGGTCTTCATACGGATACGGTAACGCTTCACGCTGTCGTAATCGAATGCGTCAAGCTCCATATTTTCAAGCACGAGCATATCCTGCGTTTTGATCGCAGCATCACGCATCATCGCTTGGACTTCTTCTTTGGCGCACTTGTAGTCGCCCTCGCCGTTGCGGCGATAGCTTCCCGAAAGAGGATTGCCGTCAATATACACAGGCTTATCGCTACGCTGTGCGCGAGGCACACGGATAGCCACAATACGCTTACCTTCAATGTCCTCAATCGTCACATCTTTGTCGGAGAGAATGTTTGCGCTGACCTTGTTCGCGTTGTTGATAATATCCCAAAAGTCTTTTATGAGCTTTTCGGGGTTGGGTAGGTTAACGGGGTGCAAGGATTTGTCCGCGTGTTCCTCAACACCGAGCAGAATGATACCGCCGAGAGTGTTGGCAAACGCGGAATAGGTTTCCCAAAGGCTGCGGGGCAGACCACCGATTGCTTTTTTCGCTTCGATGCGGTTATTCTCTTTGTATTTTTCTATGTTGGTAAAATCAATCATCGTCAAGACCTCCACATTATACATTCTCATCGTAAACTTACCCGACATCAATAATCCATTGAAACGAGCGATACGAAAGCATTTGAGCCAACCTAAATCGGATAAGTCCTACTTTCCGATTTCTTTTTGTTTGCACTTATGCCTGAATATGACATTTACTTAATGGGGATAGGCAGATTCAGAGCAGAAATCGTCGCTCGCGCCCCGAAGGAAGTAGCCTAAGCGAACTCGAACTATAAGCCTCTCGGCGATAAAATTCCGTGTCTTTTGGCGCTGCTCGCCTTGAAAAGTCCACACTTATCTTCGTTTCGCATCACCCAAATCCTTCGAAATTTTATTCGACGAGAGGTGCG
>JAZQGJ010000015.1:0-34976 GCA_045539995.1 Eubacteriales bacterium
ATGGATTACGTTATTGAAAATTACGGAATTCCGCAGAAATAATTTTAGAATAAATTTTAAGAGGTATGATATGGAAAAGTTAAAGGTTGGCGTTATAGGCGCTACAGGTATGGTGGGACAGAGATTTCTTCTGCTCCTCGAGAATCACCCTTATTTTGAGGTCGCTGTATTGGCGGCGTCCGCGCGCTCGGCGGGACAGAGCTATGAAAAGGCAGTAGGAGAAAGATGGAAGATGTCTGTTCCTATGCCCGAAAAGTATAAGAATATGATAGTAAAGGACGCGTCCGACATTGACAGCGTAAAGCCCTACGTCAGCTTCGTTTTCTGCGCGGTTGATATGAAGAAGCCCGACATTTTGGCGCTCGAGGAGGCTTACGCCAAGGCGGAAATTCCCGTAGTATCCAACAACTCGGCAAACCGCTGGACACCCGACGTTCCTATGGTTATTCCCGAAATCAACGATTCTCATTTAGAGGTCATAGAGAGCCAGAAAAAGAGACTCGGAACAAAGCGCGGCTTTATTGCCGTAAAGCCGAACTGCTCTATTCAGTCCTACGTTCCGATGCTCACTCCCTTGCTCAAATTTAAGCCCACGCAGATAGTCGCTACTACATATCAGGCTATTTCGGGCGCAGGTAAGACCTTTAAAGAGTGGCCTGAAATGATAGATAACGTAATTCCCTATATAGGCGGCGAGGAAGAGAAGAGCGAGCAGGAGCCTCTGCGCGTATGGGGTAAGGTGGAAAACGGCGAGATAGTTAAAGCACAGTCTCCCCTTATCACTACTCAGTGTATCCGTGTTCCCGTAACGAACGGTCATACGGCGGCGGTTTTCGTTAAGTTTGAAAACAAGCCCACAAAGGAAGAAATACTTGACGCATGGAAGAATTTTTCAGGCAAGCCCCAAGAGCTCAAGCTCCCGTCTGCTCCCGAGCAGTTTATTACGTACTTTGAAGAGGATAACCGTCCTCAGGCGGCTCTCGACAGAGATATATACGGAGGAATGGGCGTTACTGTCGGCAGACTTCGCGAGGACACTCTCTTTGATTACAAGTTTGTCGGACTTTCTCATAACACAGTAAGAGGCGCGGCAGGCGGCGCTGTGCTTATAGCAGAGCTTCTTTACCGCGAGGGCTACTTCGCAGAATAAGCCGTAGAGCTTAAAGGCTACGTTATAACTTGCAAATATGACAAAAGGTCTTTTCTCACTTGAGTACAACAGGGGAAAAGACCTTTTTATATCAGATAAAAGTGTTTTGCATTTTTTTCAGCATCGGATTGACAAATTATAAAAGATGTGATATGATAGAATGTGTAATTAATATTTATTAAAGAGGAATAAAGATATGAATAAAATGAAGAAAACGTCTTCTCTTAAATTTTTGTTGCTCGCTTTTATAGTTGTTTTAGCTATGGCGGTAACGGCGTGCAGCGGAGAGCAGACGCCCGAGCAAACGGAGGCGCCCACTGTGACAGAGGCACCGACTGCAACAGAGGCACCGAGTGTGACAGAGGCACCCACTACAACAGAGGCACCGACTACAACAGAGGCACCTGCTACCACAGAGGCCCCTGCTACTACAACACAAGCGCCGACCACAACAGAGACACCGACTACTACAAAAACACCGACAACTACACAGGCGCCGGGAACGGCACAAGCGCCTACAACCACGAGATTTTTATTTCCTATAACGACGCCTGTAACTACCGAAAAGCCTGCCTCGCCCGATTCGCCCGAATACAGAACGGAGACGGAATATCTTGATAGGAATAGTGAAGTAGTTGATAAAGACAGTGCGTTGGCTGTTTATCGCGTCGTGAATTATTACGATGACGATAAGCTGGTGAAAAAGGAAAGATATTCCCATCCTCAGAACGTGCTTTTGAATATCAGCGAGTATGACGAAAGCGAGAGAAGGGTAAAATGGACCTCATATAACGCAGACGGCAGCGTGAGAATGTGGGAGGTATATGAGTATAATGCTCAGAATAAGATATCAAAGCAATCTTCCTATCTTTCTGACGGAAGCTTGAACTATGCTGTAATTCACGAATACAACGAAAGCTTAACACGTATAAAATCTACGTATTATAATGCAAACGATAAAATTACACAATGCGACGAGTATGACGAAAACGGTAAAAAGATCAGGCAGACCTTTTACAATATAAACGGTACTTATTCCGTGTCAGAGTTTGATGAAAACGAACTCCTCTTTAAGATCACCTCTTACGATGCAAACGGTAATATCACCTTTGTCTCGGAATTCGACAAGAAGGGTAACTGCGTAAAGGATATCTTTTATAATGAAAACGGAATTGCTTCCATAACGGAATATTACGAAAACGGTAATAGAAAAAGCGCCATTTATTACGAAGACGACGGCTCATTCGGCGTATCGGAATTTGACGAAAACGAGAACTGCTTAAAAACGGTTCACTATAACGCCGATGGAAACATTCAATTTTTTGTAGAGTATGAATACGACGAAGGCGGCAAGCGTATTAAAGAAATACGCTACAGAGCCGACGAAACGATAGACCGTATACATGAGTATGACGAAAGTGGCAAATGTATCACGGAAACGCAGTATAAAGGGGACGGTGAAACCGTTGACTATTGCTACGAGCACGAGTACGGAGAGGACGGTAACAAAATCCGGAGCACTGTGCATTATGCCGATAGCACTTATTGCGTATTGGTGTACGCGCCGGACGGCGCCCTGAAGGAGCAATTCTGGTACAATGCCGACAATACTCCTAATTGTAAAGACGAGTATGACGAAAACGGAAGGAGTGTTAAGCGTACCTACTACTATGCAGACGGCACTGAACGCTCTGTATCGGAGTATAGCGAAAGCAACGTCTTGATTAAGCTCACGTATTACTTCGAGGACGGCTCTGTTGAGATATCGGAATACGATGAAAACGGCAAGCGTTACAAGGAAACCTATTACAATGCCGACAAAAGCTACACCGTGACGCTTTACGAAAATGAACAACCGATAAGCACCCAGAAATACGATAAGGACGGAAACCCCATCGACTAACGAAAAAAGGGCAGAGAATTTTTCTCTGTCCCTTTTAATAATGTAAACTAAAGTTGCCTAAACTGCGTCGGGGGCGCATCATAGCTTGACAAAGTCAACCATAACTTATAACTCGCCACAGGTTATCATAGCTTAGCGTGTTCTCCGTTAAGGATAACACGCTAAATGACCTTTTTTCGGATAAGATAAAACGCTCTTCAGGCTTTAATAAAGCTTGTCATCTGTGAAATCAGATACAAAGGAATGTTAAGAACTTCCTCGCCGCCCGTTTCATGCTTCATAGAAGTCTTTACGGAATATTTTGGCGTATATTTTTTTCTGTATTCGGCAAGAGAGCGCGACTTGACGTTTTTCTCGGATTTTACCTCAATAGGTACTATTTCCGTACCGCCTTGAATGACAAAATCTACCTCTGCGGTATTGCCGCTTGACCAATAATATGCGGTATCATTAGCCGATTTTAAAAGTTCGCAAAGAACGTAGTTTTCCGTCATTGAGCCTTTGAACTCTCTGTAAGCGGGCGTTGCGTCCAGAACCACCTCGTAGGGAAGCTTTGAGAGCTTTCGCAAAATGCCAACGTCGGACAAATAGAGCTTGAACGAGGTGTCATCTGCATAAGAGGAAAGCGGCATAAACGGCTTTTCTATCTTGCAGACCTTATAAACAAGCCCTGCCGCAATCAACCATTCAAGAGCATCCTCGAGGTCCTTGGAGCGCCAGCCTTTTTTGACGTGGCTGAAAATGAACTTCGTGTTTTCCTTGGCAAGCTGCTCGGGAATAGAACGCCAGATTGCCGTCAGCTTTGGAAAATCCTTTGCGGGAGCGTGCTTTGCGAAGTCGAGCTCATAGCTGTTTATGATGGCTTGCTGCACGCTTTCAAGCTGCTCTATGCTGCGTGTATTACGCCACACCTCAACGACCTCGGGCATACCACCCGTAATATAATACTGCCGCAGAAATGTTGCGAGCTTTTCACCGATAACTTCGGGGAGATTGTCACCTTTTTTGAAGCTGTCTACAAAATCTGCAAGCATTTCGGGACCTGTAGCTCGCAAAAACTCTGAAAAGCTCATCGGATAGAGCGTAAGGAAATCCACCTTTCCAACGGGAAACGAAAGCTGTTTTTGGAGAGCAATTCCAAGAAGCGAGCCTGCGCATACAACGTGGTATTCGGGAGCGTTCTCACAAAAATACTTCATTGCCGTGATAGCTCTGCCGCATTCTTGGATTTCATCAAGAATAAGGAGCGTTTTGTCGGGCTCAATCGTCTTTCCAAAATATAAGCCAAGCTCAAACAAAATGCGCGAGGTATCGTAATCCTTTTCAAACACGGTTTTTAAGGCTTCGTTTTCTTCAAAGTTGAAATACGCGCAGGATTCGTAATGGCGTTTTCCAAATTCTTTCAGCAAATAAGTTTTACCGCATTGTCTGACACCCTTCAAAATAAGCGGCTTTCTATTGGTTTTTTCTTTCCATTCAACAAGTTTCGTAATAAGTGTACGTTCCATTTATTATTAACCTCTGCATTTTATGTGCCTGTTTTGCGTGTATTTTTCGCATTTTTCACACTTATTATACACCAAGTAGGCAAATATGTCAAGCACTTTGTAAAATAAATATGATTTTTGCAGACACTTTCACCAAAAATGGCAATTAACAGTGCTTGAGTTAGCCGTCAGGCAATTATAATAGCGTAGCGCACTTGAGGCGCTACGCTATTGTGGTTATATATTTAAAAATTTTCTGCGTGGCTTTTATTCCTCGCTCCAACGCTTGCAGACCGTTACGTCTACCGTGAGTGGAACAGGAAGCAGAACCGCGTTTTCCATTTCGGCTCTTAAAAGATCAGCGGCAAGCTCGGCGCAGTCTCGGTGAGCTTCTATTATCAGCTCGTCGTGTACCTGCATTACGAGCTTTGCGTCCAAGCCCTCTGCTTTAAGCCTGCGGTCAACGTTTAACATAGCTATCTTCATTACGTCGGCGGCTGTGCCCTGTATCGGACTGTTCATAGCGACACGCTTTCCAAATTCCCGTAGCATCTTTTTTGATGAAGAAAGCTCGGGGATATATCTGCGTCTGCCGAAAAGGGTAGTGGTGTAGCCAAGCAGTTCAGCTTCTTTTATACAGGCGTCAAGATAATCCTTTATTCCCGTGTACTTTTCAAAATAGCTGTCTATATATTGCTTTGCCTGACCGACAGAGATGTTGAGGTCGCCCGAAAGCGAGTATGCGCCTATTCCGTAAACGATTCCGAAGTTTACTGCCTTTGCGCGTTTTCGGTATTCCTCCGTCACGGCATATTCGGGAATTCCAAATACTGCCGAAGCGGTTTTCGTATGAATGTCTGCGCCCTCGTTAAATGCCTCTATCATCGTTTCGTCGCCCGAAAGACAGGCGAGCAGACGAAGCTCTATCTGTGAATAGTCTGCGTCTATTAAGACGTAATCATCGTTTTTTGTGGTGAATTGCGCTCTTATTTTTCTGCCGAGCGCCGTTTTTATAGGAATATTCTGCAAATTCGGCTCGCTTGATGAAAGTCTGCCCGTCGCGGTGAGCGCCTGCTTGAAGTCGGTGTGAACGCGTCCGTTCTCGTCCGATGCCTTTAAGAGCCCGACTGCGTAGGTCGATTTGAGCTTCTGCACCTTGCGATAGTCTAAGATCTCATCTATTATCGGGTGGAAAAAGCGCAGCTTTTCGAGCGTTTCAACGTCTGTGGAATATCCACTCTTCGTCTTTTTCTTCAAGGGGAGCCCAAGCTCGTCAACCAACACCTGCGCGAGCTGCTTTGGAGAGTTGATATTAAACTCAAGCCCCGCAAGCTGATAAATACGCTCGGTGTCCTCTTCTATCGTTTTTGTCAGCTCGTCGCATAATTCTTTCATTCCCGCCGTATCTATCTTGAAGCCTGTTTCTTCCATTTCGGCAAGAAGCATAGCGAGAGGAAGCTCCACCTTCTCTATAAGTCCAAGCGAGCCCTCGCCCGACGCCTTTTCATTAAGGGCGGAATATAAGGGGAAAAGCAGGTGCGCGTACGGCTGATCTTCTGTGTGACTTACAGAAAGATAGTCCTCTGCGAGCAGAGAAACGCTTCTTTTTGCGTCGGAGGAGTTTATGACGTAGGAATAAAGCATAACATCCTTAGGTACGCAACAAAGCTTTATGCCCGATGCGCTCAGCGCGTGATAAAGAGATTTGCTGTCATAGCATACGATTTCCCTCGCCTTTTCAAAAAGCGACGAGAGAGCAGAGAGGGGAGCGCATATAGAGTAATTGCGCTCTTTTTCCGAAATATAGATTTTTTCGCCCGAAAGCTGAATGGCAAAGCTTTGAAGATTTTTTTTCAAAAGCTCGTCTGCGGAAATTTCGCAATAATCGGCGACGGGCGCGTTTTTTATACATGAGCAATTCTCCGCCTTTTCGGGCTGCGCTTCCTCTGACGATTCTGAAAGGGTAATATTCTCGCTTTCGGGCGTCGAGCTTGTATTGGAAGACGAACCAAAAGAGCTTTCGGTAAGTCCGAATTTTTTAATAAAGGCGTTGAATTCAAGCTCCTTGAATTTGTTATAAAGACCGTCGTTATTGACAAGTCTTATTTTTATGTCCTCTAAACCGTTTATTATCGGGACGTCGGTTATTATCTTTGCTAAAGTGTAAGAGAGGTATGCCGACTCCTTGCCGTTAATAAGCTTTTCTCTTACGCCCTTGGAAATAGAGGGGGAGTCTAAATTTTCGTATACGTTGTCGAGCGAGGAGAATTCGCCTATCAGCTTGAAGGCGGTTTTTTCACCTATTCCCGCGACACCCGGAATATTGTCCGACGAATCCCCCATAAGCGCCTTGGCGTCTACAAGCGCGCTCGGCGCAACTCCGTACTTTTCGGTAAAGGCGGCTGCGTCATAGCGTACCGTGTCGGAATTTGTAGCGAGCAAGACGTTTATTCTGTCATCAATAAGCTGTAAAAGGTCGCGATCCCCGCTGAGAATATAGGCAAAAAGCTCGGGGTCGTCCTTTGCAAACGCGGCAATAGTGCCTTGAATGTCGTCTGCCTCGTATCCGCAAAGCTCTAACGTGTGCAGTCCCATAAGACGAAGACACTCCTTCGCGTCGTCAAATTGGGAAAGAAGCTCTGTCGGCGTCTCGTGTCTGCCTTCCTTGTATGCGGGATACATCTCCTTTCGGAAGGTGGGCGCGCACAAATCAAAGGCGACAGCCGCATAGTCGGGCTTTATTGCCTGAAGCTGGCGGCTTATTATATTTATCATTCCGTATATGGCGTTTGTATGCTTTCCGCTTTTTGTAGTCAGATCTCTTATTCCGTAAAAGGCGCGGTTTATTATACTGTTTCCGTCAACGACTAAAATCTTCTTCATATTTCAATTCACTCTCACTTGTCCTTCTCGTCGCTTTCGTTACCCTCAAGGTCGAGAGGAAGCTGCTCGCCCTCGCTCTCAATTGACACGACGTCCTCTGCCTTTTTTGCCTCGTATGATTTTTTAAAAAAGGATATGAGGCTTTGCGCGTTTCTTGAATTGAGCGAGTATACCGAGAAAACTCTTGATATTATATAAAGAGAGAAAGCAAAGATGAGGAAAAGGGAGGCCGTGCTTTCGTAGCTTACCGCTTCAGACTTTGGAATATAAACGATAAGAGGAAGCGAATCGGAGAAGGTCAGTATAAAGGAGACGAAGCCTACAAAAGTGTAAAGACCCCACAAAACTCTGTTGAGAAGGATTCTGCATTCGCCGAGAGAGAAGAACGCGATGAATATAGCGCTCGCCTGATGAAGCAGAATGATAGGACTGTTCATATACATGCTGCTGTCAAAGTAGAAGCAGAATGCGAGTGAGCAGCCGAGAAGCGCGGGGAAAAACGAGAAAACCGAAAGGAGCTTGCTCTCCGTCTTGAATTCGCATATACGCATTATATAATAAGGAATGGAAAGCAAAGCGAACAGGCAGGAGAAGATCGAGAACACAAGCGCCGCCCCCGTCTTTTCCGATTTAAAGGCTTCTATTAAAACGAAAACGGAAAAAAGGAAAAGAACTACGGAAAGAAACGACGAGGAGAATACTGTCGGCAGGTCGGTGTAGGTTGTCCTTAATTCCTGCTCTTTCATTATAAATATACAGGGTACAATGAAGGAAAGAGCGCTCGTGATTATCAGAACGAAAAAGGCGGTGTTTAAAACCGACTCGCTGTCGAAATGTCCGAGCGAGACGTCATATTCCGAAAAAAGCATGAAAATACGGATAGCCGCCGCCCCTATCGCAAAAACAAGCGAGAGAATGAGTGATACAGAATAGGAAATCCTTGTCTTTTTGAGCATAATTTTTTACCTCTTATAAATTTTTGGAATAAGAATCAAATAAAATTTCTGAAAACATATATAATATAATACATGTGACGTTGATTTCATTTCCGATGAAATCAACTGCGCTGACTGCGTCATCGCCCGAAAATCGACGGTTTTCGCACATTCCTTGAAATATGGTCGTCCGTGCTTGCTTGCAAGCAGACAGACACGGACTTCGTATATTATATAATATTGTAACTCTAAAATGTTAATAAAATGTATCCAACAGCGCAGTTTTGACAAAACAGAAGAAAAAAATAATAAGAAAAAAGCGAGAAAGATTCTTAAAGACATGCTTTTTGTGCAAGTTGCATAAAAAACAGACAAAAATTTCTACAAAATTCTTTTAAATTAACACCTGACTTTTTTTGTAAAAACTATTGCTATTTTAAGAAAAATAGTTTATAATGGTTGAGTATGATATGCGATGAAGCGAGAGGTTGCCGCGAAAGCGGGTAATTTTCGCAGAGTATGTCCGATTAACCGGGCGAAAGGAAAACATTTTTGCTTGTGAAAACAGGCATAACTGTGCTTATTTCCCGGATTGAGCCGTGAGGCGGCAATCCGGTTTTTCTAAGGAATCGTTAGAAACGCACGGCGCAGTGTGAACCTAAAAAGCCCTCGAAAATTTAAAAAGGAGGCAAAGAACAATGGCAGACAAACAGAAGATCAGAGTGAGACTCAAGAGCTATGATCACACCTTGGTTGATTCAGCAGCTGAGAAGGTTGTTGAGATAGCGAAGAGAAACGGCAGCGCCGTTTCGGGACCTATACCGCTCCCCACAGAGAAGGAAGTAGTTACAATTCTCCGCGCGGTGCACAAGTATAAGGATAGCCGTGAGCAGTTCGAAATGCGCACGCACAAGAGACTCATTGATATCATCAATCCTCAGCAGAAGACTATTGAAGCTCTTATGAGTGTTGAACTTCCCGCAGGCGTTGATATCGAGATCAAGGCGTAAAACCATTATTAATTAAGTAACCACACGTGGTCATGTTGGCATAACCGCGCGAAAGCGCAGAAATCCAAAATGTCAACCAATAACTATGGAGGAAAAAATGAAAAAAGGTATTATCGGAAGAAAGCTGGGCATGACTCAGATTTTCGATGAAATCGGCAATGTAATTCCTGTTACATTGATTGAAGCAGGCCCCTGCGCGGTAGCACAGAAGAAAACTGTTGAAACAGACGGCTACAATGCGCTTCAGCTTGCGTTCCAGGATGACAAGGAGAAGCACCAGGCAAAGGCGCAGCTCGGTCATTTCAAAAAGGCGGGCATTTCCCCGAAGAGACATTTGAAGGAATTCCGTCTCGACGACATCAGCGCAGTAAACGTAGGTGACGTTATATCAGTCGATACCTTCGCCGCAGGCGAGAAGGTCGACATTACGGGTATAACCAAGGGCCGCGGATACACAGGCTGTGTAAAGAGATGGGGACATCACATCTTGAGAATGACTCACGGTACAGGCCCTATCCACCGTCAGCCCGGTTCTATGGGTGTTATCGACCCTGCGAGAATCTTCAAAAACAAGAAGATGCCCGGACAGTACGGAAACGAGCAGGTTACAATCCTGAATTTGAACGTTGTTAAAATCGACGCAGAAAAGAACCTCATCGCAGTAAAGGGTGCAGTTCCCGGCGCAAAGGGCGGCATCGTATTCATTCGCGATTCGGTTAAAGCATAACGGAAGGAGGATAACTCACAATGCCTAATATGAAAGTTGTTAATATGGCCGGCAAGGAAGTCGGAGAAATTACACTGTCCGAAAAAGTATTCGGCGCAGACGTAAAGGCTTCTGTCCTCCACGCCGCAGTAAGAGTGTTTTTGATGAATCAAAGACAGGGAACACAGTCCACTCTTACACGCTCCGAGGTTTCCGGCGGCGGTAAAAAGCCCTGGAAGCAGAAGGGAACGGGTAGAGCAAGACAGGGTTCTACAAGATCTCCCCAGTGGACACACGGTGGAGTAGCGCTCGGTCCGAAGCCCCGCAGCTACCGTATGAGCCTCACACAGAAGACCAAGAGACTTGCGCTTTTCGGAGCTATGTCGTCTAAGGTTGCCGCAGGCGAAATGATAGTTGTGGACGCAATCACTGCAAACGAGTACAAGACCAAGACAATGAAGGCTATGCTTGACGCTCTTGGATCTGACAAGAAGGCTTTGATTGTACTTCCCGAGTCGGATAAGTTCGTGGTTAAGAGCTGTGATAACATTCCCGGCGTAAAGACCACAGTGTACAACGCTATAAACGTGTACGACATCTTGAACTGCGACAAGTTCATCGTAGCTAAGGCCGCAGTTGAGAAAATCGAGGAGGTATATGCGAAATGAAGGCTATTGAAAATGTAATAATTAAGCCTATCATTACCGAGAAGAGCATGAACGGCTTGCAGGACAAGCGTTATACGTTCGAGGTAGTGAAGAGCGCGACAAAGCCCGAGATTGCAGCGGCAGTTGAGGCTATGTTTGATGTTAAAGTGCTCGACGTAAATACCATCAACATGAAAAAGAAGCCGAAGAGACTCGGCGTTCACGCTGGTTACACAGGTGAATGGAAAAAAGCAATTGTAACATTAAAACCCGATTCAAAGACCATTGCGTTCTTTGACAGTATGAATTAAGTTGGGAGGATAAGAAAGAATGCCTACCATGAAGTATAAGCCGACTACACCGTCCCGCAGACATATGCAGGCTCCTTCATTCGACGAAGTAACAAAGTTTACTCCCGAGAAGAGCTTGATACAAATCAAGAAGAAAAAAGCAGGACGTAACAGCTACGGCAAAATCACAGTTCGTCACCAGGGTGGCGGAAACAAACAGAAATACAGAATTATCGACTTCAAGCGCCAGACAGAAGGACCTGCTACCGTAATCGGTATCGAGTACGACCCTAACAGAACAGCTTACATCGCTCTCGTTCAGTACGAGAACGGCAAGAAGGCTTACGTTATCGCACCTGCAGGACTTAAGGACGGAGACGTAATTTACTCCGGCGCAGACGCCGATATCAAGCCCGGCAACACATTGCCTATCAGCTCTATCCCTGTAGGTACGTTTATTTACAACATTGAGCTTTATCCCGGAAAGGGCGCTCAGCTTGTACGTTCCGCAGGTACCGCCGCACAGCTTATGGCTAAGGAAAACGGCGAAGCACAGGTAAGACTTCCCTCCGGCGAAGTTCGTATCATCAGACTCGATTGCAAGGCGACAATAGGTCAGATCGGTAATATTGAGCATGACACAATCAAGCTCGGTAAAGCAGGTAAGACACGTCACCTCGGCATTCGTCCTACAGTTCGCGGTTCTGTAATGAACCCCTGCGATCACCCTCACGGTGGTGGTGAGGGACGTTCGCCTATCGGCCGTCCCGGACCTGTTACTCCTTGGGGTAAACCTGCTCTCGGATATAAGACGAGAAACAAAAAGGCGAGAACAAATAAGTTCATCGTTAAGCGCAGAAACAGCAAGTAATGTCGCTTAGAAATTTGAATAGGAGGCACATGTAATGAGCAGAAGTCAGAAAAAAGCACCTTATGTTGAAGAAAAATTGTTCAACAGAGTAGTTGCTATGAATGAAAAGAATGAGAAAAAAGTGCTGAAAACCTGGTCTCGTGCATCTGTCATATTCCCCGAATTTGTCGGACATACAATTGCTGTTCACGACGGCAGAAAGCATGTTCCGGTATATGTAACCGAGGATATGGTTGGACACAAGCTTGGCGAGTTCGCACCTACCCGCACCTTCAAAGGCCACGCGGGAACAAAAACATCGAACAACGGAAACTAATAAATAACGTTAATCGCACAACATGCGAGAGGAGGCAAAGCCTAAATGGAAGCAAAGGCACATCTTAAATACGTGAGAATTGCTCCGCGCAAGGTTAAGATCGTTCTCGACCTTATAAGAGGTAAGGATACCGATGTTGCAATGGCTATTCTTCAGAATACCCCCAAGAGCGCATCCGAGTACCTTGTAAAGCTCTTGAAGAGCGCAGTAGCAAACGCAGAACACAATTTTAACATGGATGTATCTAACCTTTATGTATCCGAATGCTTCGTATGCCCCGGTCCTACACTCAAGAGAGTTATGCCCAGAGCGCAGGGAAGAGCATTCAGAATTTTGAAGAGAACAAGCCATGTAACCTTGGTAGTTAAAGAAAAAACAGCAAAATCTGAGAAGGAGGTAGGATAAGTCAATGGGACAGAAGGTAAATCCCCACGGTTTGCGCGTAGGCGTAATCAAGAATTGGGATTCAAGATGGTTTGAGAGCGATGAGAACTTCGGCGACACCCTTGTTTCTGACTATGAGATCAGAAAGTACCTGAAGGAAAAGCTTCAGGGCGCAGGCGTTCCTAAGTTTGAAATCGAACGCGACAGAGCGCGCGTAAGAGTATTCATCCACTGCGCGAAGCCCGGTATGGTTATCGGACGCGGCGGCGCAGAGATCGAAAAGCTCAAGGTCGACCTTGAAAAGATGGTTGGACGCCCTGTTATCGTAAATGTCGTTGAGATTAAGAATCCTGACCTCAACGCACAGCTCGTAGCTGAGAGCATTGCGGCACAGCTCGAAAAGAGAACGTCTTTCCGTCGCGCAATGAAGCAGGCTATCGGCAGAACAATGCGCCTTGGCGCAAAGGGTGTTAAGATTTCTTGCGGCGGTCGTCTCGGCGGCGCTGAAATTGCGAGAACAGAGCACTATCATGAAGGAACTATTCCGCTTCAGACACTCAGAGCCGACATCGAGTACGGCTTCTGGGAAGCGAATACAACGTACGGTAAGATTGGTATAAAGGTATGGATCTACAGAGGAGAGGTTCTCGCAGAGAGCAATTCCGCAAGATCTGAGAAGAGACCCGAGCGTCAGGAAAGACGTCCTCGCCGTGAAGGCGACCGCCGTCAGAATGGCGACCGCAAGGCTCCCCGTAGCTTTAACGGCAATCGCCGCACAGAAAGAAAAGCAGAGGAGGGCAACAAATAATGTTAATGCCTAAGAGAGTTAAGTTCAGACGCGTTCAGCGCGGAAGACTTAAGGGTAAAGCATCTCGCGGCAACGTAGTAAGCAACGGAACATTCGGACTTGTTGCGCTCGAACCCGCTTGGATTACAAGTAACCAGATAGAAGCAGCCCGTATCGCTATGACGAGATATATTCGCCGTGGCGGAAAGGTTTGGATCAAAATTTTCCCCGATAAGCCTATTACAGAAAAGCCTGCTGAAACTCGAATGGGTTCAGGTAAAGGTTCTCCCGAGTATTGGGTAGCTGTAGTTAAGCCGGGAAGAATTCTGTTTGAAATGGACGGAATCAGCGAGGAGATTGCAAGAGAAGCTATGCGTCTTGCTATGCACAAGCTTCCCATTAAGTGTAAGTTTGTCTCCAAAGCAGAACAGATTACGGAGGAGGAATAAGCCGTGAAGGTTAAGGAATTCAGAGAATTATCCACAGAGCAGCTTGAAGTAAAGCTGTCAGAACTTAAGCGTGAGCTTTTCAATCTTCGTTTCCAGCATGCGATAAATCAGCTTGAAAATCCTCACAAAATCACAGACGTGAAGCGCGACATTGCTCGTGTAATGACAGTACTTCACGAGAAGAACGCTTGAGGAGGTAATAAACAATGACCGAAACACGTAACTTGAGAAAAGTAAGAGTAGGTAAGGTTGTCAGCACAAGAATGGATAAGACCATTGTTGTCGCTGTTGAGGACAACGTTCGTCATGCAAAATACGGTAAGATAATTAAGCGTACCGCAAAAATTCATGCACACGATGAAGAAAACCAGTGCACAGTAGGCGATAAGGTTTCCGTAATGGAAACAAGACCGCTTTCCAGAACAAAGAGATGGCGCTTGGTTGAGATTATCGAAAAGGCAAAATAATAGTTTCACAGAAAGAACAGTAGGTAGGTCAAACGCTTACCGAATAAGGAGGAAACGATAAGTGATTCAGCAACAGACATTAATGAAGGTCGCTGACAACACGGGCGCAAAGGAACTTATGTGTATCAGAGTTCTCGGTGGCTCGGGACGCCGTTATGCAAATATCGGTGACGTTGTAGTTGCGGCAGTTAAAAAGGCTGCCCCCGGCGGCGTAGTAAAAAAGGGTGAAGTTGTTAAGGCTGTTATCGTCAGAAGCGTAAAGGGCGTTCGCCGCGCGGACGGTTCTTACCTCAAGTTTGACGAAAACGCAGCAGTTGTAATTAAAGAAGACAAAACACCTAAGGGAACACGTATTTTTGGCCCTGTGGCAAGAGAGCTCCGTGATAAGGAATTTACAAAGATTCTTTCACTCGCTCCCGAAGTACTTTAATCGGAGGATAACGAAATGGAAAAGCTTCATATTAAAAAAGATGACGTTGTCGTTGTTATTTCCGGTGATGACAAGGGCAAGCGCGGCAAGGTTCTTGCCGTATCTCCCGAAGAGGGAAAGGTAATTGTCGAGGGCGTTAACCTCGTCAAGAAGAATGTAAAGGCTCGTAAGCAGGGTGAGGTAAGCAGCCAGGTTGATACCGAGAGCGCTATGTACGCGTGCAAGGTTGAGCTCGTTTGCCCCAAGTGCGACAAGCCCACTCGCTCCAAGGTTGGCTATGAGGCCGGCAAGGACGGAAAAAATATTAAGGTTCGTCTCTGCACAAAGTGCGGAGCGAAGATATAAGCGGAGGTAACTGAATATGTCAAGATTCTCAGAACTTTACAAAAACGAAGTTGCTCCCGCTCTTATGAAGAAGTATGCATACAAGAGCCCCATGCAGATTCCGAAGGTTGACAAGATAGTTATCAACGTCGGCGCAGGAGACGCAAAGGACAACGCGAAGGTAATTGATTCCATCATCGACGAGATTTCTCTCATCGCAGGTCAGAAGGCAGTTCCGACATACGCAAAGAAGTCGGTAGCTAACTTCAAGCTCAGAGCAGGAATGAAGATCGGCGCAAAGGTTACACTTCGTGGCGAGCGTATGTATGAATTCATGGACAGATTTTTCAGCTTTGCGCTCCCCAGAGTTCGTGACTTTAAGGGTATTAACCCCAACGCGTTCGACGGAAGAGGAAACTACTCTCTCGGCTTGAAGGAGCAGTTGATATTCCCCGAAATCGAGTACGACAAGGTTGAAAAGGTTCGTGGTATGGATATCGTATTCGTTACCACAGCAAAAACCGATGAAGAAGCAAAAGAGCTGCTCACATTGATGGGCGCGCCCTTTGCTAAATAAGGAGGAAGGAAAGAATGGCTAAGAAGTCAATGGTTTTGAAGCAGCAGGCAGAGCCTAAGTTCTCTACCCGCGCATATAACAGATGCAAAATTTGCGGCAGACCTCATGCCTACCTCCGCAAATACGGAATTTGCCGTATCTGCTTCCGTGAGCTTGCTTATAAGGGCGAGATCCCGGGCGTAAAGAAGGCAAGCTGGTAATCATCTTCTAATCTATCGGAAGGAAAGCAAAATGCTTTTACCACCGATCAGCCGCCGCTTATGCGGCAGCAAGAATAATTTAACTTGCATATAGGAGGATAAAAAAATGCAAATGTCAGACGTAATTGCCGATATGCTCACACGTATCAGAAACGCAAACGACGCGAAGCACGATACTGTTGACGTTCCGGCATCCAATTTGAAAAAATCAATCGCCGAAATTCTTCTCAACGAGGGTTACATTAAGGGATACCAGATAGTAGAAGACGGCAAACAGGGAATTATCAGAATAACTCTGAAATATCTCCCCGGTAAGCAAAAGGTTATTCACGGTTTGCGCAGAGTGTCAAAGCCCGGTCTCCGCATTTATTCTAACTGCGAAGAGCTTCCGAAGGTTATGAACGGCTTGGGCGTAGTAATCGTGTCTACATCTAAAGGTATAATGACAGACAAAGCAGCCAGAAAAGCAAACGTTGGCGGCGAGATTCTCGCATTTGTTTGGTAATTGCGGAGGTAAATGATATGTCAAGAATAGGAAGAGCACCTATCACAGTACCCGCAGGAGTTACCGTAACAATCGGTGCGGGAAATGTTGTTACAGTTAAAGGCCCTAAGGGAACTCTCACAAACACCTTTAACGCAAATATGACTATTGCGCTGGAAAACGGTGTTATCACAGTAGCGCGCCCCAACGACGAGAAGGAAAATCGCGCTATTCACGGTCTCACCCGTACCCTTATCAACAACATGGTTGTTGGTGTAACAGCGGGCTACACAAAGCAGCTTGAGATTGTCGGCGTAGGTTACAGAGCCGAAATGCAGGGCACAAAAATCAATATGAACTTGGGTTATTCTCATCCCGTTGTAATCGAGCCCGTAGACGGAATTAAGTTTGCGGTTTCTACAAACCAGGCAGGTAACAACGTAATTGACGTTACGGGCATAGACAAGCAGGTTGTAGGTCAGATTGCGGCTGAAATAAGATCCAAGAGACCTCCCGAACCCTACAAGGGCAAGGGCGTTAAGTACGTCGGCGAAAGAATCCGTCGTAAAGCCGGAAAAACCGGTAAATAATGAAAGGAGTGGACAAAAATGGTTAAGAGAATCGATAGCAATAAGCAACGTCTTAAGAGACATACAAGAGTCAGAGCTAAGATTTCGGGTACTGCGGAAAGACCTCGTCTCGCTGTTTATCGTTCAAATGCGAATATCAGCGCCCAGATTATTGACGATGTTGCAGGCGTAACTCTCGTTTCTGCATCCACCCTTGAAGCATCCTTTGAGGGAATAGGCTCCAACAAAGAGGCTGCCAAGAAGGTTGGCATCACTTTGGCAAAGAGAGCACTTGAAAAGGGCATTACCGCAGTTGTATTTGACCGCGGCGGCTATATCTATCACGGACGTGTATCGGAATTGGCAGAAGGCGCTCGCGAGGGCGGACTTTCGTTCTAAAATCCGGTTTGTACACAGTTTCAAAAATACTTTTTGAAAGCATTATTAAGGAGAAAAAACATGGCAAAAATTATTGAAGCAGCAGAGCTCGACCTTCAGGAAAAGCTTGTTGCATTAAACCGTGTTTCCAAAACCGTTAAGGGTGGTCGTATCGCACGTTTCGCTGCTATTATGGTAGTAGGTGACGGAAACGGTCATGTTGGCTACGGTTTAGGAAAGGCAGCCGAGGTTCCGGACGCAATCCGCAAGGGAATCGAGGATGCTAAGAAAAATATGATAGAAGTATCCTTGAACGGTTCTACAATTCCTCACGAAATTACAGGAATTTACGGAGCAGGTAAGGTTCTTTTGAAGCCTGCCGCACCCGTTACAGGTATTATCGCAGGCGGCGCAGTTCGTTCAGTTCTCGAGCTCGCAGGAATCAAGAATATTCGTGCGAAATGCTTGCGCTCCAACAACCCCGTTAACGTTGTTAAGGCAACGTTCGAGGGCTTGAAGGCGCTCAGAACGGCAGAGCAGGTTGCTGCTTTGCGCGGAATCAGCGTAGAAGACGTGAAGGGCTGAGGAGGATTTGAAGATGGAAAAGGTTAAAATTACACTTGTAAAGAGCCTCATCGGAGCAATCCCGAATCAAAAGGCAACCGCCGCTACTCTCGGTTTCAGAAAGATCGGCGACTCTATCATTCTTAACAAGGACAAATCGGTTGAAGGTAAGATCAACGTAATTAAGCATCTTGTTAAGGTTGAAACCATATAAGCGAAATAAAGAATAAGGAGGATTACCTATGAAGCTCCATGAACTTTCACCTGCTGAAGGATCTGCAAAAGCGAATTATCGCAAGGGCAGAGGACCCGGTTCCGGAAACGGAAAGACCGCAGGAAAAGGTCACAAGGGACAGAATGCCCGTTCAGGCGGAGGCGTAAAGCCCGGTTTTGAAGGTGGACAGCTTCCTTTGTACAGAAGAAATCCTAAAAGAGGATTTACAAACAAGTTTGGCAAGCAGTATGCTATTGTCAACGTAGAGTGTTTGAATAAATTTGAAGACGGCGCAGTAGTTGATGCAGCGGCACTTCTCGAGATTGGCGTTGTAAGCTGCGCTTGCGACGGTATCAAGATTCTCGGTAATGGCGAGCTTACTAAAAAACTCACTGTAAAAGCAAAAGTCTTTTCGGAAACAGCAAAGGGAAAGATAGAGGCATTGGGTGGAAAGACTGAGGTGGTATAAATGCTTCAGACTTTAAGAAATGCTTGGAAACTTCCCGACGTAAGAAGAAAGCTTGTTTACGTAATAGTTATTCTTCTTTTATACCGTATAGGAACAGTAATTCCCGTACCGTATATCGATGCATCGAGCTTTGATGCAAACTTCGGAAACACTGTATTCGCTTATATGGATACCCTTTCGGGCGGAGCGCTCAGCAGCGCTACCTTGTTTGCGCTCGGTATTTCACCGTACATTACGGCGTCTATCGTTATGCAGCTTTTAGCTGTCGCAATCCCCGCGCTTGAAAGGCTCTCCAAGCAGGGCGAGGAAGGTAAGAAGAAAATCAATAACATCACCAGATACGTCACGGTTGCGCTTGCTGTAATAACCGCTATAGGCTATTATATGCTTCTCGCTAACAACGGTATGTTGATTAAGGGCGCGGCTAAGGGCGAAAGCAGCTTTTGGTTCCTTTATGCGGTTGTTATTGTAGTTGCATTCTGCGCCGGCGCCGCTATAGTAATGTGGCTCGGTGAGAAGATTAACGAAAACGGTATAGGCAACGGTATCTCCTTGATACTCTTCGCCAACATTATCCAGAGCCTTCCCTCTGTTTTCATCAGACTGTATGAGACGGCAGCGGCAGGCTTCGGTAAGAGCGCAGGTCTCGGAATTCTCGGACTGGTGCTCGCGTTGTTCGTTGCGATTTTGCTTCTTGCTATGGCTGTTTTTGATGTATTCGTAACGGGTAGTGAACGCAGAATTCCCGTGCAGTATGCAAAGAGAGTTGTCGGTCGTAAGATGTACGGCGGACAGAACTCCAATCTCCCCATTCAGCTTAATATGTCGGGCGTTATGCCTGTCATCTTTGCTTCGTCTATCATTTCGTTGCCCGCAACCATCTTGACTCTTTGCGGCGTAACGGCAGATAGCAAGGGCTTCTGGGGCGGTTTCTACAGATTTATGTCACCCACAGGCTGGTTCTATCCTGTAATACTTGTGGTGCTCATAATCGCGTTTGCATATTTCTATATCACAATTTCCTTTAATCCCGTTGAGGTTTCTAATAACCTTAAAAAGAATGGCGGTATGATACCCGGTATCAGACAGGGCAGACCGACAGCGGAATATATTGCGAAGATACTTTCAAAGATCACGCTTCTTGGCGCGCTCTTCCTCAGCATCATCGCAGTTCTTCCCACTATCGTTAACCCCCTCGTTCTTACACCTATCCTTACTGCTATCTGGGGCGAAGGCAATACTGCTCTCGTTCAGACGCTGGCCTCCAGCCTCACCTTCGGCGGTACGTCAATTCTTATCGTAGTCGGTGTTGCTCTTGAAACAGCGCGTGAGCTTGAAGCGCAGCTTACTATGCGTAACTATAAAGGCTTCTTGTCTTAATTTACGCAATGGAGAAAACAATATGAAGATAATATTTCTTGGAGCTCCCGGCGCAGGAAAGGGGACACAGGCAGAAATCGTATCCGAGAGATTAGGTGTTCCTACTATCTCTACAGGCGCGATTATCCGCGCGTCTCTCAAGGCCGGTACCGAAATGGGTTTAAAGGCGAAGGAATTTATCGATGCGGGACAGCTCGTTCCCGATGATGTCGTGATAGGCATCATAAGCGAGCGCTTGTCTTGTGAGGATTGCCGAAACGGATATATTCTTGACGGCTTTCCCCGCACTGTTCCGCAGGCGGAAGCCCTTGATAAAATGGGTGTCACACTCGATGCTGTCGTTAGCTTGGAGGTTTCGGATGAAACTATAATAAAGCGAATGAGTGGACGGCGAGTATGTGATAAATGCGGCGCATCTTATCACATAGAGTACAATCCTTCCGAGGATGGCGTAAACTGTGACAAATGTCACACTCCGCTCACACTCCGTCGTGACGACGACCCCGAAGTTGTGAAAAATCGCCTCGAGGTATATCACAGTACCACCGAGCCCTTAAAGAGCTATTATTCCGCAAAGGGAATATTAAAGCTTGTAGAGGGACAGGAAAAATTAGAGGACACAACAGCTCTTACCTTGTCTGCGCTTGGAGTTAACTGATGATAAAGTTAAAAAATTCTGAGCAGATAGAGCTTATGAAAATAGCCGGTAGGATTACAGGCGAAGCGCTGTTAGTAGCTGAAGAGGCTATCAGGACAGGCATCTCCACGTGGGAGCTTGACCGAATTATAAGAGCCTATATCGAAAAATGCGGCGCTAAGCCTACCTTCCTCGGTTATGGCGGCTTCCCAGGAAGCGCGTGCATAAGCGTTAATGAAGAGGTAATACACGGTATTCCTTCGAAAAAGAAAATACTTTGCGAGGGCGATATCGTAAAGGTGGATGTGGGAGCCTGTTACCGTGGCTATAACGGTGACAGCGCAAGAACCTTCCCTGTAGGAAAAATAAGCGATGAAGCCAGAACTCTTATAGAGGTTACAAAGCAAAGCTTCTTTGAAGCAGTCAAATTCGCCCTTCCGGGCAATCGCATAGGCGATATCGGCTCGGCGGTTCAGGACTGCGCGGAGGCTGCGGGATATACGGTAGTACGCAAATACGTCGGACACGGCGTAGGCGCCGAGCTTCACGAGGATCCTGAGGTTCCTAATTTCGGAACAAAGGGGCGCGGAGTTCGAATCTATTCGGGTATGACCTTGGCAATAGAGCCTATGGTAAACGAGGGAACAGCCGACGTCAAGGTTCTTGACAACGGCTGGACGGTAGTAACTGCTGACGGTAAACTGTCTGCTCATTACGAGCATTCTATTGCCGTTACGGATGACGGTCCCTTATTGCTTACCGATGTAAAGTAAATAAAACAAAAGGTTTTATCATCTAACAGAGAAAGTGAGTGATTATTCTGCCGAAGGACGATTTGATTGAATTTGAGGATGGCGAGGTAATCGAGGCATTACCTAATGCGACCTTCAAAGTAAAGCTTCCTAACGGTCACATCGTGACTGCACACATTTCAGGAAAGCTTCGTATGAACTATATTAAAATTCTTCCCGGCGATACGGTAACGGTAGAGGTTTCAGTATATGACCTCACAAAAGGACGTATCACTTGGAGAAAAAAGTAAAATAAATTCTGAAAGGAACGGTATACAACAATGAAAGTTAAGCCTTCCGTCAAGAAGATTTGCGAAAAGTGCAAAATCATCAAGAGAAAAGGCCACGTGATGGTAATCTGCGAGAATCCCAAGCATAAGCAGAAGCAGGGCTGAGGATAAGCAGAAATAAACAATTTGCCAAAAGGCATCAAAAGAAAACAAAAAGGAGTGTAATATCTAATGGCTCGTATAGCTGGTGTTGATATTCCAAACAACAAGCGCGTTGAAATAGCATTGACATACATCTATGGAATCGGCTTGAAAAGCTCTCGTGATATCCTTGCAAAGACAGGTATAAACCCTGACACTCGCGCAAAGGATCTTACCGAGCAGGAAATCGCAAAGCTCCGTGACGAAATCGAAGCCTCCTACCACGTAGAGGGCGACCTTCGCCGTGAGATTGCGTTCAATATTAAGAGATTGGTTGAAATTAACTGCTATCGCGGTATAAGACACAGAAAAGGTCTTCCCGTAAGAGGACAGAGAACAAAGACCAACGCAAGAACAAGAAAAGGTCCCGCAAAGACCATAGCAAATAAGAAGAAGTAAGGAGATAGAACAGATGGCAAACGCACCTAAGAAGGTAATTAAAAAGCGTCGCGAGCGCAAGAACATCGAAAAAGGCTCTGCACATATTCGTTCTACTTTCAATAACACTATTGTAACCATCACCGATACAGCAGGAAACACAGTTTCTTGGGCATCTGCAGGTGAGCTTGGTTTCAAGGGTTCAAGAAAGTCTACTCCTTTCGCAGCTCAGTCTGCTGCTGAGCAGGCTGCAAGACTTGCAATCGAGCACGGTATGAAGACCGTAGAAGTTTATGTCAGAGGTCCCGGAGCAGGAAGAGAGTCCGCTATCCGCGCACTCCAGACCGCTGGACTTGACATCACCATGATTAAGGACGTAACACCTATTCCTCACAATGGATGCCGTCCGCCTAAACGCCGTCGCGTTTAATCAATAGGGAGGTAAAGAAGAATGGCAAGATATACAGGACCAAGCTGCAAGCTCTGCCGCAGAGAAGGAACAAAGCTCTTTCTTAAGGGAGAACGTTGCACATCAGGTAAGTGCGCAGTAGAGCGCAGAAGCACAGCTCCCGGTCAGCACGGTGCAGCTCGTAAAAAGGTTGAAGAATACGGAAGACAGCTTCGTGAAAAGCAGAAGGCAAGACGTTACTATGGCGTACTTGAGAATCAGTTCTCAAGATATTACGACATGGCAGAAGTAAAAGAGGGTATGACAGGCGAAAACCTCCTTACCTTGCTTGAAAGACGACTTGACAACGTTGTTTACAGAATGGGTATGGCAGAAAGCCGCAAGGAAGCTCGTCAGCTCGTACTTCACGCTCACTTCACATTGAACGGTAACAAGGTAAACATTCCTTCTATTCTTGTGAAGGCAGGCGATGTTATCGCAGTTAAGGAAAGCAGCCGCGAATCTGCAAAGATTAAGGGACTTGCTGAAGGCGTTGAAGGAAAGATTAAGCCGAAGTGGCTTGACGTTGACGCGTCTAATCTTAGCGCTAAGGTAGTTAGCTTACCTGCAAGAGACGATATTGACTTTGACTTCGAGGAGCAGCTTATCGTCGAACTTTATTCCAAGTAATAGTCGCCTCCGATATATTGTGTTTTATCAGAACGGCTATTACGGACTTGAGTTCTTTTATAACACAATTTATCAATTTAACCCGCCTTATCCGCATGGATAAAGTATCAAAAAATTGAATTTAGGAGGATTGAAACAGATGTTTGAGAAGCCGAATATAACAGCTACCGTTTTGAGTGAAAACGGAAGCGAGGGCGAGTTCGTTGTAGAACCTCTTGAAAGAGGCTACGGCATCACTCTTGGAAACTCTTTGCGCAGAATTTTGCTCAGTTCACTTCCGGGTTACGCCGTTACAAGTATAAAAATAGACGGTGTAAAGCACGAGATTTCTACAGTTGAGGGCGTAACAGAAGACGTTCCCGAAATTGTTTTGAACGTTAAAGGCATTATCGCCAAGCTTCATGTTGATACACCTAAGAGCGTCATTATAGACGTAACAGGTCCCTGCGACATAAAGGCAGGAGATATTATTCCCGATGCAGACATAGAGATTCTGAATCCCGATCACCATATTGCTACCCTTGCAGAAGGCTCAAGATTCTTTATGGAGCTTACCTTTGACAGCGGTAGAGGATACGTATCTCAGGACAAGAACAAGCAGAATTTTGTTTCCACTCTCGGTGCAAATGTTAGTGCGCCTATTGGTACCATTTTTACAGACTCGATATTCACCCCCGTTTACAAGGTTGAATACAAGGTAGAGAATACTCGTGTCGGCAACATTACCGATTACGATAAGCTCACAATAAGAGTTCTGACAAACGGAACAATTTCCGCGCAGGAAGCAATCTCACATGGCGCCAAGATTCTCAACGAGCATCTCAACCTCTTTGTTAATATGTCTGATGACGCTAAGAACGCCGTTATCATGATAGAACGCAAGGAAGCTCAAAAAGGAAAAGTACTTGAGATGACCATTGAGGAGCTTGACTTGTCTGTTCGTAGCTTTAACTGCTTGAAGAGAGCAGGAATAGACAATGTTGAGGATTTGATTAATCATACTGAAGAGGATATGATTAAGGTTAGAAACCTTGGAAGAAAATCGCTTGAAGAAGTAATTCAGAAGCTTCATTTCTTGGGACTTGAGCTTAAGAAAGTCGAAGAATGATTAAAGTAAAATAGGAGGTAAAGGAAATGCCCGGAACCAGAAAGCTCGGCAGAACAAGCGCTCACAGAAAAGCAATGTTGAGAGGCATGGTAACCTATTTGTTCGAAAACGGACAGATTGAAACAACTCTCACAAGAGCAAAAGAGCTTCGTGCTGTAGCAGAAGATATGATTACCCTCGCAAAGAAGAATACACTTTCTTCTTACCGTGAGGCTCTTGGATATATCACAAAGGAAGATGTAGCTAAAAAGCTCTTCGACCAGATCGCTCCTTCTTATGAGAAGAGAGCAGGTGGTTACACCCAGATTTATAAGTTAGGTCCCCGTCGCGGAGACGCAGCTGAAATGGCTCTCATTAAGCTCGTAAGCGCAGACGAAAAAGAGGAGACCGAAGCAAAATAATTTATGAAGCAATAGCTTCATAGAAAAAACCGTTCTGATTAATTCAGAACGGTTTTTTGCGCGTTGTATAAGGAAGCGCTGATATGTAAAGAGCTGGAAATTTTTGCTCGAGGGATGAAAAATATATTGAAAAAACAATATAATTGTGATATAATTAATTAGACTGTTAATACGAACAAAATTACTTTTAAAATTTTAATGAAAGGAAAGACAACATGAAAAAAATCAGATGGGGAATAGTAGGAGCAGGAAATATTGCAAGAAAATTTGCAGTTGCAATAAGAAACGTGGATACTGCCGAGCTTGTTGGAGTATCTTCACTTACAAGACAGGAAAGCGAGGTTTTTGCGAAAGCGTACGGAATAGAAACTATATTTGATTCTAATGATGATATGGCAAAATCAGACGAGATAGACGCTGTTTATATTGCGACTCCGCATCCTTTTCATTTTACTTGCGCGCAGTTTTTTCTCGAAGCAAAAAAACACGTGCTGTGTGAAAAACCGCTTTGCGTTAATGCAAAGCAGGCTATAAAGCTAAAGGAAAGCGCCGAAAGAAACGGAGTTTTCCTTATGGAGGCGATGTGGACCAGATTTTTGCCTGCCACCAAGGAAATGCAGAGGCTGATAAATGACGGGGAGATAGGAGAGGTCTTGGGAATTAAGGCGGATTTCTGCTATGCAACGACTCCCGAAGAAGATAAAAACATCTACAGTAACAGAATGGCAGGCGGTTCGCTTTTGGACGTCGGAGTTTACGGCTTGCACTTTTCTTCAATTTTTTTGGGCGAAGATCCTGAGGAAATCTGCGCTATTTCAAGAATAGGACATGAAGTGGATATGCACACCAACGTTCTCTTGAAATATAAAAACGGCGCAATCTCATCTATATCCTCGGCAATTGCTCTGCATAAGCCGAGTGACGGATATATTTACGGAACAAAGGGGTACATATACGTCCCCGACTTCTACGGCGCAAGGGATTTTTATATTTGCAAGGGCGAGGAAAGGCTTCACGTAGAAAAGCCGCCGATGGGCGCAGGCTTTGAAGAAGAAATATATGAGGTATGTAGCTGCATCGCGCAGGGAAAAACCAAAAGCGATATACACCCATTTGATAAGAGCATAAAAATATTAGGTCAGATGGATCTTATACGTGAGCAGATAGGAATAAAATACCCCTTTGATGCTGAATAAGAAAAAAGCAAAAGCTCTCTGAAGAGGTCGGAAATCGCTCAAACATAAATAAAAGTAGTCGAAAAGGGAACAAATGCAATACAAGATTACAAACGGCGCCGTTTATTATGATAGCGATATGGTGCTTGAGAATATTGACGTCGAGATAAACGATAATGAAAAAATTGCTATAGTCGGTAGAAACGGATGTGGAAAGACCACTCTTTTAAAGGCTATAATGGGCGAAGTCGAGCTTGAGGAGGGCACGGGAGAGAACGAATTCCGTGTCACACGGACAGGCTCGCCCGAAATAAGCTACCTGCGTCAAGTTCCCTTTGAAGACGAGGATATCGCTATGATAGACGAGGTGCGAAAGGTCTTTTCACCTCTTATAGAAGCCGAAGCCAAGCTCTCCGAGTTTGTCGCAAAAATGGAAGCGGGCGACGAAGGCTGTATTTCGAGCTTTACCTCGCTTAATGAAAAATATATCGAGGACGGCGGACTTCTCTATAAAAAAGAATATCTTACAATGATAAGAAAATTCGGCTTTACGGAGAGTGACGAGCAAAAGCCCTTGCGAGATTTTTCAGGCGGACAGCGCACGAAGATAGCTTTTATAAAAATGCTTCTCTCGAAGCCCGACGTGCTTCTTCTTGACGAGCCGACAAACCATCTCGATATAGAAACTATAGAATGGCTTGAGCAGTATCTGAAGAATTATAAATCCACGCTTGTTATAGTTTCCCATGACCGAATGTTCCTTGACAGGATAGTGAACAAGGTTTACGAAATCGAATGGGGAGAGACTAAATGCTATAAGGGTAATTATTCCTCGTTTGAAAAACAAAAGAAGGAAAACTATATAAAGCAGTTGAAGGACCACGAATCTCAACAGGCTGAAATAGCGAGGCTTAACCATCTGATAGAGCGCTTCAGATATAAGGCGACAAAGGCTAAAATGGTACAGTCGAAAATCAAACTGCTTGAGCATATGAAGATAATATCCGCGCCTGATCGCTTCAATACGAAAACCTATCGCTCTGATTTTCAGCCGAGAATACAAAGCTCACGGCAGGTTTTGAACGTGTCGCATCTTGTTATAGGATATGACAAGCCTCTTGCCGAGGTCAGCTTCAATCTTGAAAAGGGGCAGAAATTAGGCATAATAGGGGGCAACGGGATAGGAAAATCCACGCTCTTAAAAACACTCATGGACAAGGCTCCTGCCATTTCGGGAAATTATAGCTTCGGTTATAATACCGAGATTGCATACTTCGATCAGCAATTAGCGCAATTAAGCGGGGATGATACTATATTCGATATTTTTGCGCGCGAATATCCGAGTCTGAATGACACTCAGGTGAGAACTGCGCTCGGCTCATTTCAGTTTACGGGTGAGGATGTTTTCAGGACAGCGTCCACTCTGTCGGGTGGAGAAAAGGTGCGATTGGCGCTCTGTAAAATTCTTTATAAATGCCCGAACGTGCTCCTTCTTGACGAGCCGACAAACCATATGGATATAATAGGCAAGGAAACACTTGAGGACATTCTTGCAAATTATGAGGGGACTCTGCTCGTTGTCTCTCACGACAGATATTTTATAAAGAAAATAGCCGACAGACTGCTCGTTTTTTCAGACGGTAAATGCGAATATTTTGACGGCAATTATGAAGAATACGAGCAGAAAAGAGCGAAAGAAGCCGAGCAAGGCGCGCAGAACGAGCCTGATGCGCCAACGCCGAAAAAAGAAAAGCAGAGAAGCTTTTCACCTAAAAAAGAGCTTGATAAAAAGAGAAGGCGCATAGAAAAGTTAGAGCTTCTTATAGAGGAATGTGAAAAAAAGCGAGACGAGCTTTGCGCTATGACAGAACGAGAGGACGTTTTCTCGGATTACGTGCGTCTTACCGAAATACAGTCTCAAATAGACGAGATAAAGGAGAAGCAAGCGCTTTACGAGGAGGAGTGGACAGAGCTTTCGCTTCAAATTGAGGAAGCCGAAGAGGCTTTGTAAACTTTTGTTTGCACGCTAATAATAAAAAGGACAGAGAATTTAATTCTCTGTCCTTTTTCGTAGGTAAAAACTCAAGTCTTTGACTTCATAATATGCGTCAAGGTGAGTTTTTTGTTTTTCGCTTTAAAATTAAAGGATTTCAGGACACTTGATGAAAGCGCCGTCCGACTCGCTTGACTTGACGACAGCCTCTCTTAATGCCATAACTGCGAGAGTTTCCTTTTCATCAAAGTCGACTTCGCCGTTTTCAAAGAACGTAATGATTTTTCCTATGAGATTCTTGAAGAATGGGGAAGCTATCTGTCCGCCCTCTTCCACACCGTCCTTTGTAAGCGTAATTGCAAAGGGATAGTCGGAGTGGTGATACATTTCTGCCTTTCTGCCGTCCTTGTATTCTACGTAGCAGGCGGTTTCAGCGTCATTCTTTACAGTCTTTACGCCCAAGACGTCGGTGCCCATCGTCTTTATAACCATTTCAATCTGGTGAATAATGTATTCGTGCATCTTCTTACCGGTGCCGCGTGTTACGACCTTTTCGCAGTTGCGAGCTGTGTCTATCTCGTTTGAATAACGCAGAGCCGAGGTGGAGAAGAATTTGATATCATATTCCTTAGCGAGAGCGAAAATCTTTTTCGCAGTCTCAAGGTCGGGAGCGAAGGTCTTGTCAATGTAGATGCGCTTGCCCTTTGCGTAGGGGAAAGAAGCCTCAGCGAGCGCGAGATGTTGCTCGGGGTTTGAGGGGGAGAGGATAATGATATAATCGCTCTTTTCGCAAAGCTCCTTTGCGCTTTCGCACTGCGTAACACCAAACTTTTCGCACCATTCGGCTGTCGTTACGCCGTCAACCTCGGAAACGTCCTTCGCAGCCCAAGCGTAGCTTATTTCATATTCGAGGCCTGCGCCCTCGCAGAACTCCTTTATCCAAGCAGGATAATTATTAGCGTGCCATTCGCTGATGTAATAATCTATAAAACCTATTTTTTTCATAATGTGATTTCCTTTTTCTCAGCAGAAGATAAATAGAGGGTATCAAGAAGCTTTGCGCTTTCAAGAACGTTGTCTATATTGGAACGGTTCTTTACGCCTGTTTCAATGGACTCAAGGAATGCCTTATCCTCGTCAAGATACATATCGTTTAATTCGTAATCGGGGTTGATGGTTTCGAGTGTTTCGCCGTCGTAAAGCTCGAACTTTCCGCGATATGAGAATCTTGCGCCTGCCTTGTCGCCCAAAATGTCTACAAACATTTCGTTCTGATTAATATTCTGCGCCCAAGCGCCGTTGAAGGAAATGCTTGCCTTGTCTGTACGGATATATCCTGTAATGTAGTCGTCTACGTCATTTGTTCCGTTTTCAATGTCAGCAGTGTCCTCAGCCCACATATAGTTATAGCGATAGGATTTCATATCCTTTGCCATTTCATTGTAAGCGTCGCAGGTAACGTTCTTCAGCTTAGCGCCACCGAGAATGTAGAGAATCAAATCGAAGAAGTGGATACCCCAGTCGATAAGTACGCCGCCACCCGATTCCGCCTTCGTTGTAAACGCGCCGCCGAGTCCGGGAATGGAACGGAAGCTGCGGAACGAGCAGTAAACGTGGTAAACGTTACCGAAGCGTCCGTTTCTTACGTACTCCTCAAGCAATTCAACAGACTTGTGATAACGGTTGCAGACACCGATATTGAGTATCTTACCCTGTTTGTCTGCTTCCTTTTTCATTTCGGTTGAAAGCTCGTAGTTTATAGTAATAGGCTTTTCGCAGAATACGTGCTTGCCAGCCTTTAAAGCATCCATAGTTATTGTGTAGTGCGAGTAGTTGGGAGTGAGAACGTAAACAGCCTCAACCTCAGGGTCAGCCAAAGCTACCTTGTAGTCGGTGATTACGTTTTCAATAACCTCAGGATAGGTGTCCTTCATTGCTTGAGCCTTTTCGATTATAAGGTCGCAGGCATACTTGATCTTGACGCCATCGATTGAAGTCAAGCTCGGGAAGTGAGACTGTTTAGCAATTCGTCCGCATCCGATTATAGCAATTGTTTTCATAATTGTAAATCTCCTATGTTTTTTATGGTAATTTTATTTTAGCATAATAATTTTTCATATTCAATAGCCATTTATATCAAAAAACATACCCATTTTCACTTTTTCGGGCGAAACGCGCGAGAAAAAATATCACAAATAACTGTTTTTCTATTGATAATGTGAAAAGTATGTGCTATAATCATATCAGTTAATATAAGGGAGAGAAATATGCAAAACAATTATCTTATTTCATATAGCTATATTTCAAATCCGCAGAGCCTTAAGGATTTTGAGCTTTACCAGATAGGCAGAATTTTTTGTAACGAAAACACCGTTTACGACAACCATTTTCATAAGAGCTATTATGAATTTACCGTTGTCACTGAGGGAGAGGGAACTCTTTACACGAACAATATGCCCGTAAAGGTTCAAAAGGGAGACATATACTTATCATTTTTGGGAGACACTCACAGAATTGAGTCGAGCGTAAAAAATCCACTTCAATACGATTTTTGCTCGCTGCACCCGAAGGATTCTGAATTACAGGCAAAGCTTTCCCTGCTTGGCAGCAGGCTTGTGTCAGCCGACAGCAGACTTTTCCGCTCTAACAGAATTTCCTATCTCTTGCCGCTTGCGATAAATGAGATGAGCAATTTAGACAGAGACTTTGCGAAGGATATCGTCAACTCTGTTTTGTGGGAAATAACGGTATTTGCGGAGAGAATACTTAGCAAGAGCTTTTCCGAAGGCCTCGGGCAGATAAGCGACAAAAAAATACTTTGCTATCAGATAATGGATTATATAAACGCAAATTTAGGCAGTATAACGGCGTTGAAGGAGCTGTCTCAAAAATTCGGCTATTCCTATAACTACCTGTCGGCTACCTTTAAAGAGGTAACCTCGCAAAACCTTATAGATTTTTATAATATGCAGCGCTTAACCTTTGCAAAAGAGCTTATTTTGGAAAAAAAGCTGACACTTGAAGAAATAGCGAGGGAGGTCAATTTTTCCACTGCATATGCCTTAAGCCGCGCCTTTAAAAAATACTTCCGTCTTTCCCCTGCGCAGTATAGGAAGAATAAAGAATAACCGATATTTTCGTTTTGATATGAAAAAGGACTGCTTCAAGTGAAGCAGTCCTGAATTTATTTTTGCATTATTCCAAAACAATCTTCTTGAAGACCTTTTTGCCCTTCTTGAAGACGATGCCTGCCTTGAGCGCGTCTGCGTCAAAGAGGGCTTTGATGTCGGTTATCTTTTCGCCGTCGGCGCTTACGCCGCCCTGTTCTACTGCGCGGCGCGCGTCAGAACGGGAGTCCGCAAGACCGCCTGCAACGAGCAGAGAAATGATATCTGCCTTGCCGTCGGTGAGAATGTCGGCGTTTACGGTAACGGTGGGGATTTCAGCAGCGGCGCCGCCTGCAAAGAGGGCGCGAGAGGAAGCTCTTGCCGCATTCGCCTCTTCTTCGCCGTGAACCAACGCCGTAAGCTCGTACGCCAGAATGTCCTTCGCCTCGTTTAACTGACTGCCTTCCCAGCTTGCCATTTTCTCTATTTCCTCAAGAGGTAAGAAGGTAAGGAGTCGCAGACACTTGATAACGTCGGCGTCGCCTACGTTTCTCCAATACTGATAAAATTCGTAAGGCGATGTCTTGTTGGGGTCGAGCCAAACTGCGCCCGACTGAGTTTTACCCATCTTTTTGCCCTCGGAGTTCAAGAGAAGCGTGATGGTCATAGCATACGCGTCCTTGCCGAGCTTCTTTCTTATAAGCTCGGTACCGCCAAGCATATTGCTCCACTGGTCGTCGCCGCCGAACTGCATATTACAGCCGTACTTCCGGAAGAGCTCATAGAAGTCGTAGCTCTGCATTATCATATAGTTGAATTCAAGGAAGCTGAGTCCCTTTTCCATACGCTGCTTATAGCATTCAGCCGAAAGCATCTTATTGACGCTGAAGCAAGCGCCTACCTCGCGAAGAAGCTCAACGTAGTTGAGATTCAAGAGCCAGTCCGCGTTATTTACCATAATGGCCTTGCCTTCAGAAAAGTCGATAAAGCGGCTCATTTGTTTTTTGAAGCATTCACAGTTATGCTCTATAGTTTCCTTGGTAAGAACCTGTCTCATATCGGTTCTGCCTGAAGGGTCTCCTATCATACCCGTGCCGCCGCCTATAAGAACGACGGGCTTGTTTCCTGCCATCTGAAGTCTTTTCATAAAGCAGAGCGCCATAAAGTGTCCGACGTGCAAACTGTCTGCCGTGGGGTCAAAGCCTATATAGAAAACGGCCTTTCCCGCATTTACGAGCTCTTTTATTTCCTTTTCATCAGTCACCTGCGCTATAAGACCGCGCGCGACGAGTTCTTCATACACCTGCATAAAAAAATCCTCTTGTTTTAATATGATAATAATATTTTTGTCTTAATAAAATATTGACAACGCATAGAAATATATTAACACAAATGCCGAAAAAAGTCAAGTTAAATAACACTTTTTCACCTTTTTTTTGAGTGTTAATATATATCCGTAATCCAAAAACAGTATTGGGTTACGGATTTTTCAGTTTTAGCCAAGAAAAAAATAACAAAAAAGGAGAATGAAAAAAATGGCAAACGAAAAGATGAACGGAAAAGAAATTTTTGAGGAAAAGGGGGCAAAGGTAGCAGAGCCTGCTGCAGAGGTCAAAGAAAAGACCTATGCGGAAGAATTGGCAGAGCTTGAGGGCTTCGATGATGATGAAATCGTCGAAGAGGATAAGGCAGTCCCTACGGGCTTAAAGGTTTATCGCAGACCTTTCAAGAGCAAACGTACAGGAAAGGTTTATGACTCTTATTTTACAAAAGGCAAGATAAGAGGAAAGGACGTTGAAATTTCCCTTGCTCCTCCTGATAGAAAAGGATATGAGCTTCTCTCAATTGTATTCGGTGACGCTAAAAGCGTAGACCTCTATAGTACAGACGGAAAAATGAGAAATTCAGAGGGGCAGTACGTAAATTACACCACTTATGAAGTAAGAGCTTTTGAGGGCGATGAGGTTTATTCCTGCAAGGTTAAGCCCGAAAATGCGTCAGATAAGCAAATGCTTTTGGCTGTACTTAAGAAATAATGATGAAAGTTCATTTTTTGAAAATGCTTCCTCGATATTATTATTTGGTTGAGGCTAATATTAAAACATTTGAAGTTCGTAAAAATGACCGAGATTATATGGTTGGAGATGTTATACATTTCGGCGAATATAGCGACGGTCAATATACAGGGCGCAGCATGACAAAAACGATTTGTTATATTTTGGATAATCCAGAATATTGCAAGGAAGGATATGTTATTTTAGGTATAAAATGAAAAGCAAAAGAAAAAAAGAAAATTTATGTTTTGTTAGTTTTTATATTGCATGACGACGGAAGTGAGAATAAGGGCTTTTATTGTTTAGATGATATGATAACTGAATATTGTTCGCATGCGTCTTGTTGTTCTTCTTTTTTGGAAGTAGCAAAATTATCTGTTGAATTTGATGAGATGTGTAAAAAAAATAAAAGTGTGCGCTCTTTCTGTTCTTTTCCTGTAAAACTAACTTCAGATGATTTATTGTTGAGTTATCAAAAGGGGTTTTTAGGATATTTCTCAAAAAGTGAATGATCGTTATGTGCTTAAAGTGTGCGAGCGTTGCAAGGAATGTGCAAAGTACGAAGAATGTTCAAGAACGTGGCATACTTTAAGCTGTAACTCTGATAAGATTTGTCAAAACAAAACTTGCAAGTTTGTTGAAAAATATACCACGTGTTTTGTGAAACAAGGATAGGGGGTGTTATTTTGAAATATGGCGCTTTTGAAAGGAAATAAACGCAATAAGCTGGAGACTTGGGAAGCTAAAAGCTCTAAAAAAAAGAGAGGCGAAAGAACTGTTTACATAAAAGAGAATCCTGCTTATTACGTTACTATTACTTATACTGACGGAGAAGGTAATAAACAACGTTCTTCAGAGTCTTTTCATAGTGATAAGTCTGTAGGTAAAGTTTTGAAGAAAATGGGCTTTAAAAAAGCTCTTAGTCCTATTTCAAGCAAAGAATATGAAAATGATGTTCGTTTAAAGAAAAAGTGTTTGGTTGTTACTAAAAACAGGGGTTTTGATTAAAAAAAACCAAAAAAAATAGGCTTTAGAAAGGTGGTGTAAAAACGTCTAAAAATAAAGCTTCGAGGAAGTGGAATAGAATTCATAGTTTTCAATATAAAAAGCCTACAAAATCAACAAAGAAACATCCCGCATATAATTTTGCTAAAAGTAATCGTTCTATAAAATATCTTGTTTTTACTACAAGTGAAACAACTGACGGTGTTGAAAATATTCCGATGAAACACAATATTGATAAGAACGATAATAGAACAACTTATGTTCGTAACGGTTGGTTTGTTGCTAATGAAGATGATTTTGAACCTGTTACAGATAAAAAGTTTGAAATCCATAATGATGATAAGGCTTTGATTAAAACTTTGAAAAACAAGAAATATGGAAAATAAAAAAACAAAGACGGCTGAGTTAGCTCACATCGCCACTTTCTTTCCGACTTATGTCGGCAGGCTTCCGTCTTTGTGTGTTTATTGTACCATAAACAAAACAAAAAGTCAATCCCTCAAACTAAAAAAATCTAAAAAAAAGTAAAAGAGGTGAGAAAGAAATGAAATCACGAAATAAAATAGAAGCTATTATTTATTTAATTTTGGTGTTAGTTTTGTGTGCTTCTCTTGTCGGGGTAATAACAAGTATAACAAAAGAAGCTGATAAAATGTTGAATCGGGGTGGAGATGACAAGTCAAGCACGACTACCACCACAGAAAAAGCGACTACAACAAAACCAACGGAAACAACGAAGCCTGCGGAAACTACGGGGCCTATCGTGGTTTCTTGTAAACACGATAATGTTGTAGGTAGTTATTCTTATGTTGGAGACGATAAACATTTAAGAAAAGTTGTTTGTTCTGACTGCTCTGAAGTTATTTTTTCTTATGAAGAAGATTGTGCAATAGAAAATTGCTTGTGTACAAATTGCGGTCACGAAGAACATGTAGAGGGCGAGC
>JAZQGJ010000016.1:0-12555 GCA_045539995.1 Eubacteriales bacterium
TTGTAATAGCCAACATTTTCAAAGAAAAGGTTGGCGTGAAAACCACCAGCGATGCTGGTGGTTCTAAAAAGCTTTAGCTATGAGTAGAAAAAATATCCTCCTTTTGCTATAATAAGTGTAGGTTCGCCAACCGCACAAAAAAGCAAAAGGAGGAATCAAGTAATGAAACTTGACACAGATAGTTTAGCACATACACAATGGAATTGCAAGTACCATATAGTATTTTCACCAAAATATCGGAGACAGGTGATATATGGAAAAATAAAAAAAGACATAGGATCAATGTTAAGAAGACTATGCGAATATAAGGGAATAGAAATAATAGAGGCAGAGGCATGTAAAGATCACATACATATGTTAGTATCAATACCTCCGAAATATAGCGTTTCACAAATAATGGGATACCTAAAAGGGAAAAGCAGCTTGATGATATTTGAAAAATACGCAAATATGAAATACAAGTATGGAAATCGTCATTTTTGGTGTAGAGGATATTACGTTGATACAGTAGGAAGGAATAAAAAAGTAATTGAGCAGTATATAAGGAATCAATTGCAAGAAGACAAAAATTTTGAGCAGTTAAGTATAAAAGAATATATAGACCCGTTTACGGGTGAGCCGGTACAAGAAGGCAATAAATAAAGCCCCTTTAGGGGCAAGCCGGTGAAGAACGCGCGGTTGGCGTTCCTTTCGACGAGCCTATAGGCTCGGCCGGTACTATGCCCTAAGGGGGCTTGTGCAAGCCACCGGCACGGCCGGTGGTCATGACTTTTTTATTTCTCTTGCAAGGAAAGCAAGAAGTGCAAGAGCTTGAGAGAATTTTGTTTAAAAATATTACGTATTGTATATTTTTGATTTTATCTATTGATTATTGTTTCTATATATAGTATAATGAAAGAGTGGTTTTATAAACTTAAAATGCCTTTTCAATCGCAGTTCAATGAAAAGCGCAGAAGGAGATAAATAATGAGAGAACTGGAAGAAAAAATAAGAGCTGAGGGGAAAATTCTTCCCGGCAACGTTTTAAAGGTAGGCAGTTTTTTAAATCAGCGCTTAGACGTGGATTTTATTATGAAAATGGGGCAGGAGATAGCGCGACTTTATGAAAACAGCGCTGTAACAAAAATTCTCACGGTAGAGGCGTCGGGAATTGCCTTGGCGTTTGCCGCCGCAAGCTGTATGCACGTGCCCGTTGTTTTTGCCAAAAAGAACAAATCAAGCAACGTAAGCGGAAGCGTTTTTTCCTCAGAGGTGGCGTCTTATACTCACGGAAAAACCTTTCAGATCGTTGTTTCGAGCGAATATATTGACGTAGGCGAAAACGTTTTAATAGTCGATGATTTTCTCGCTTGCGGAAACGCGATAAGAGGACTTTTGGATATTGTCTCTCAGGCAGGCGCGAAAGCTGTTGGCTGCGCGGTTGCTATAGAGAAGGGCTTTCAGGGGGGCGGCGACGAGCTTCGCGACAGCGGTGTAAGAGTAGAGTCGCTCGCTATTATAGACAGTATGGACGATACCTCTATTACTTTTCGTAAATAATTTCAGATACAAATCGTAGGAGTTTAAAAAAGTGAAAACAGATGTTTTAATAATAGGCGCAGGCCCTGCGGGAATTTTTACAGCCATCGAAATGTTAAAAAAGGGCACTGAAAAAAAGATAGTTATAGTTGAAAAGGGAGCGGCTATCGAGAAAAGAAGCTGTCCTAAATCAAAAACTCAAAAATGTGTAAACTGCAAGCCCTATTGCCATATCACGACAGGCTTTTCGGGCGCAGGCGCATTTTCTGACGGTAAGCTTTCCTTGAGCGCAGACGTCGGAGGTGACCTTCCTAACCTTATCGGCTTTGATTTGGCGCAACAGACTATTGATTATACCGATAAAATTTATCTCGAATTTGGCGCGGATACCCATATAGAAGGTATTGGCAATGATGACGAAGTCAAGGAAATCAGAAAAAGAGCTATTCAAGCGGGACTCAAGCTTGTTGACTGTCCTATCAGACACTTGGGAACCGAAAAAGCTCAGGATATTTATTACTCTATCGAGCAGTATCTTATAACTCACGGAGTTGAAATTATTTTCGGATGTGAATGTAAGGATCTTCTGATAGAGAATGACGCTTGTATAGGCGCTGTTATTTCGAGAGACGGAGGCGCAGACGAAACCGTTTTCGCTACCGACGTGATTGTTGCGACAGGTAGAAGAGGCGCCGAGTGGCTTGAGCACATATGCACAGAGCACGATATTGCTCACGAGCCGGGTACTGTTGATATAGGCGTACGCGTAGAGGTGCGTAATGAGATTATGGAGCAGGTCAATCGCGTTTTGTACGAATCTAAGCTCATAGGATATCCGAAGCCCTTTAAAAACAAGGTGAGAACCTTCTGCCAGAATCCCGGCGGCTTTGTAAGTCAGGAAAACTATGATAATAACTTGGCAGTGGTAAACGGTCATTCCTATAAAGAGCTGAAAAGCAATAATACAAACCTTGCTATTTTAGTGTCTCATAACTTCAATACCCCCTTTAACCAGCCTATAGAATATGCTCAAAAGGTGGGAGAGCTTGCAAATATGCTTGGCGCGGGACACATTCTCGTTCAGCGCTTCGGCGATATTCTGGACGGTAAGCGTACTTGGGCAAAGGAGCTTGCGCAGTCTAACCTGAAGCCCTCTCTGCCCGATGCCGTTGCGGGAGATATTACTGCCGCGATGCCGTACCGAGCAATGATGAATATCATTAACTTTATTCAGGCGCTTGACCACGTTGTTCCGGGCTTTGCTTCGACGGAAACGCTTCTTTATTCCCCCGAATTGAAGTTTTACAGTAACCGTGTAAAAATGGACGCTGATTTCAACACCAACTTAAAAGGACTTTATTGTCTCGGAGATTCAAGTGGCTGGACAAGAGGCTTAATGATGGCATCTGTTATGGGCGTTTTGCTCGGCAGACGCTTGGTATAAATTAAAAACAAAAATACGCTAAGCAGTTTTTCAGAACCGTTTAGCGTATTTTTGTATTTATATCAAGGCAGAGTCATTTATGATCGGAACATTTTCCGTCAAACATTCCGTTAAGATCCGCATATAAATTTTCTTCTCCCGTGTCCTTGAAGCCGAGCGCCTTTAAGAGTCTTTCGTCTCCTGCGTCTCGCGCACATTCAGCCTCGTGCGCTCCGCAAAGGTCGATAAAATTCAAGGTTCCTCTTCCCATAATGAACATTGCTTCAAAGTCGTTTACGTTTTCGTATGAGACGATATTTTTTATATAGCCTCGCTCTCCTCTTATGGCAAATTGACACATTCCGACAAAAGTATCATCGACGTGAGCAGAATATGCAAGCATATCAACGTCATACGGAATATTGCATTTAGCGCAGAACAGCTCTTGCTCTGATTTTGAGCGTATCGGTTTAACTGTAAGCATAGTAACCCCTTAAATTTATTTTGAATTCTTGTATAAATAATCTATTTCAGCCTGTTCAAGATAACGCCATTTACCTACAGGAAGATTATTTAATTTCAGCGAGCCTATGGAAATTCGGTTAAGACGCTTTACGGTAAGACCGCAAAGCTCACACATTTTGCGTATCTGTCGGTTTCTGCCTTCAAATAAGGTCATTTTTAATACGGTTCCGCTTTCGTCTATGTCGGTAATATCAACCCCTACAGGTTGAATTTTATATCCGTCTATGACAAGCTCTGAACGCAGCTTGTCAAGCTGCTCGTTCGTAATAGCCGAGCCTATTTTTACTCGGTAGATTTTCGGTATCGTATGCTTTGGATGCGTAAGACGATTGGCAAGCACGCCGTCATTGGTCAGCAGCAGCAGCCCCTCTGAGCAAAGGTCGAGTCTTCCTATAGGATATACTCTTTCATTTACGCCGTCAAGTAGGTCGGTGACACATTTTCTCCCCTGAGGGTCAGACGTGCTTGTTATGTAGCCGCGGGGCTTGTTCATCATAATATAGATGAAATTATTTTTTTCCCTCGGCTTTATTTGCTTATCCATATAGGTTACAATATCCTTATACGGATTTATTTTGGTACCTACCGTAGCTATAGCCCCGTTTACCTTAACCTTTTTTGCCGCTATCTCTGCTTCGGCGGCGCGTCTTGACATTATTCCGCAATCGGTAAAGAATTTTTGAAGTCTTATAAGTTCAGAATTGTTTGACATATCTTTGTGTCGGATTTATTTTAAAAATCCGAAAGGTCCTTTTTTTATTTTTATTTCTTCTACGTCGCTCTCGGCTATGAGTGGGGAAGAAGCGAGTACCGTTTCTCCCGATTTAAAAAACACCTGTCCAAGAACGTCTCCCTTTTTTATGGGGGCGCTTACTGTTCTGTTAAGCTCTGTTACTCTCTTAATTTCGCCCTGAGTTTTCTTCAGGATGAGCGAGATTTCATTCGGATTAGAGCATCTTACGGTCTCTTTTTCTCCGTTTAAAATATTTACGTCGAAAGCGAGCTCGCCTGAATTGGATAACACTCTTTTCTCATATTCTCCAAAGCCGTAGTCCAGGAGCTTTTTATGGTCACTCCAGTCGTTTGACGCATTTAGTGTTACCGAAATAAGAGTTAATCCGTCTCGTTCGGCGGCAGATACAAGACATCTCCCCGTCTTCTTGGTAAAGCCTGTTTTTACGCCTATCGCATCCTCGTAGAGCAATAGCATTTTGTTGTGATTTACCACCGTTCGTACAGATTCTCCGTCTACTGTAGAGATGGTCTTTCTGTAGGTTGATACAATGGTTTTGAAGACAGGATTTTTAAGAGCTTCCGCAGTAATTAAGGCGAGCTCTCTTGCCGTTGTGTAGTGATTTTCGCTGTCTAATCCGTGAGGATTTTCAAAATGAGTATCGGTCAGTCCCATTGAAGCAGCCTTCTCATTCATCATTTCGGCGAAGCCCTCAATACTGCCTCCAAGCTCGATAGCAATAGCAGAGGCGGCGTCGTTAGCGCTTTGAAGTAAAAGGGCGTACAGAAGACTTTCCATAGTATATTGGTCGTTTTCCTTTAAATATACCGATGAGCCCTCTATTCCTACCGCCTTTTCGGATACGGTAACTATACGGTCAAGCTCTGAATTTTCAAGCGCTATGAGCGCTGTCATTATTTTCGTCGTGCTTGCCATGGAATGACGCTCGTCTGCCGATTTATCGTAAACGGTTATATTCGCTTCGGGAATATACAGACAGGCGTGCTGAGCAGAAAGTGCGAGGAAGCCGTCGTCTCCCTTTGCAAATGCGCTGACAGAAGGGCAGAGCAAAACGACGAGCAGAAAGCATATAATTATATTTTTTTTAAAATAAGACAATTTTAATTCTCCCTGTATTTTATAATTATAATTTGCTTTTCAAGACAAAAAAATATTCATAAAAATAAAGGGAAGAAATGAAAAAACAGGATAATAGAAACGATATTTAACTTATTTTTCTGTTTCTTCGGCAGGCTCGTCTTTTTCCTTCTTGCTCGTGAAAACGTCCTTTAAGCGACTGAGAATTTCGGGAGAACGCTCAATAAGAGAGGTGATTTTCTCAACAGAATCGTTAGAATCGTTTACAATAGGCAATACTTCAACTCTTCCTGCAGGATGAATTACCAAAAATGCGACGGGGGATACGTTTACGCCCGTTCCGCCGCCACCGCCAAAATTCGTTAGCTTGGAAGAAGATTCTTTTTTGCCATTATAGTCGATTCCGCCCGAAGCGAAGCCCATGCTTATTTTAGACACGGGAACTATAGTGATTTCGCCAACCGTTATAGGAGAACCTACTACGGTTTCAGATTCCGCGAACTGTTTGATTTTTTCGAGTGAGGTGTCAATAAGGTCTGTTAATTTGTTTTCCGACATTTTTTATTCCTCCGATTGGAAATTTTTGTTTTTCTGTCCTTCGCTGCGGGAAGAACGGGGATTTTTCATTATATAAATCAAGGCAGAAAAAACCAGCCCTAAAAAATGCAAGAGACGGTACTCTAACTGAATATCAAGCTTGATGCTTGAAGTGTCATTGGTAAAATCGGGTATAATGCTGAATGCTCCTCTGTAGGATTTTTTCAGGGTGGTGAAGTTGTGAAGAAGCTCAAGCATGTAAGCCGCCGCCTGAGAAACAAGACCGTACATAATCGCCGTTTTTGACGGGTCCTCGGTTGCGACAACAACGCTTACCTCTGCCACCTTTATTTTTGAGCGCTTTAAGAAAGAATTTAAAATAGTATTTAAAAATCCCGACGAGGATTTTAAAAAATCAAGAATATCCGACGCAGATGCTTTTTTCTTTTTGTGCGACGAGGCGAGCCTTTCGCTTTGTCGCTTTTTTCTTTTCTTTTTGCCTTTTTCAAAAAGCCTCGATAGAAAATTTTTGCGTGACAGTCGCTTTTTTGATTGCTTTTTCGGTAAAATTCTGTAGCGAAAAAACAGAAAATAAAGCGTTATCTGTCCCTCCTCTGCATATCTTATGCGTAATTTTATCGGGGAAAGCAAAATAAGAGCAAGAAGAGATAAAATGATAAGAAAAATAATTATTGCCCATCCCCCCTTTTTAATAGTTATAAGTCGTTATTGTGTATTATCGACTTAATTTTCGTTTTTTAATGCCGCCTTGCTTTCATTTTCCTGAATTGATTCATCTATCGCTTCATCAAGCGTTATCTGATTTTTATCAGGCAAAAGACCGAATTGCTCTTCCATTCTTGACATAAGCTCGGCTACCTCCTCCGAATTTATACCGGGCAATTCCGAAAGAGAGGAAATTCCAAAGCAACGCAAAAAGTTAGCGGACGTTCCGTAAAGCATAGGGCGTCCGGGTGCGTCTAATCTGCCCTTGGCTTCAATCAGTCCTCTTTCTAAAAGCGAGGATACCGCATAGTTACTGTCAACTCCTCGCACCGCGTCTACGTATGAGCGCGTTACAGGTTGGTTATATGCAATTATTGCGAGAGTCTCGATAGAAGAGTTTGACAGATTTCCGTTACGGCGTATGCCGAGCGCTTCTCGGATATAGGATATGTATTCCGATTTTGTGCATAGCTGACATTCCTTTTCAAAGGTGAGCAAAATGACTCCTCTCGGAACGTCGGACGAATTATTGTATAATTCGGCGTATGCTTTTATACGCGCGACAGCTTCGGACAAATCCATTTCAAAAACCCTTGATAGCTGCTCGTATGAGATAGGATGTCCCGCAGCAAAGAGAACTGCCTCGAGCGCTTGCTCAAAACTTTGCGTGGGAAGGCTTGAACGTAAATCATTTTCTGCCGACGCAGTGATATTTGCCACCTGCTCGTTTATTTTGTCAGTCATTGTCATCTATCTCACTTTCTTCGGTTGTTTCGTCATTTTCTTTTTTCTCGTCGATATTTATATCCTCAAGAGGTACGTAGTTCGGATTAAGCTCGAACTTGACTGTAAGCCAGTCCTCTTTCTCTGTAAAGTCCTCATCGTCGTTTTCTTCCGAAGACTCAAGAGAAGAAATTAAAATTCTTTGTTGCTTGATAAGCTCGAGGATTCCCATAAACGCGGCGAAAAGCTCTGATCTGCTTTCTGAGCTTTTTAAAAGGAAGAACAGAGAAGCCGAGCCCTGTATATTCAGCGTTTCGATGACCTCTTCGATCTTTTTTTCTATGTTGACAATCTTTGTCTTTATGAGAGGAGAAATATATTTTTCGGGCGCCTGTTCAGAAAGCTTTATTCTGTTGAGCATACTGTTCAAGGCAGAAGAGAGCAGCGTGGGATTGAGTCCTAAAGGAAAGCCCTTTTCGGGAGGGATCTCGTCCTCCTCCTTTGCCATTCTTCCATAATATTCCTCGTAAAGCGGCTTCAACGCCTTAGCCGCGTCCTTTGCCTTCTGGTAAAGAAGAAGCGTATCAATAAGCTCTGCGCGTGGGTCGGTGTCATCATCTTCGTCCTTTGGCAGAAGAATTCGGCTTTTAAGCAGCATAAGCTCGCTTGCCATAGTGATGAATTCACTCGCTATTTCAAGATCCATTTTTCTTGCTTCTTCAAGATATTCTATATATTGGTCGCATATTTCAGCAATAGAAATATCAATGATGTTGACCTTGTTTTTAGCTATCAATGAAAGAAGAAGATCCAAAGGCCCTTCGTATTGGTCGAGTTTGTAGCTTAAGTCCTCCATATGACTCCTTTAATGCTTTAAAAATTGAAAGGTATAAGTTTTACAATAAATTCCATTCCTCTCGACGCGAGAGAAACAAGCGTGGATAGGGGCGTGTCCAAAAATCCTGCCCAAAGCAGCAGGAGAAGCGCGAAGGAAATATATCGCTCGTATTTCATCACTCCGAAATAGTATTTGGGAGGTAAAAATACGTATAATACTCTCGAGCCGTCAAGGGGAGGAATGGGAATTAAATTAAATATTCCAAGTGATAAATTCATCACGTGGCTGATTTGCAAAAACACCAAAAAATACGCTAAAAATTTTATTATAAAATCAGAAGGCTGTAAATTTCCGAAAAGATGATAAATCGCCCAAAAAAAGACGTAATACAGAAATATACTTATAAAAGCAAGGACAAAATTGCATAGAGGCCCTGCAAAAGCCGTAATAGCCATATCACGTCTCGGCTTTTTGAAATATCTTGAATTTATAGGCACAGGTCTTGCCCAACCGAAACGGAATATAAGCATACAAAGCGCGCCTACGGGGTCAAGATGCTTTAACGGGTTAAGCGAAAGCCTTCCGAGACTTCTCGCCGTAGGGTCTCCCAATTTATAAGAGGCGTATCCGTGTGAAACCTCGTGAAAAACCAGCGCTATCAGAACCACAGGAATGCTGATGATAAAATAGATTGGTCGAGGTATATTCGACATGTAATAATACAGTGTTGATATCGTCTGCATTTGAATGCTCTCCATTACTTTTCAGCGTATGCAAGAATCTCTTTCCAGAGCTGAGTCTTGCCATCTTTCGTTACTGAGGAAAAGGGAAGTATATGAATGCCCGTTCCGTTAAAAAACTCGCGCTCGATGTCCTCAACGGTGTTTTTTAAAGCCGTCTTGCTCAGCTTGTCCGCCTTTGTAGCCACTACGATGAATGGCGTTTCGGTGTCAATAAGCCAGTTGATCATATTGATGTCATCATCTGTCGGTCCGTGTCTTACGTCAATAAGCTGTATAACGAGCTTGAGTAGGTCCTTGTCGGGATTGTCCGAAAAATAGCTGTCGGTCAAGGAGGACCATACTACCTTGCTGTCGAAAGAACGCTTTGCGTAGCCGTATCCGGGCAGATCGACAAAATAAAGCTTTCCGTCAATATCGTAAAAATTTATAGTTATGGTTTTTCCTGGCGCAGAGCTGACTCTGGCAAGAGCCTTTCTGTCCAAGAGCGTGTTGATAAGCGAGCTTTTTCCTACGTTTGAGCGCCCCGAAAAAGCGATCTGAGGCCTTACGTCGTGGGGAAACTGCTTTTTCTGCCCCGCGCTTATCTTCAAAGAAACGTTGTTTGTGTTTATGTTCATAATTTATCCTTTTCAGCTTATAGTAGCCGAGGAAATGTGAGTCTGAGGAATGGAAATGTTTATAGAAGCCGACAATGCGCTGTCCTGCGTTTTTTCGGGCATAGAGACAAACGCATTTTCCAAAACGTCCATAACGGTATCGCATAAAACAAAATTAAGATTTCGTCTTGCTTCCTCGTCTATGTCGTCTAAGTCCTTTTCATTTGCTCGGGGAATAAGCACGGTAGTCGCGCCGGCGCAGTACGCCGCAAGAGTCTTTTCCTTCAGTCCGCCTATGGGAAGGACCTTACCCCTTAGTGTAATTTCACCTGTCATAGCAACGCTTGACTTAACGGGAGTAAGGGAAACCGCGCTCGCAAGCGCGCAAGCCATCGTAACACCTGCCGAAGGCCCGTCCTTAGGCACGGCGCCCTCAGGGAAGTGGATATGGATATCCTTCTTCTCAAAATAATTTGCGTCAATTTTCAAGAAGGAGGCAATTGAGCGTATATAGCTGATTACAATCTTCGCCGACTCCTTCATAACGTCGCCGAGCGAGCCTGTCAGCTCTATTTTGCCCGTGCCCTCCAAGACGGCTACCTCAACTTTTAGCATATCACCGCCGCTTGTCGTATAGGCTAAGCCGTTTACAACACCTATCTCATTCTCTGAAGAGATACTCTGAGACAGGAATTTTCTCTTTCCGAGATAGAGAGAGACGTTTGCTTCGGATACGCGAATAGTCTTTTCACTCTCCTCGGCTATCCTTGTCGCCGCCTTTCTACACAGTGTGGCAAGCTCTCTTTCAAGGTTTCTGACGCCTGATTCGCGAGTGTAGAAGTCTATTATTTCATATAAGCCGCCGTCTGAAATTTTAAAGGTGCTCTTTTTCAAGCCGTGACGCTTCATCTGCTTGGGAAGCAAATGCTTTTCTGCGATAGCGAATTTTTCCGTGCGGGTATATGTAGAAAGCTCTATTACCTCCATTCTGTCAAGCAAGGCGTCGGGAATGCCCTCATAGCTGTTTGCAGTCGCTATGAATATGCAGTCCGACAGATCCAAGGGAAGCTCAACAAAATGGTCTCTGAAATACTTGTTCTGCTCGGGGTCGAGCGCCTCAAGAAGAGCAGAGGCGGGGTCTCCGTGATTGTCTCTGCATAGCTTGTCGATCTCGTCGAGAACTATTACGGGATTCATCGCCTTCGCTTCGATAATTGCGTCGACAATTCTTCCGGGCATAGCTCCCACGTAGGTCTTTCTGTGTCCTCTTATGTCTGCCTCGTCACGAATACCGCCGAGAGAAATTCTCGCGTATTTGCGCTTCATAGCTCTTGCAAGAGAAGCCGCTATAGAGGTTTTTCCCACACCGGGAGGGCCTATAAGGCATATGGTCTGATTTTTTACGTCGGGCGCTAACTTTTTAACCGCGATATATTCAAGCATTCTCTCTTTGATTTTTTTAAGTCCCTCGTGGTCCCTTTCAAGAATGGCTTTCGCAGACCTTATATTTAGGTTTTCGCTCGAGTGCTTGTTCCAGGGAATATCAAGACAGGTGTCTAAGTAGTTCCTTAAAACTGTGCTTTCCGCCGCGCCGAATGGCGTTTTTGATAGCTTGTTCAATTCCTTTAAAAGCTTATCTTCAATCTCCTTCGGAAGATGAGACGCCTCTATCTTCTGATGATATTCCTCAATTTCATCGAGATCCTCGCCAAGCTCTGCTTGAATAGATTTTATCTGCTCACGGAGATAGAATTCCTTTTGATGCTCGTCAATTTTCTTTCTTACCTGCTGATGTATCTTGAATTCGCATTCCAAAAGCATCGTTTCCTCTTCAAGAAGCATAACGAGCTTTTCAAGACGCGTCATAGGATTGAAGCATTCGAGGACCAATTGCTTGTTTTTTCCGTTAAGTAAAACAGTCGATGCCACAAGGTCGGAGAAGAATCCGGGAGTGTTTACCGACATAGCCGTGTTGTAAAAATCCTCGTTAATAAGAGGATGAATTTTCTTGATTGATGAAATTATATCCTTAGCTTCCTTTAAAAGCTCTTCGGCCTTTGCGCTTGGCGTGCTTTCCTCTATTACGGTTTTGCATACGACCTCGGCAGAGAGATAACCGTTCTTTTCCTTTATCTCGGCTATTCTTGCGCGGCATACGCCCTCAAATACAACCGAGAGAGTGTTGTTCTGATTTTTTACGACCTGCTTAACCTTGCATACCGTACCCACCTTATATAAATCCTTTGGAGTGGGAGTGGCAATTTCGATATCCTTTTGCGCGGTCAAAAATAAATAACCGTCCGAGCCTATCGCCGCGAAAGCCTTAAGAGAGGCTTCCCTCAAAATTTCTAAATTTATCTGTACTGCGGGAAACGCCGAAATTCCACGCAAGGGAAGAACGGGCATTTCAAGCAGCTGTGCCTTTTCAATATATCTGGACATTTAAATACCTCTGATTTGAATTTGTAAATAAAAATAGTAGAATAATCTGACTATAAAAATTATTATAGCATATATGGAGAGAAAAAGCCATACCTTTTTCGAAAAAAACATATAAAAAATGAAATTTTACTTCAATTTAAAATAAAATTAAAAAAAGCCGCCTTTTCAGCAACCCATATTGACATTCTTAAGAATTTGTGATATACTCTACCTGTAGACTCTACCTGATACACGGGGATTATTAGTTTTTCTAATACCCTAAGTTGTTGGCGAGTCTATTTTTTTGTGCTTTTTATTGACTTTTCGGAAGTTTGTGATATACTGATATTGACAGAGCGAGGTTGTTGGGTAACGCCGTCTTCGGTATTCCCTCGGCCCAAGACCTCTGTCTTTTTTATTTCTTCCAAAGCAACGGCAACGTATAATGTATTATTCTTGTCTTTAAATTGCTTTTTCGCCTTCAGCTCTGCGATTTTTGCATTGACCTCGCGGAGCTTTTTGACGTCGCCCTTAAGCTTCGATTTCATCTCATCGAGTCTTGCGAGTGACTTTTCCTCAAGCGACATTCTGTCTATATTGAGCCAGTGCATAAGATACTCGTTGAAGCTTATCTTTACAGAGTCGCCCTTTACAGTGATAGGCTTGACTATCTT
>JAZQGJ010000017.1:0-39166 GCA_045539995.1 Eubacteriales bacterium
TCTGCTTGTCGGTAAAGCCGTTTGCCTTCATCTGCCGTATCAGCCTGCGTATTCTCGCCTGGTCGTCAGCATTCAGCTCTCTGTATTCAGGCACGTTCTCCTTCGCAAACTCCGCCGACTCCGCAACGGTCATTGTCTTGCCTTCGGTTGTTTCGCCTTTGTCGGAACGGCTGTTCTCGTCGCTCGGAAGAGCCTTTTTACTGTTTTTATCAGGGGTTACTCTTTGGCTGCCTTTACTGCTGCTCTCACTATCTCGTCTTCCGTTGCGTTCAGTTTTCCGTCCTGTAGATTTTCCTTTATCCACTTGAAGAATCTTTGGATTTTCTCCACCGTGTTCAGTTTCCATACTATCAGAACTTGATGTTCCTCTTTCAACGGAATTTCCGAGTTGATAGAATTCACCATTCCTATAAGCTCGTTCCTGTATCGAGAGTATCTTTCCGCTTCTTCCATTTTTCTTTATCTCTCATAAATCTGTTTGTATTCGGGTTTTGTTATCCTGTCTTCGACTCGATATCCACTCGTTGCATCATCAAATTTTTCGACTAAATACCATCTGTCGTTCATAGAAATAAGAGTTTGGTCTCCAATAGATCTTGCTTTATTATAGCTCCACCACACAGCGAGTCTATGTGCTTCGCTTTGAACCTCGTTTTCTTGTGGGAAGTTTTTGTGTTGGAAAGAGAATTTTCTTCTGCTTTTACTGCCTTTTAGCATACCTCACTCCATCGTCATTGTCAAGAGGTTTTGCTACGTTTTGAGAAATATTTTGCGCATTTGAGTCTGCATCAGGTGTAGCCGTTACATTATCAACGTTAGAATTCACGCTCTCTGTAGCGATATTTGCGTTCTCGGCGTGAATATTTCCACTTTCAGAGGCTAAAGTTGCATTTTTGTCAGCATTTATTGTAGGTATACTACCAATATTTGTCTTATTAGCCTTATATTTATTATAAAGCTCGTCAAGCTTTCCGCTTGCCTTCAGCTCTGCCACTTTTCTGTTGAAGGTGGTGGGGTCAACGTTGTGAAGGTCACCTATGCCGAGAAGATGCTGCATCGCCTGTATTTCTTCGGGCTTTCCGTGATTGAGAAGATATTCAAGGTCAGCGTCTCCCGCAAAGGTCTCGCCACGTAGAACAGACTCTTGGAATTTCGACACGTTCATAAAGATTTCGCCTGCTGCGCTCATCATAACGATATTACGCAGAGTCTCGTTAGTCTCAAGCGCTTTTGGAATAGAGCCTTTGAGGTCCTTTACGTCAATGCCTTCCATTAACTGTTCTTTGGTGACAGTTATCGGCTTTCCGTTTGCGTCAGTGTAGCCGTAGGCATTTATCTTCTCGACAAACGTATCAGGATCGCTTACAATCTTCGAGGCGGTCTTATAGGTTAGCGTTTTTTGTATATGTTTGCTTTAAAATTTCATTGCGTTTAAATAATAAAATTGATTCTTTGAAAAAATTTTGTCAAAATCTTGACTATAGCTACAAAATGTGATATACTATTACTGATTGTAAAAATTATCATATACAAGGAGATAAATTTCTTATGTACAACAAGAAAACAATTGAAGACATTGACGTTGCAGGCAAAAGAGTTTTAGCTCGTTGTGATTTCAACGTACCGACAAAGGACGGAGTTATCACAAGCGACAAGAGAATAGTTGAGGCTCTTCCCACAATCAAGTATCTTATCTCAAAGGGCGCAAGGGTTATTCTTTGCTCTCATATGGGTAAGCCCCATAATATCTTTACAGAGGGCTTTGGCTTGACAAAGAAGGAGAAGAAGGCTATCGAGGCTTTGCCCGAAGCAGAAAGGGCGCAGGCTAAAGCAGACGCTCTTAAGAAGGCAGAGAAGGACAAGACTAAGTTCTCCTTGAAATGCGTTGCCGATAAGCTCAACGAGCTCGGCGTAAAGACCGTTTTCGCTTCTGACATCGTAGGCGAGGACGCTAAGGCGAAGATTGCCGCTATGAAGGACGGAGACGTTGTTTTGCTTGAAAACGTACGCTTTGACGCAAGAGAGGAGAAAAACGCTCCCGATTTTGCAAAAGAGCTTGCTTCGCTTGCCGATATATATGTAAATGATGCGTTTGGTACGGCTCACAGAGCTCATGCCACAACAGCAGGCGTAGCGGATTATCTCCCCGCTGTATGTGGATATCTCATTCAGAAGGAAATCGGAATTATGGGCAAGGCGTTGTCCTCACCCGCGCGTCCCTTCGTTGCAATACTCGGCGGCGCTAAGGTTGCCGATAAATTAAACGTTATTGACAATCTTCTTACTAAGGTAGATACTCTTATAATCGGCGGCGGTATGGCTTACACCTTCCTCGCTGCTAAGGGCTATAGCATCGGTACGTCTCTTTTGGATTCCGAGAAGATCGACTACTGCCGTGATATGATGAAGAAGGCAGAGGAGAAGGGCGTTAAGCTGTTGCTTCCTATCGACACGGTTATAGCGAAGGATTTCCCCAACCCGATAGATGCCGAGATAGCTACAGAGGTAGTTTCCTCCGACGCAATCCCCGCTGATATGATGGGCTTGGATATCGGTCCTAAGACAAGAGAGCTTTTTGCTGACGCGGCAAAGAAGGCGGCGACGGTTGTTTGGAACGGACCTATGGGCGTATTTGAAAACCCCGTACTCGCAAAGGGAACAATAGCAGTAGCGCAGGCTCTGGCTGACTCCTCCGCGATCACCATTGTAGGCGGCGGCGACTCTGCGGCAGCGTGCGAGCAGCTTGGATTCGCTAAAGAGATTACACACATCTCCACAGGTGGCGGAGCTTCTCTTGAATTCCTTGAAGGCAAAGAGCTTCCCGGTGTTGCTTGCCTTTTGGATAAATAATTTGCGAGGTTTATAGTTGTGAGACGTACAGTAATCGCGGGAAACTGGAAAATGAATATGACTCCCTCAGAGACGGGGCGCTTTATTGCAGAGCTTGCGCCTATGGTTAAAGGGAAGGATAAATGCGATATAATTCTTTGCGTACCCTTCGTTGATATTGCGACAGCTATAGAAGCGGCAAAGGGAACAAATATAAAAATAGGCGCTCAAAACGTTCATTTTAAGGAAAGCGGCGCCTATACGGGAGAGATCTCTGCTTCTATGCTTAAAGAGCTCGGCGTCGAATACGTTATAATAGGTCATAGCGAGCGCCGTCAGTATTTTGCGGAAACAGACGAGACGGTAAACCTCAGAACGCGCGCGGCTCTTTCGGCAGGTCTTAAGGTCATACTTTGCTTAGGCGAGCTTTTGGAAGCAAGACAGTCGGGTATCACTGCAGAGATCGTTTCTATGCAGACAAAGCTCGATTTTGCGGGTATTCCCGAAGAAGAGCTTAAAAACATCATTATAGCCTACGAGCCCGTATGGGCTATCGGCACGGGCTTGACTGCTACTCCCGAGCAGGCAGACGAGGCGTGTAAGATCATAAGAGACGTTATAGCTTCCTTGTATAGTGAAAAGGCGGCTGAAGAGATTATCATTCAGTACGGCGGTTCTATGAATGATGCAAACGCCAAGGAGCTTCTCGAAAAAGAGAACGTTGACGGCGGACTTATCGGCGGAGCTTCTCTTAAGACAGATAAATTTACTGCAATAGTTGACGCTGCTAACTAATAAAAAATCGTAACAGGGGCTTCAAAGCCTTTGTTACGTGAAATATTTGAATATTGGCATAATTAAAAAGGAGGCAAAAATGGAAGAAAAGAACAATTCCATATTTGAACAAAGCATCGATTTTATAGGTGTTTTGAAGAAATGCTGGACTTATATGCTTATAGTGGCGCTTGTGTTTGCTTTAATTGCTGCTTTGTACACATCTTTTTTTGTAAGCAAAACATATTCCTCTACGGTCAAGTTTTACGTTGTAATAGATCGTTCGAGCGCTCAGTATCTTAATACCGAGCTGCAAGCTGCCCAGACACTTATAGATTCGTATTCTGTGGTCGTCAAAAACAGCGATAGCTTTTTAAGAAAGGTTGCAGATCAGTCCGATCTTTCTCTTACTCCCTCTCAGCTTCGAGCTATGCTCTCGGTGTCCTCAATTGGAAGCGAAGCGTTTTCTGTAAAGGTCACAAGCACAGATCCGCAAAAATCTTATGAAATAGCAAGGATAATAGAGGAAATCGGTCCCGACGAAATGGTAAAATTCGTTGAAGCAGGAAACGTCAAGGTTTTGAATCCTCCTTTTCTTTCACTTAGTCCCGATTCTCCCAACATTGTAAAAAATGTTGTGATATCTGCGCTTTTCGGCGCGATCCTTATGTACGGTATATTCTTGCTCTTCGCTATGCTTGATACCCGTGTTCATTCCGAAGAGGATCTGCGTCGCTTTGACATACCCTTGCTCGGTTCCGTACCTACTATGGAAATAGGAAATGATTCAAAGAAAAAAGTCTATAAATCAGAAGACTTAAAGAAAAAATCTTAAGAGAGGTGAATATAAGTGATTAAGAATTATAAAAACGTTCTTGTGACTCCGTCTTCACCCTTTGCTCTTTCCGAATCCTTTAAGGCTATACGCACAAATATGCTGTATATCGGTAAAAAGGAGAAATGTCCCGTTTTTGGCGTAACAAGCTCTGATATGGATGCGGGAAAGTCTATCTTTTTGGCTAATATCGCGCAGTCGTTTGCCCAGCTTGGGAAAAAGGTTCTTTTGCTCGACTGTGACATAAGAAAGCCCGTTCAACATAAAATCTTTGAATTGAAAAACAGCGAAGGAATGAGCGAGCTTCTGGCAGGAATAAATGCCGACGTAAGCAAAAGCATAGTTAAAACTCACATAGAGAATTTGGATATTATTACGGCAGGACATATTCCTCCTAATCCTTCTGAGCTTCTTGCAAGTGATAACCTCAAGCAAATCCTTGATTCTCTTAAAGATACTTACGACGTAATTTTTATGGACTTTCCACCTGTTGGAATAGTAATCGACGCTGTTGTGCCGGTTGAGCTTGTTACTGCGTACGTTGTGGTAGTACGCTGTGGAGTTGATAGAATACAGGATGTGGAAATAGCGCTTGATATCATGAATAACTCAAACGCTAATATAGCAGGCTTTGTATTAAACGACGTCAACATTAAAAGCGCAGGCGGTGGCCGTTACCGTTATGGCAGATATGGCAGATACGGTAGATATGGCAAATACAGATATAGCAGATACGATTACGTAAACAAAAAATAATTTTTTACAAAAAAACCTTAAAGTATTTTGTACTTTAAGGTTTTTTTGTAACTTTAAAATCAGTTGTTCCAGTTGTGGAAGACGTTCTGAACGTCATCGTCATCGTCGAGCTTTTCGAGAAGCAATTCGAGCATTTTTACGTCTTCCTCGTCGGTTACGTCTACGTAGGTCGATGGAATCATCGCTCTGTCAGAGGAGTCTATTTTATATCCTAAACTCTGAAGAGCTTCTGTGACAGAAGCAAGATCGTCAAGCTCTGTATAGATAGAATAATATCCGTCCTCGCCCTCAAAATCAGCGGCTCCTGCTTCAAGCGCATCCTCCATAAGCTTGTCTTCATCAAGCTCTTTGTCCTCGTCGGAAATTTCGATAAGTCCCTTTTCTGTAAACATAAAGCTTACGCAGCCGTTTTGTCCCATATTTCCGTGATATTTGCTGAAGTAGGAACGGATATTTCCCGCCGTTCTGTTTCTGTTATCCGTCGCCGTTTCTACAATTACCGCGACGCCTGCCGCGCCGTATCCCTCATACGTGATCTCCTCGTAGTTGATGCTGTCGTCGGCGGAGAACTTCTTAATAATTCTTTCGATATTATCATTGGGCACGTTGTTGGCCTTTGCCTTGGCAATAAGGTCGCGAAGCTTTCCGTTATTGTTGGGGTTAGGTCCGCCTGCTCGGATAGCAACCGCCATTTCCTTGCCTATTCTTGTAAAGATCTTAGCCTTCTGGGCGTCGGTCTTTTCTTTTTTTCTCTTAATATTGTTCCATTTGCTATGTCCTGACATTTTATATCTCCTAATTATATCTTTTCGGTTTTTTTCATACAGATAAGCTCAAGCGATTTTCCCAAAACCTGACGTACACAGGCAGTGAGCTTTATACGCTGACGCTTTGTTTTTTCATCATCACAGGAAAGAATTTGGCAGTTGTGATAAAAACGGTTAAATGCGGCGCACAGATCGAGTATATATCTTGTGATAAGCGAGGGCTCATACTGCGCTATTGCGTCTGCAACACTTTCGGGGAAGAGAGCTAAAGCCTTTACAAGCTCCTTTTCCTCCTCGCAGATTTCGCCTCCGCAGAATTCGCCTTCATCCTCGGATTTTTCAAGAATACTGCAGGTTCTTGCGTAGGTGTATTGCGCGTAAGGTCCTGTGTTTCCGTCAAAGGAGAGAGCGTCCTCAAGAATAAAGTTGATGTCTCTCATACGGTTGTTTGAAAGGTAATGGAACACGATAGCGCCTACGCCTACTGCTTCGGCGATATCGTCTCTCTCTGCGAGAGCAGGATTCTTTTCCGCAGTAATAGCCCTTACCTTTTCAATAGCCTGAGCAAACAAATCCTTTAAAAGAATTACGTTTCCCGTTCTTGTCGCCAGCTTTGCGCCATTTATGCTTACCGTGCCGTACGGAACGTGTACCAGCTTGTCTGCCCAAGGATATCCCATAAGCTCGACGACCTTGAACCATTGCGCGAAGTGAAGTGACTGACCTGCGCTTGTTACGTAAATACACTTTTCAAAATCGTAGGTGTTTTTACGGTAAACGGCAGCCGCAATATCACGGGTAGGATAAAGCGTAGAGCCGTCTCTCTTCAGAATAAGACAGGGCGGCATATTCCACTCTTCAAGATTGACGACAGAGGCGCCGTCATCTATGGTAAGAAGATTTTTGTCCTTCATTACCTCTATTTGAGCAGGCATTTTGTCGGTGTAGAAGCTCTCGCCGTTATAGCTGTCAAATTCAATATTCAAAAGACGGTAGGTCTTCTTATATTCAGCAATGCTTATATCGATAAACCATCTCCAAAGAGCGAGATTTTCCTCGTCGTTATTCTCAAGACGTGAAAATTCCTTTCTCGCTTCATCGTTTAACGACTCGTCCTTTTCGGCTTCGGTGTGGAAAAGCACGTAAAGCCTTACAAGCTCGTCAATTCCACCGTTTTCGACCTCGTCCTTGTTGCCCCATTTTTTATAAGCGGTAATAAGCTTTCCAAATTGCGTACCCCAGTCGCCCAAATGATTGATGCCCACGCACTTGTATCCCGCGAATTCGTGTAACAGCTTGAGCGAATGTCCTATTACCGTCGTACCTAAATGTCCTATATGAAAGGGCTTTGCCACGTTGGGGGAGGAATAGTCCAAAACAACCGTTTTTCCCTCTCCGTTCATAGGTGAGCCGTAGCTTTCTCCCTGCTCGCAGATATCCAGAAGGACGCGCTTGGCAAAGCGAGAGGCGTCAATACGGAAATTAAGGTATCCGTTTATCGCGGTAATTTCCGAGAAGCTATCGCTCTGTATATTCTGCGCGAGTGTTTCGGCAATTTTTACAGGGGAAGCGCGCAATACCTTACTAAGCTTGAAGCAGGGAAGCGCCAAATCTCCCATCGTTGTGTCGGGCGGATATTCGAGCATATCAAAAATGTTAAGCTCGCTCTCAATAGCAAAGCTTTTATTTATTGCTTCAATAAGTAATTTTTCCGCTTCTTTTTTCAGTTTTTTCATATCTATTTCCTTGTTTTCTATAATCGTTATTAAAGAGAATCCTTCATTTTTACGTATTCTGCGCCACCCACAGAGCCCTTTACAAGCTCACAGGGGACAAACGTAGAATCACAGAGGGAATACGCAACCGCGCTTTCAGCCCCCTCCGACACGTAGAAATCGTTTTCATATTCGAACACCTTGATTTTAGGTATCGGCTTTCCAAGCTCAATGCAACGGGAATATTCGGAGATTTTCTCTATATCCAGACTGTCAGCGGGATAGTTAAGACGCAGAGGAGAAAGATAACAGGCGCGGAAGTTGTTGTCGATGCACCACATATCTGCGCTTGTCAGTATGCAGTCGCATATTTCATCTGGCGTCGCCTTCGTTGTGTCTATGACCAATGAATAATTGAACAGATCCTTGCAGTCAACACCGTATTTTTCCTTATAGCGCTTTCTCTCACTTGCCTTGCGCTCTCTTATCTTGGTCATCGCTTCTTCGATTGACGCATATTTTTCCTGCGCCCTGTTCGCGAGCATAATTCTTACAGCGCTCGTCTCAATGTCGGTTGTCAGATATACGCTGAAGTTGCCTCTTACGAAATGCCAAGCCATTCGGGAATCAATGACCATCGTTTTATCAAGGTCGGAAAGAGCAACAAGTCCGTCGTCTATTTCTCGGTCAAGCTCGGGATGTATTTCCATATATTTGTTTATTTCCAAAACGTCTATATTATGTTCTTCTGCAACTCTTCTTGCTATCAAGCCCGTAGCATAATATTCAGCCCCTGTGCGAGACACGATAATATCCGACACGGTGCTTTTTCCACTTCCGAGGTCGCCTGCGAGAGTAATTTTAAAATTCACGTCCTAATCTCCCTGTGTAAAAGCATTATAATAATATATTATAACTCAAAAAGTCCCTAATGTCAACCGATATACAGCCATACTTTTAAATATTTGTTTGATTTTTAATTTATATTGAGAAAAAATATAAAAATTAAAAGCAGTAATTAAAAGCATGTTATTTGCTTATGAAAAAACAAAATACCTGTTTTTTCCTACCTCTCAAATCGCATACAGGACCGAAAGCATGTCAATACTTTAATTGACAAATATTCGGAGGCGTGTAAGAAATGTATAATAATAAGGTTGAAATTTGCGGAGTAAATACATCTAAGCTAAAGACACTTTCGGATTCTGAAAAAAGGGAATTGCTCTTGAGGACAAAAAAAGGCGATTCTGAAGCAAGAAAAGAGCTGATTTGTGGAAATTTGCGTCTCGTTCTGAGCATAATTCAACGCTTTACAAACCGACGCGAAAATTTAGACGATCTCTTTCAGGTAGGCTGTATAGGGCTCATTAAGGCGATAGATAATTTTAATACCGAGTTAGACGTAAAATTCAGCACCTATGCCGTTCCTATGATAATAGGCGAGGTAAGAAGATACCTGCGAGATAATAATTCAATCCGTGTAAGCCGTTCGCTTCGCGATCTCGCTTACAGGGCGCTTCAGGCAAGAGAGGAAATACAGAGAGAAAAGCAGAGGGACGCAAACACGGACGAAATTGCCGAAAGACTGGGCGAAAAAAAGGAGAACGTCGTTCGCGCAATGGAGGCTGTAATAGAGCCCGTTTCGCTTTTTGAGTCGGTTTATAACGACGGAGACGAGTCGGTCTACGTAATAGACCAGATAAAAAATTCTGACGACTGCGATGAAATGTGGATAGAGGATATAGCGTTAAAGGAAGCGCTTAAAAAGCTCGGCGAGAGGGAACGCTCTATTATAACGAAGCGCTTTTACAGTGGAAAAACTCAAATGGAGATAGCAAACGAAATAGGCATTTCTCAAGCGCAGGTCTCAAGGCTTGAAAAAAGCGCGATAGACAAAATGCGAAAGGAGCTGTAAATCTTTTTACAGTAAAAGCACTCAAAGCAGAGTGAGTAAATTTTCTTTCAGCTATTCAGGCTAAAAACAACAGCGGAGCAAAAGCTCCGCTGTTAGCGTATATAAAACACTTAATGTCAGTTTGTCCAGGAGAGAATGATTCTTGCGCCGTCGTACGCCTTTTCCCAGTCGAATTCTCTGCCTTCCGAGCCGTCTTCGGAAACGAAAGCGTTCGGGTTGGCTGTCTTGTCGTAATTTTTGATGCCGTATCTCTTGTCGTCTGCGTCAGCCATAAGGAAGATTTCATTTATGCGCTTCATGCTTTCTTCACTGAGAATACCGGGCTTAACCGATGCAAGCGTAGTCATTCCCGTTATAGCGCACATTTCGAGATAATCTAAGTTAGGTTCCGGATCAACGCGCTCGGTAAACGCCGCGCAGTCGGGGTCAACCTTGTAAAGACGGTCGTTAAGAGGAAGTCTCATAACCGAGTTTACACCGATACGGCGAGTCCATTCAAAGCTGTTACCGCTTGTATCACCGCCGACACGGCAGGTGGAGTGAATTCCTGCTGTAAGATGGCTTACAGTGTTGCAGCCGATGACCTCAGCCTCGCCTGCGCCCTCCTGTATAGCCTTATACAGATTTTTCATAATTGTGGCGTTCGTCTTTGTCTTATCAAACGGCTGTTTTCTGTGATTGTAAACAGCAGTTCTTGAGTCCTCAGCAGTGAAGGGCGCCAAATTCAAGAAGTCGATTACAGAGAAGTCGTGCTTTATCAATTCATAGCCCCAGCCAACTATGGTAGAAGCGTCGCGCTTAACCTTTTCAAGCGTGTAGGGATGAGAGGGGTCAAGAATAATTCCACCACAGTTTGCCATGTCGAGCATCGCCTCTTTGGGAACGTATCCGAGAGTAAGCAAAGGTCTGAACCAGAGCCCTGCCTTCGCGCCTTTCGCATGAATGTCATCGGCGGTTTTTTTCATATCGCCGAAGCGCTCGTTCGCAACCCAAGGCCCGCCTATGTACGGGGGCTCATTGTGAGTACGGTTAAGCTGCCATCCATCGTCAATTATCATATACGGACGGTGCTTTGTACCCTTGCACATCTTCATAAGATAGTCGGTCTCGCTCATAACGGTATCATATGTAATATCGCCGTATGCCCAATACCAGTTGTTTATACCGAAAATAGGCTCTTTAGCCAAAACGGGCTTGTCGCACATAAGCGAAGCGAAGCGCGACGCAACCTTGAAGGGATCCTCGCCCTCATTTCCGAAAAGCTCAACTATCTCACAAGCGACGAGAGGCTCTTTGAGATCCGTGCCGGCAGTTCCGTTAGTAAGATTTAAAAAGAGAGTGACGCCGTGAACGTCAATCATCCAGGACGCGAAGCAGTCGGGGCCTGCCTTAACTCCGTAGCAAGCGGTCCTGTTGCCGCTGATTGCATAGCAATACCAGGGAAGAATACGGGCAGACATAACCGATCTCCATTCCAAGAAGCAAGTACTTCCTGCGCGTTCCCACTGGTCGCCGTATACCTTGTCCACGTGGCTCATATCGCCTCTGAAGCGGAGCTTAAGATATTTTACGGGCGAGCCGCTTGGAAATACCGTGACCTTGGCAGTTCCGTTCTCTACCGTGTACTCAAATTTTACGTCACAGCATTTAGTGCTGCGTTCCTCAAATCGAACAGGGGAGTCCTCCGTTGCGCCAAAGGCGTTGTCGGGAGCCCTTAAAACCGATACAAATTCGTTACTCATGATGCATCAAATTCCCTTTCAAGTATTCAATATTTTAATATTATATTTGCAATTTTTAGTATATCATAATACAAAATTAAAGTCAAGCGATTTAATGAATAAAAAACGCTAAAGGCAGCAAATTTTTACCCTTTAATAACAAAAAGAAAACCGCGCCGTTTTCTTAAAAGGCGCGGTTATAAATAAGGTGTTCTTTTTAGTTTATTTTGCTTATAATTTCCTTCGCCGCCTCGTAGAATATACCGACGTCAACAGAATAAGAGATATATTTTACTCCAAGCATTTTCCATTTTTTTGCGTTCTCAAGAGTGTCGGTAAATGTTCCCACTGCAACGCCCTTTTCGGCGCACCTGTTTATTATTTCAAGCATTTTTTCTTCTACGAGGGGGTTATCAATCTCCCCCGGAACTCCCAAGGATTGAGAGAGGTCGTATGGACCTATAAACAACACGTCTATGCCGTCTACGTCGAGTATTTCATCAATGTTGTCAATGCCCTCCTGACCTTCAACCTGTATAATAGTTAAGCATTCATTCGCCTCTTTGAAGTAATCAAAACGGTTTTTCGCGGAATAATCTGCCGCCCTTACAAAGCGACAAACTCCTCTGTTACCTGCGGGAGAAAATTTGGTGCGCTCCATCACATTAAGTACGTCCTGCTTGCAGGTTATTTGCGGCACCTGTATGCCGGCAGCGCCTATATCAAGGGCCTCGCTCATAACGGATTGACAGCTTTCCTTGGTTCTGACAATAGGAAGAACAGAAGCGACCTGCGCTCCTCTTATAAGGTTTTGCGCGTTGCATATGCTGTTAGGTCCGTGCTCTAAATCTATGATTACGTAGTCGGCGCCCGCATATCCTAATACTTCTATAAAGGCGGGGTCGCAGGTTTTGCAAAAAACACCGACAACACCCTCATTTTTTAATTTTGCTTTAAATTCTTCGATTACGTTTCTTTTCATTTTTCCACCACACTTAATTTTTTATAACGGGGCTGTAGTTAAACGTAAAATATATAACTCAGCTTTTTTTGTGTAACTCACGGTATTTTTTCGGAGATATTTTTTCGGATTTTGAAAATACTTCCGTAAAGTAAGAGGCATTTTCAAAGCCCATTTCGCTGGCAATCTGCGCGATACTTAAATCGCTGTTCTTTAACAACAGCTTTGCATTAGTCAATTTAAGCTCATTTCTGTATTCGGTTATCGTAGTTCCTGTTTCCGACTTGAAAATATGTGAAAGATAATATGCGCTGATTTTAAATTCCTCAGCAAGCTGCGCAGAAGAAACGTCTTCAGATAAATGGAGCTTGATATATTCGCAAACGCTCTTTACAATAGGATAGCCTTTTTCTGTTTTTGACGCGCCCGATACGATGTCTATAATTTGATTTAAAATCTTTTCGTCTTTACTGTCTGATTTTTTGAAAGAGGAGATAAGATTATCGAGCTTTTTAATTTCGTGCGTATTATATTCGGTGCAATCCAAGGGGAATCTTCTGAATACCTCCTCGATTGGATCAGCATCTGATTTTTCAAGAAGCATTTTAGCAAGATCGGCGTTTGTTGTTACGCTTTGACAGTAGGGGTTCGGATCACCCTCCGCTAAGCGAGAAAGCTTACATACTACCTTTTTTAGATAGCCCTTAGATGAGCAGAGCTTTCCGTTTATGATGTCTTCTTCGCTTATGCAAGCAGTTAAAATCTCTCTCGCCGCCGCATACGCATCGTCTAATGAGGACAAAAAGGCTCCTCTCTCTCGGTCATAGACAATACGAATCATTCCGTCGTCACATTCCATTCCATCGGGGTATGAAACCCATGTGCGATCATCAAGAAGCAAGGAATAAGGGAACGTGATACCGTCGTCCTCGGACAAAAAGGCGGTCAGGTTGGTTCTTTCAGTAGTATCGCGGTGATAGACTAAAAGCACTCTGCCCGAGCTTAATTTTCTGACAAAGAAGCGCGAGTTAGGTCCACTCGGTTCTATAGGATGTCCCGTGCTCCACTGTCTTCCTCTGTCGTACGAGTAGGATTCACCTATTCCGTTATTGAGTCTTACCAGCATGCGAAGAACACCGCTGTTCATTTCATACACCATATGCTCGTCAAAGGAGCGATTTGCGACGTCAGATCCCCCAAGACAAACGAAGGTCTTTCCGTTATCTGACGTTTTATAGACGTATGACGCAGGAATATCATTTACGGTCAATGCTTTTTTTCTTAAATTATTATATATTTCCGTTTTCCATATGCCAATAGGGAATAACCATTCGCCTGTAGAAAGAACGGTAGGCTTATTCATCATTATGCCTCTGCCAATGTAAAACTCATCAGACCAGACCAATTCGTCGGCGTCGGGATCGTCGCAAATAACAGCCATTACCTCTTCGCCCGGCATTACGTTCCAGATAAACCAAAGTCTGTTAAGCGGGTCTATCCAAAGCACAGGGTCGAAGCAACGGAAAGGTCCCTTTTTACATGTTACTGCGACAGGCTCACTATAATGCGTTTCGTCATCAGAGAAAATTACAGCGGCAAAGTTTCCGTAGGTTTCCTTTACGTCACCGGAATAAAAGGAAATAAAAGTACGCCCCTTACGAGTGTGAGCAATTCCGGGAATTCCTTGCCATACTCGATGCTCTGAGTAAAACTTTTTTAATTCTGACGGATTGGTAATAAGCATAAAGCACCTCGCTATAATATTTTTACAAAATTATTGTACCATTAAATTTTAAAATTTTCTATAACAGATTTGTTATTTATAAAAGGCAATACCTCCAAATTTTGGAACGGTATTGCCTTTTAATTTTTTTCAATTTAAAGTTGCTTTGCTTTTAATTCTCCATCTTGTCGCAAAAGGTCGCAAGTTAAAACGTTAAAAGCATATGTGTGACCGTCATTTCAAAATGACGTCAGTCGATCCATTGCATACCCTCTCCGCCGTAGGAGTTGTTACCGATCCAATGAAGGTTTTTCTTATCGCCTTCGTATAAAATTTCAGCACCCGTCGAGCCTCTGAAAGCGCAAGAAATAACGCTTAAATCACCTGCGATATGCTGAATTGCCGTCGATTTTTTCAACCCCATAAGGCTGTTGTTGAAAAAGCGGGAGTTAACAATTTTTGTATCACCTGCAATTTTATATCCTATTTCTGCGGTATCTGCGTAACAGCCGTCAAGCACGATAAATCCGGATTTTATATCGAAAGCGATAGAGTTGATGAGCATTTCGGGAACCTCGTTTTGAAAGGTCTCTTTGAATTCATCGTAAACGCCTTTTTGAATTATTGCTTTTCGTTCTGCATAGAGATCTGACCACTCTTTTATGGGGACATTTTTTGGAGGAACGGTGCCTCCCCATATATGGCATCGGGTAAGGAGATTTGCGGGTCCCCATATACGCATTCCCACGGTGTAATCAATTACGAAGCAATCAGTAAAATGGGAATCGCCTCTATCCGTAAAAATTCCAACGTTTCCGGAAAGACCTTTTTGCGTACATTTGCAATAGACGTTGTTACAAACAAGCTCGTAAATATATCCGCCCCTGTCTCCGCCAATATATAAACCGTATTTCTTTCCGTTATGAAGCGCTATGTTTGCCAAGGTGAAGTGATGCGCATTGGTAATAGCGAGACAGCTTGCTAATCCGTTTCCGTCAATATCGCCGCCCCGTATAAATAAACCAAGATTATCGTACACGTTACCATCGTCATCAAACAGAGTCAAGGGAGTATAATTTTTATCAGAATTGTACTCAAGCACAAAATCCATTTCAGTAGTTGCTATGAGTCTTGCGGCAGGATGCATATCGAGAGAGCAACGATTTTTAATATATAGCTTTGATGCTATTTCGTAGTCTCCCTTTGGGATACACAGTATTCCATTTTCTGTTGCGTTGATGGCGCGCTGAATACGAGGTGAGTCGTCGTTTTCGCCGTTTAAACGCGGGAAGTTAGATAAATGATTGTCGTACATAATTTGATTCCTTTCAATTATTAGTTGTATTTTGTAATTATTTCTTTTACCGCGTCGTAATATATTCCCATATCAACCGAATAGGATATATATTTTACTCCGAGCTTTTTCCATTTTTTTGCGTTCTCAATGGTATCGACAAACGTTCCCACGGTAATTCCAACATCGGAGCATTTTTTTATGATTTCCAGCATTTTTTCTTCAACAAGAGGGTGATCAATTTGTCCCGTAACACCGAGAGATTGAGAAAGATCGTAAGGGCCTATGAAGATGGCGTCGATCCCCTTAACCGAGATTATATCGTCAAGATTGTCAATACCCTTTTGCCCTTCAATCTGAAGTATAGTAACTGCTTCGTTTGCTTCCTTAAAATATTTAAACCTGTCCGTAGACGAGTAGTTTGCAGCTCTTACAAAACGGCAGACACCGCGCTCTCCTATGGGAGCGAATTTCACATGCTTTATTACCGCTTCTGCTTCCTCACGCGAGCTTATTTGAGGAACCTGTATTCCTCCCGCGCCAATGTCAAGCACCTCGTTCATGACTGACTGGCAGCCTTCTTTTACACGGACGAAAGGCATAAGCCCTGATACCTGAGCCCCTCTGATAAGATTTTGAACGCTCTGTACAGAGTTTGGACCGTGCTCAAGGTCTATAATAACATAATCAAGCCCGGCATAGCCCATTATTTCAATAAACGCGGGATCGCAGGTTTTAGAGAACACTCCCAAAACGCCTTTGGATTTTAGCTTGTCTTTAAAATTTCTTATGATAGTTTGCATATGCAACCTCACTTTTTTAAAGCTTGTTGATTAACATTCGGCTTTGTCATACTGTCAAAGTCTATTTCTTTGTAAAATTGAGGTACGAGCTTATTCTCATACTCAAAGTCATTCAAATCCTTTTCGTCAAATAAACCGCAATGCATTGGCACGGCAACGGTTCCAATACGTTCACAAAAACGTTTAGCATCGGTCATGTTCATATTGTTGCCAATGCCGTTCACGGGAAGAAAAACAGCGTCTATTTTTTTTGGAAGCGAACGGAGAATTTCTTCATCGTATAAGGTGTCCCCGGTTATATAATACGTCTTATTTTCGGCAGATATGAGAACTCCTATGGCGCAACTGTCGGAGTGGATAGCGCGCACCGCTTTAAAATGGACGCCACCTTCGGTCCACTCGGTTCCCGCATTGAAATTGACATAGTTGTTTTTTATACCTCCGAAAAGATCTCGCGCTTTTTCAAAGGCATTGCGTGATGCAAGAACGCATATCTTGGAATTTTCATCAAGATAGTGACAAAGAGTTTCGGGATCAGTGTGATCGAGATGATCATGGGTAAGCACGATGACATCCGGCTTTATTTCAAGAAATCTTTCGTCAACAGGTACGCGACGCCACAAATCGGGACGACTTTTTCCAACACTGTTGGATAGGTAGGGATCTACGATTATTTTCATTTCATTAATCTCAAACAGAAGTCCTGCCTGACCAAGCCATGTTATCTTCATTTTGTAATTCCTCCAAGTTTTGTCTTATTTCGTTTTCTCTCAAAAGCCATATTGCTCTCTTTTATCTGAAACGAGAAGCGCTCCATTATCTATCACTATAGTTGCGCCCGTAATGGATTTTGCCGCAGGAGAAGCCAAAAACAAGCATGTTTCTGATATTTCCGATGGCTCAACCCATTTGTTCAACGGGATCTTATAGTATGTATCTTCCTTTTCTCCAAGTCGCTTTGCTCCTGTGTCCGTCCACCCCGGCGCAACGGTATTCGCGCGAATATGATATTTGGCGAGCTCAATTGCAATGTGTTCCACGAGCTTTGACAGCGCCGCCTTAACGCTACCGTAAACCGATACGTTTGCAAAATGCGCCATTGCATTGTTGGAGGAAATGGCAATGATATTTCCCAAAATCCCCTTTTCAATCATAAAATTTGCCGCATTTTGCATAGCAAAGTATGCCCCTTTGAAGTCAACGTTGCATATCTGATCAAAATTCTCTTCGGTAGTCTCAAGAAAACTGCTTTTTTTGGTTACCCCGGCATTGTTAATAAACACGTCTAAACGGTCAAATGCTTTCTTGAATTCCTTAAACATTGTAATTATTTCGTCATATTTACTGATATTAGCTCTAATTATGACGCATTTTCTGCCCATTGACTCAATCTCTTCGGCAACAGCTTTTGCCTCAGCTTGGCTGCTCAAGTACGAAATAGCGATGTCATATCCGTTCTTGGCAAATGTCAAGGCAATGTTCTTTCCGATTCCGCTTGCTCCTCCTGTAACAAATGCAACCATAATTACCACCCGTATCTTTTTGACATATCAGAATAGAATTCATCAAAAAGCTTATCAAAATATTCATCAGTATGATAGGATGGCTTGCGGCAATAATCGGTTTTTATAATGCCTCTGCGCATCAAAATTCGTTTCTCGAAGGAAATTATCTGTTCAACATTTTGACGAATATGATTTAACATAGGCAGCAACTGATTATGCGCTTCAATTGCGCCCGCTCTGTCGCCGCTTGTATACTTGTTGTATATATCCAAATAAACGTCATACATTGAGCACCCGGGCATTGCGCCAATGGCGCCTCTGTCGCTACATTCAATAAACTGGAAGCCAGCGTTTCCAACAAAAATTTTCATATTTCCATCCGTAAGATTCATAAGACTCGTTACGTACGGTCCTGCGGGTTTACATTCAATTTTGTAATACATAATGTTGGGACACTCTTCTTGTAGCTTGACAAATACATTCGGCGCTATCGCAACACCTGTTTGCTCAGGCGCGTACTGTGCCATAACAGGAATATTTACCGCATTTCCTATCGCTTTCATGTGCTCATATAGGTAAGAAGCTCCCGGCTTCAAGAAGAACGGTGGCAACATCATCAAGCAATCTGCGCCCATTTCTTCAAACAATTTTGCAGATTTGACAGCCACTTCGGTTGCATGGTCAGTAACCGAAATAATAGTTTTTCCACCGACCTCTTTTGCGGCTCTTACGGTGGTTTCAACCATTTTTTTGCGTTCATTGTCGCTCAGCTTGTAATATTCTCCTGCAATTCCGAACAGCGTAACAGCGTGACATCCTCCTGTAATCAATGTTTTTACAAGATTATCAAGGCTTTCGTAGTCAACGTCTCCGTTTTCAAAAAACGGTGTTGCAATAATAGGGCAAATTCCTTTGATCTCCGTCATATCTCATTCTCCTTCTTTTGAATTATTTACATATTGCATATATCTTAGATCGCATCCCTCGTCTGCTTGTGTTACGTTATCTATAAAGTTCCGAACAAAGCCACGGTTGATGTCATCGTGTGTCTTAGAAGGTTTATATTCCAGAAGTCTGCGCTTGATTTCCTCATCATCAAGCTCTACCTCGATCAAATTATTATCAACATCCAAGTGAATAATATCTCCATCGCGAATCGCCGCAAGCGGACCGCCCACAGCGCTTTCGGGCGCGACGTGTAACACCTGGGTACCAAAGCAACCACCCGACATTCTCGAGTCTGTGATTCGTACGAAATCCTTTATACCTTGTCTGTTCAGTTTGGGGGGCAAAGGCATAAAGTTACCATTTTCAGGCATGCCGGGGGCGCCAACGGGACCATAGCCGCGCAGAACGATAACAGTATCCTTGGTGACGTCTGAATTTTCGTCAAGCAGATATGCCTGACAAGCTTCCAAATCCTCAAAAACCTTCGCAGGTCCACGATGATTCAGAAGATGCGGGCTTGCGGCACTTCGCTTGATAACCGCGCCCTTAGGCGCAAGATTTCCAAACAAAACCGAAATCCCCCCCTTGTCATTTAAGGGGTTTTCCAGAGGTCGAATGATATCTCTATTATACGCATAATCTGCATCCTGTAAATTTTCACCGACAGTTTTTCCCGTAACGGTTAAACAATTGAGATCCAAAGAGCCCTCCAACTCCTTCATCAGCGCTTGTACGCCACCTGCGTCATGGAAATCCGTTCCGACAGCGCCCGTTCCATGCGGTTTTACATTTACCAATACAGGCGTTTCGTTACTGATTCGTTCGAAGTCATCTAATTTCAGATCTATATTCGCGCGTCTCGCAATAGCAATCAGGTGAATAATTAAATTTGTAGATCCTCCCGCTGCCATCAGTACACGAATAGCGTTTTCGATAGAGCGTCGATTGATAATGTCTAAGCATTTGACGTTTTCTTGAACGAGTCCGACGATTCTTCTTCCTGATTCCTCACAAATACGCATTTTTTCGCCGGAAAGACCGAGGCACGCTGCCGAGTTCGGAAGGGCAATTCCCAGAGCCTCTGTTACCGTTTGACAGGTATTTGCCGTACCCATAATCGGACAAGCGCCGGGGCTTCCGTATAAGCAACCCTCATATTTCGTCATCTCATCCAATGTAATTTTACCTGAAGTGTAATCGTTGTAAAGATAAAAGCTATCGGTTCCGCAAACGAGAGTTTTGCCCTTATAATTGCCGGGCAACATTGCTCCTCCGGGCACATATATAGTGGGCTTGTTTACTGAAACAGCAGCCATAAGCTGCGCGGGAATGTTTTTATCACATCCGCCAATCAGAACCACTCCGTCAAACGGGTGGCGCGCAATCAATTCTTCGGTAGTAATCGATAGCAAATTGCGATATACTAAACTGGATATATCAAAAAACACCTCACAAATCGAAAGAGTGTTTACTTCAAGAGGAAATCCTCCTGCAGCCCAAACACCTCGCTTTACCGCCTCTGCAAGCTGTCGAAAATGTACATGTCCCGGATTTGTTTCTGCCCATGTATTGATAATTCCAATAATCGGCTTTTCAATATCCGCGTCTGTATATCCCATTGATTTGAGTAGCGCGTTCCGAATCAGACCGGTCCTGTCGCCACGTTTCTTCCACTCTTTTGAGAAATTATGTTCCATAGCCGTTCTCCTTTTATATCATTATAATTTAATTTTATTATAAGAGAGTTTTTTTGTAAATAGATAAATCTAAAAATAGTATGGACTTTCTTGATGTTTTATGGTATAATGTATATATCACAAAAAAGGAGAAATTTATGAAGGATACGACGTTGTTTCAATTGGCAAGTGATTTAAATGAGCATAATGATATCGGCATGTATTATTGCGGAAAAAGAGTGAAAACAATCAATCACAGTTACGGTCCGGAAATAAGAAATTATTACCTCTTTGTTCTTGTAAATGAAGGAGAAGCCGTTTTTTTTCACAAAAACGCTACGGTTAAGCTTAAGAAACACGATCTTCTCGTCATGTGCCCGGGAGAAAAGATTCATTATATAGCAGAGACTCCGTGGAGCATTCAATGGGTTGGGTTATATGGACAAACCGTTGAAAAATATATGAGGATCCTTTCGATTGACGGAAGCCGACCTATCGTAAAAGTAACCGAATATTACGAATTAGAGAAAATCCTTGACGAATTGTACTACCTGATAGGAGAGAGAAATGAATATTCGAGGTGCCGTCAGATAGTATTAATATATCAGTTCTTTTCTGTCTTATTGCGCAACTCTAACAGGAAGGCAACCGCCGATATATCTGGCAGTGCAAAAAGGATCATCGATTATAATTTTGATAAAAATATTACCGTGAGGGGTATAGCAGATATGCTTTATCTTTCTCCTGAGCATTTGACACGACAATTTGTGGATAAATATAAAATTTCTCCAAAAGAATACCTGATAGAAAAAAGGATTGAGCTGGCAAAAAAGCTACTGCGGGAAAGCAATGCTAGCGTTATGGAAATCTCCAACTCCGTCGGATATAATGATCAATTGTATTTTTCGCGCATCTTTAAAAAGAAAACGGGACTTTCTCCCTTTAAATACAGAAGCAAATTCCATTAAATCAGCCTTGCGACAGACTTGTGAAAAATGTATGTACAGAGCATATCCGGTGTAATTTAAAAAGAACACTTTTACTCTCAAAACTACATAAAATCCAGACAAAAAAATGTTGTCCCTATTATAACTCACTCATTTTGTGTGTTACAAAAGGGACAACTTTTTTTATTTATTTTCCTGTTTTACTATTTTACGATGCCAATGCCTGCGGAATATTTGCGGCATTTAACATATTTTCAATGAATATTCCGCACCCGCTCGTCGGATCGTTTATCAGCACGTGCGTGACAGCGCCGACGAGCTTGCCGTTCTGAACGATGGGACTTCCGCCCACGAGTGTGTTCAAGTAGGGACAACAGCTTTTATGAAAAAATCTTTTTCAGCAGTGTCATTTTGTTTTCAGTCGGCACGGGAAAGGTCTGCGCTTCCTTTCCAAGGGCTGCATATTTATGCCCCCCCATTGCATGGTATGGAAGAAGCTCGATTTTTTCGGGTGTTCTGCATGAAAGCAGGAAGGCTTTTATATTTCTCATTTCCTCTTCGGTGTCGTTGACCGTAGGGATAATCGGAATTCGCACCCATATTTTTTTGTCAGTATTCAAAAGCTTTTTAAGATTTGATAGGATCAACTCATTTGAAACGCCTGTATATCTTTTATGCTTTTCGCCGTCAAAGCATTTGAAGTCATACAGAAAAAGATCTGTCTCGGGAATAATTCTCTCAAAATATTCAAACGGCACGTGACCTGCGGTATCAATCGCGGTATGTATGCCGTTATTTTTACATTCCTTGAGTATTTCTTCAAGAAAATCAATTTGGAGCATACATTCACCACCCGAAAAGGTCACACCGCCCCCCGAATTTTCATAGAAGGCCTTGTCCCTGAGAATTTCTCTCATAACCTCGTCGACGGTATATTCTTTTCCGCAGATTTCTCTTGCGTCGCGAGGACAAAATAGCGCGCATTTTCCGCAAAAATCGCACTTTTCAAGGGAATTTGGACACTTTTCTTTGCATTTTCCGCAACCTGTGCATTTGTTTTTGTAAAACATCATTTGCGGTTTTGCGCTTTGGCTTTCAGGGTTGTGACACCACTCGCAACGGAGATTACAACCCTTGAAAAATACCGTCGTGCGAATACCCGGACCGTCAACAAATGAATTTCTTTGTATATCAAAAATTGTTGCTTTCATTGATTATTTCTCATATCTTTTGATTATTGAATCTTGAATTTCATCTTCAAGTCTTGTGAAGTAATCCGAATATCCCGTGACTCTCACCTTGAGATGTTGATATTCATTGGGGTTCGTTTTTGCGCAAACAAGCTCGTCATAGCTTGTATAGTTTAATTGAAATTGTATACCGCCGTTTTTGAAGAAAGTCTCCAACAGGTATGCTGTTTTTTCGAAACTGTCATCGTCCTTTGCATAAGATTGATCAAGATTGAAATTCGTAACTGTTGCACTTGAAATTCCATGCGGATCGAATTTTGATATTTCATTCATCAAAGCTGTTAGTCCGTTTCTGGCTTTTGAGTTGGCTTGGGAAATTCCGTAGCTCAAAGGCTCACCGTCGTAACGACCGTCCGGTGTTGCCCTGGTACCTTCACCAAACCATTTAAAATGCAGCTGATATCCCGTGTGATCACCATGCAAAACGGGATAACCGAAAACAGTCTTTTTGTTTTTGATATACTCGTAAAGATCATCATAGAATCTTTTTGCGATGTAGTTTGAAGCTTCAGTGTCGTTTCCGAAAAAATCTCCTTTTTTCAGAATGAGGCTTCTCAACTCATCGTACCCTTGCCAGTTGCACGCAAGCGCTTGTGTCAATTTTTCCATACTTACAATTTTTTCGTCAAACACAAATTGTTTTATGATGGCAAGGCTGTCGATGACTGTAACGTTTCCCGTAAACATGATCGCGGAAACGGCGTAATTTACACCGCCTTGCGTAATGCTTTTTCCGTTCTCAATGCATCCATTCAGAAAGAGGCAGCTTACGTAATTGATATCTTTAGCGCGCTGGAGATTATATTGATCGTCATAGTAGTATATTTTATCAAGATCGGCATATAGTTGCTCTTTAAAAATCTCATAAAATTCATCGAAGCTTTTTGCATTCTTAATCTCGTCACTGCGATGGTGCAATACCCATTCGATCGAATGGGCAAGATTGGCGTGGGACGTACTTGCACACATCCCTCCCAACATGGCAGGTTCATTGCATCCGACCATGGTGTAATTGATGGCTTCCTTGTAAGGAAATCCGCATATTTTTGTATAGGCTTCTATCCTTTTGTCATCGTTTGTGAATGCAAGTCGTTTGTTCGGGTCCTTTCGCTCACAGTCCAATAGGTGGCGAAGCACGCTTGTTGGCGTGTCGCTTGTCCAGCGAAATGTAATTTGGGGGATATGGGTATCAAGCTCAAGCAGGCTCTCAACGATTAGCTCGGAGAGCTCGTTGTAGCAATCCTTGCCGTTCTCGTCGCGCCCTCCTATGCAGAAATGAGACTGTCCGCCGCGCGTAAACCCGTAGGATTCAATCGAAGTTGCCGCCTGAACCATCAGAAAGAGCTCCTGCATATATGCTTTGGCATCCTCGCGCGTCAGTGTTTTGCTCGCAATACCCTGGAAGTAGAACTCTGACAAGTAACGGTCAAGCGTGCCGAAGCTGTCGGGGTTCAGGCTGAAGCATACGTAGATCGTCAGAACTGCTTCGTAAAAATTTGAGGGAGGGTTTTTTGATATATGGAGCAGGGATGCCGAGAGTCGATCAAGGTTTGCACGACATTGGTCATCTTTTACGTCGAGCGCGTAGTCCTGTACGGCAGCAGCACACTTTTCGATCCAAAGGACGAAGGTCTCGGCGATTTTTTTGAGCGACTGTAAAAAGCCCTTTTTTTCGGGATCCGTATGTCGCTCAAGAGATTGCTCGATTTCAGCGATGATCCCCTGTATACCGATCTTCAAAACCTTTCGGAAATCGGAGGTTCCGTGCTGCCAATCTGTAGTAGAGAGATTGTCGATGGACTTGTAGAGGAAATGATTAAAGAATGCATGAGTGTTCTTGTGCCCCGAGCGGTGGAATACGTCGCCGATCACGCTTCCGTCAAATCGGAAAAATCCGGTGAGTAGAGAGTGTTCGGTTAATAGCGGACGCTGATTCAAGATATACTCGCAGATTCTTTTGACGTCCTTTTCTTGCTCCGGTAAAAAAAGATCCAAACGGTCAAATTTCGTAGCTACCGTTTTGACGTGCATTTCTCCTTTTAAGGTAAGCTCCATTAATTTTCGTATTCTGTCTGTCATGCTGATGCCCCTTTCTGTTTTGTCTTTGTAAAATCATTATACGGCAAAGCTTTATTACGGGCAATATAAAAACAAACTTTTTTGTATTTTTCGACACAAATTTTTACGCTTTTTGTTGACACAGAGCGGTTTCTATGCTACAATGAGAGTTGAGGTGATCATATATGGAGACAAACTTTGTCATAACGAAGATATTGCGCGTTGTTATGGTGGGAAAAGGAGCATATCCCGACGGTCGCGCTTCGTTTTCACCGAACATGCGGTGCAATGAGTTGATTTTTCACTTTTCGGGACAAGCAACGGTATATTTTGACGATCTGGAGCTACAGACCAGGCCGAATACGATTCGTTTTTTGCCAAAAGGGAAGGCCTCCCGATACGACGTTCGCATCAACGAGCCGGGCGAATGTATTGCCATTGCATTTGAATCGGATGTTCCAATTTCAGATAAAGCATTTGTTATGGACGCTTCACAAAAGCAAGCAATAGGTCTACTTTTTCGAAAGATTTTTGCTTCTTGGATGGCAAAGGAAGACGGCAGCTATTTTGAATGCGTTTCCTTGCTTTATAAGATTTTTGCCGAAATGCAAAAGCAAAGCTATTCGTCATATGACCATTATAAAAAGATTAAGCCTGCCGTCGATGCAATTCTGGAAGGATTTCTACAAGAGGACATCACTGTCGAGTCGCTCGCTCGGCAGTGCAATATGAGCCAGTCATATTTCAAGCGTTTATTTAAGGAGAAATACGGTCTATCTCCCAAGAAATACATCATTCAGCTCAAGATGAACCACGCCTGCGAGCTATTGTTGCTTGAGCAATATTCGGTTACTCAGATTGCCGAGCTTTGTAATTTCTCGGATGTATATTTCTTCAGCCGACAGTTCAAGGAGTATATGGGAATTACCCCTACACAATTTATAAAAAAATATAAATCCTCAAAATGAGATGACGGAATACTCGCGTTGCAGAGATTTCAGGCACAATCCAAGGATGAGTAGTGAGTTTAAATAGGGACAACACATTCAAACATAAATTTAATATTATTCGGACAAAAGACTGTTGTCCCTATTTAAACTCACTCATAGGGTGTGTTCAAGTAGGGACAACCTTTTCTTATATTTTCCTTTGTTTCTTGATTATGCGGTCTTTGAAATGGGGTTTTCTGCCGCATTTAGCATATTTTCTATAAAAATTCCGTACCCGCTCGTCGGATCGTTTATCAGCACGTGCGTGACAGCTCCCACCAGCTTCCCGTCCTGAACGATGGGACTTCCGCTCACGAGTGTGGTCAAGAAGGGACAACATTTTTCTTTATTTTTAAAGTTTTGAAGGAAATAAGTATTGTTTTAAAGGTAATAATGAGGGAAATGAAGGAAATCCTGACGGAAATCTAATTTCTTTTTCAAATTTTTGTATATAATGCATTATCGGACTTCGACAGTTTTATAATAGGAGAGCCACACTTTTGTAATAAAAGTTATACAATTTTTGTTACAAAAAAGACAGGACTTTCATCCTGCCTTTGATTTTATATTTTGTAAATTGAGTCAAATATTGCAATATATTTTTCGTCAAATTTCTTATCCTGGTGATAATGTCCGAAAAACCATTTTTTACAAGCTACATTATTCTTTATCTTTTCTAAGAACTCTGTAAGTTCGTTAATTTCGTATGTGGAAGCGATTTCTGTTTGAACAGATGTCGGAGCAGAATGTGTTATGATATAGTCAAAATTTAAATCATTTTTCTCCAAAGTGTTTTCTGCATTGCTGTATTCATGTTTGCTCGGCAGTTCATCTTTCCACCAGTTTTTCCCTTCAGTTCGATGTTCTTTGTCATGCGAACTTGCTCCGCCAAATACGAAGAATTTCTTTCCGTCAATGTTGTATGCTTCGCCTCTAATCAAATGATATATTCCATCATCAACTTTGTGTGCTATACCACCACAAAATTCTACTGTTGGGAGATTATAGAGCATATCAAAATTTTCATGATTTCCATCAACAAAAAGCGTCGTGAATTTTTTGTTTTTAAGCCACTTTATCCAATATTTTTCTTCATTACTACCATCCCATACACCACCAAAATCACCACATATGATTACATAATCACTTTTAGTCATTTCTTTTTGTTGTGGAAAACGCTTGGTGGAAAGTTTCCCGATATCAACCGGAATATGTGTATCACCTGTAATATATATCACGATTATCCTCCTTTCTATTTAATCAAACCAAAGTAGATCTTTAACAGTCTTATATCCTTTATATGGCAGCGAAACTTTTTGTGTTGGAATTTTATCCAATCCAAGTTGCTTTGCTGCTCTTAATCTATGATGTCCGTCAACTACATATTTACTTCCATTGTGTTCAACATACTTAATTGATTCAGTAATTCCATTTTTTCGTATACTTTCAACAAGATTGGAGTACTGTTTTTTACTCAATGTAAGTTTATGCGTTGGTGTTAATTTTGTTGGTGAAATGTTCTTTATTGTTTTTGTAGTGTTTGATAACTTGTTGGCAGTTTTGGCAGTGTCTACTGCTTTATCTGCCATTTTAGCAAGTTTTGCAGTATCTGCAACTTCACCAATAACCGGTATTGTTCCAATGGCACTAAGTCCTGCGGAAACAAAATCTCCTCTTGCAAGGTCAACCGGTATGGATGCCAAGTTTGTAAAAGTATCCAATCCCGGAATAAGCGATGCGGCAGTCAGCAGATTGCTTAGGGCATCTAAACTATTGCCTTTGGTATTACCGAAATTTCCTGATTTTCCTGCCCCCATTAAGCAGTCACCTGCTTTCTGGACTTTGAAAATTCGCTTTCAAAGGCTATGATTTTGATACCCATATCCTTATAGGGTTTGAAAATATTGTCGGGTGCACTGCCATAAACTATTATGATTTTAGGAGACAGCCTTTGCACCATTCGGGCAAGACCTACTCTGAAGAATATTTTATCCTCTTTTCGTTTGATACAACCATGTGTACCTATTGCAACAGCCTTATTATCTTCTATCCCGTCAAAACAGAAAGAAAATGTTCTTTCATCGCCAAATCTTACATTGGGGATAATTTCAACATCATTATTCTGCAACCACATAGCTAAAGCTCTTCCTCGATATGTATTCCACATCTGCATCACAAGTGGCATATTTCGGTATAAACTGAAATCCGGTGAAATAACACCTTTGAATTTCTTCAGCTTGTTCAAATACTGTTTTGGGTTATTCCAAAGCCTTTCAAATTCTTTATCGTGTTCATAAAACACAACCCAACAGTCAAAATCCGACCATGATTTTGACATTGCTTTTGAAAATGTTACAACCTTTTCTGGCAATTTATCGCTTGTTTTTATTACAGGCAATTCAATATAGCCGTCAAAGTCTGCATTTTCAACAAGAAAAGCATGGAAGACATCATAATTATTAAATTTTTCGTTATTCATGAATCAAAAATAACCTCCTATATACAATTTTTTTCGTTTTTTGAGAAGAAAATTTCCCAAAAGTATTGATTTTGATTCACGAATATGCTAAAATATAACTACAGTTAATAGGTATGCTTTCAGCATATCCGTGATGAAACACATTGATTAGTTGTTACCAGCAACTTTTCTAATGTGTTTTTTCTTTTTTCAAGTGAAGCCGACATTACCCATTTTTGTTACCTCCTTATTTGTTTATATTGACACTCTGCTGCAGCGTGAGAAGCACCACAACGAATTTCAATCTCATTTACACTCATACTTTTGACAAGATGTTCCGCTATCAAAAGTTCTCCGGCAAAAACATCAGCCTGCCATTCGGGATCTTCATAAGCTTTTAAAGGAGCTTTGTCCGATTTTCTGCAAAGCGCAACTCTGTCATTATCATGCATAAGCAAGTGTCCGACTTCGTGCAAAATTGTGAATCTTGCTCTGCCGTCACCCTGAGTAGCTTTTTCGTAAACATCTTCACGAATTTTAATTGTATTAAGACTTGGGATAGTTTCGCCCTCTTTGTCCGGCATTTCAGAATGTTCAACTATCTCATATGTAAAATCATCAATTAAATTCGGTAAAATAATTTCAAGAAATTCTACTACCGGAAAATACAAACGATCTGTCATTCCACATAATTCACGAACATATTTGGTAAAAGCCCTTATCTTTTTCCTTGATATACTTTGTGCAACCACATTTGCCATAAATCAGTTTTTGTCCTCCTTTAAAATTTGCCATAACTTTTGCAACTCATTATCATTAAAACCATTTAACTTGCGGGCAAACGAAAATGCTAATTCTCTCTGCTTAAAATTGAGATTTGCAAGTCCAATTTCAACACATTCATTGGTTTCGCTTATGGCATTCTGCAATTCGATAATCTTATCATTAGATAAGGAATACAAATTGCTGATTTTTTCTGCCCATTCTGCAGGGATTTTTTTCTTACCGTTCTCTACTGCTGAAAGAAAAGAAGATGTAACCTCCAGTTTTTCAGCCATATTTTTTAAAATTTCTCCGTTATCCATTCTCAGGATACGCAAGAATTTTCCAAAAGCAGTAATCATTTTTGTAAACTCCTAAATTATGATTTTTTAAATCACAAACATATTATAACATACAAATTTCGCTTTGTCAACCCTTTTGGTTAATTTATTTTCTTAAAAAGTTCATCTGTTCGTTTAGTCTAATAAATTATATAACTTTTTAGACAAAAACACCCACTATATAAATAGTGAGTGCTTATGAATATTTTATTTAATTTTATCCGCTTCTGCTAACATATTCTCGATAAAGATCCCGTACCCGCTCGTCGGATCGTTTATCAGCACGTGCGTCACAGCCCCGACCAGCTTCCCGTCCTGAATGATAGGCGAGCCCGACATTCCTTGTACTATTCCGCCTGTTTTTTCTATAAGGGCGCTGTCGGTTACGTGGACGGTGAAGCATTTTGTTCCTTGCGAATCGTATTTAATATTGAGGATTTCTATTCCATATTCCTTTACCCCACCTTCGTCTAACGTGCATCTTATTACGGCGGGACCGCATTTTACTTCGTTTCGGAAGGCTATGGGGAGAAGATTTTCTTTATTTATTTCGGGCGAAGGGGTAAATACGCCGAAAACGCCGCAATCGCAGTTTGTCAGTAATGCCCCTGTCTTGTTCTGCTTAAGGTATCCACGGATTTCCCCAGGCTTGCCTGCTGCGCCCTTTATTATTCCCGTAACGCTTACGTCTGTCACTATTCCGCGTGAAAGGGGAAGTAACTCGCCCGTGTCTATGTCGTATATGCCGTGTCCCAGACCGCCGAACATTCCGTCGTCGGCATTGATGAAGGTAAGAGTACCTATGCCCGCCGTATTGTCACGCACCCAAATACCTAATTTGTATTTCTCGCTTTCCTTGCTATATACAGGCTTGAGAGTAAGAGTTATTTCCTTTCCGTCTCTCAAGCATACAAAGGTCATTGCTTTTCCGTCCGAGAGCTCGATTCTGCTCGTTACGTCGGTTACGCTTTTTACGCTGCTTCCGTCAATTTTTATTATTATATCCTTTTCACGAAGACCTCCGTCATATGCGGGGCGTACCGTTTTTCCGTCTATGGAAATTTCAGTAGTACCTGCTACCACAACGCCGTTTGTCATCATTTTTACGCCGAAAGCGCTGCCACCTGGACAGAGCATTATTCTGTCTTTCTTGTCTGAGATTGCGCTTACAGCCGTTTTGTTTGCTTTTATCGAAAATGCTTCCGTCTTTGCGTTTACGCCAAGAGTCATACTGAAAAGAATAATAGCCAATACGGCAAGGCACATTAATCTATATAAACAGAAGCAAAAATTGTTTTGTATTTTTTTACGCATAAAACCACCTTGCAGCTTCACCCGTCAAGGTGTATGCCGCCCTTTTTAAATTTTCACATATCTATAATGTTACTTTTTAAAGAGCTTTATGTGTAGTAAAAAACGAGATAAAGGAAATAAAGTGGAAGTAATAACAAAAAAGACCGTTTTAAAAACGGTCTTTTAAATTCAGCATTAAATACAGAGAAGCTCGCAGATAAGATAGAGATAATCGAACGTTTCCGACGTGGCTCTCATCGTCGAGCCTGTCGAGCAAACCTTTTCAAACGACGCCGTCATCGTAAAAGCGCCGTTATCGTAATCGAAGCTCAGCTCAAATCCGTTTTTCGCGGCAGCCTCACAAGAGAAATCTCTTAAAAACACGGGAAGCCCGCAGTCCAAGCTCTGACACGAAAGCGTTACCTTGAAATCAAACAAATCATTAAAATACGATATGCTCGGAGAGAGGGATTTTTTGCAAAGATAATGGGCTATCGTCGATATAATAGCGATAAAGCTCTTTTCGTTTATCATAACCGAGCCGAAGTCCTTATCAAGATTTATAGGAGAAATCGGAATGCTCTCGGAGATTTCATTTTTTAAAAGGGAAGCCATAAAGGTATAAACGTAAGCAAACGTGTGCGTCTTCTTTGTGGTGCTTCCGTTTACAAGCGAAATCACTATATTGAATACGCTGTCAAAATATTTTGCCGTTTTCTTTTTATCTCCGACAAAGCAGTATTTTATTATGTATTCCTTTTCGCAAAGCGTACAAATATGCTCGTAAGCTTCAAAGTCGGGGTTTGAGGGCAGGCTTCCGTACGCTACGTTGCCGTCCTTATCCACTACGTAAAGAGCGTCGGGAAGAAGATCATAAATAGAAGTATAATTACTCATTGTTACTCCAAAAGGGGATCAGTATTCAATTTCCGCAAAATTAAGGGAATTAAAGAAGTCGGTATACTTAACAAGCTCTGAAAGTCTGTTCTTACATTCTGTCAGATTTTTGTAGAATTCATTATTGACGTAAAGCTTTGATATACGCTCATAATTCGAGTCGTCATCTAAATATTTTGCGTCCTTTTCCATAGCGTATACTATATAAACGCCGTAATAATTTTCTATGATCTCACTATGCTCGCCGACCTCCATAGTAAAGGCGGCATCTATAATTTCTTTCATGTATTCTGAGTCAAGAGAATATTTTCCTATATAAAAGCCGTTAGCTATATCCGACGCGTCGGTACCTAAAGAGTACTGCACCAGAATTTTTATTATATCGTCATAGCCCTCCGCCTTATTCATAAGAGAAAGGGCTTTTTCCGCCAAGGCATAATCGGCGTCGGGAGTAAAATGCTCGGAATAATAGTACGGTCTGTGCAGGTAGGATATATGAGCGCACTCGTCGCTTTCAAAAAATTTATATACGTCCTCGCTTGTATGATTAGACTCCGACGCGTTTTTTTCTATGATTTTTTCTTCGCAGATTGAATATCTCATAAGCAGACGGCTGACACTGTCGTTCATATATAGCGACTTAAGATATTCGAGATAATCCTCATATGAGTCGTGTCCTGCCACAATATTTCCCGCGATAGAACCGCCGTCGACGCTTAAGGTCACCATTTCCGAAATCTCTTTTTCAAGCTCGTCGGAATAAGCGTCTATTCCGTAAGAAGCGCACAAGGAGAACATAGCGTAGATTTCGCATATCTGAGGTAAAATTATATCAATTGCCTTTTGTCTGTATTCGGGCGCTGACGAGGAAAGCCATACGCTATTGTCTCCACCGTCTATAGAATCCTTATTTGTTAAGAAAAATGTACGGAAAAGCTCATAAGTGACCTCGTATTCGCCCAGCGTGAATACTGTCTTTGCTTCTTCGTCTGTGGAGGGCACAGGCTTATATGCCTTACTTTTGCAGGAAACGCAAAGCAAAAGCGAAGAAAGAATTAAAAAAACAGCTACTATTCTTTTTATCATAACAAAATCCTCAAAAAATATTTATGAAGTTATTTTATCAGAAAAATGTGAATAGGTCTTTAATAAAACATATTTTTAATAAATTAGCGTAAGGCTCTTTATTTTTTTGTTTTTATATGATATAATTGAAATATACGGAAATAAAAAGGAGATTTGTTATGGAAGACTTATATACTGTGCCGCTTTCAGCGATTATTAAGGAGCTTTCACTTGAAAGCATATATATGCCCGAGTCCCCCGAAAAAATAAATGTCAGCTGTCCGCGCGTAAACAGACCGGGACTTCCGCTTGCAGGCTTTTTCGACCATTATGAAGCAGAAAGAATACAGATCATAGGAAAGATGGAGGATCTGTATCTCGCGAGCCTTTCGCCTGAGGAAAAGAAAAAGAGCCTCGATCGGTTTTACGCCACAAAGCCTGTGGCTGTAGTTGTAACAACCTCTATAGAAATAAGTCAGCTCACCTTAACCGTTGCCGAGAAATACGGCGTTCCCGTAATGAGAACCAAAGAGAATACAAGTGAATTTATGTCGGCGCTTATAGCCTTTCTTAACTTAAAGCTTGCCCCCAGAATCACACGACACGCCGTATTGGTTGAGGTTTACGGCGAGGGCGTGCTTCTTTTGGGCGACAGCGGAGTGGGAAAGAGCGAAACCGCCATCGAGCTTGTAAAGCGAGGCCACCGACTCATAGCGGACGACGCCGTTGAAATTAAGAGAGTGTCGAAGAAGACTCTTGTAGGAGAAGCCCCTGAAATTATAAGGCACTACGTTGAGCTTCGCGGAGTTGGTATAATAGACGTAAGAAGGCTCTTCGGTATGGGCGCGGTAAAGCAATCGGAGAAAATCGAGCTCGTTATAAATCTTGAGCCTTGGGTTCAGGGAAAAATGTATGACCGTCTCGGTCTAGACCAGCAGTTTACCGATATTTTGGGAATTGACATTCCGTCTTTGACTATCCCCGTACGTCCAGGAAGAAACCTTTCTATCATCATTGAAATTGCCGCGATGAATAACAGGCTTAAGAGAATGGGATATAACACGGCAGAGGAATTCAACAATCGCCTTATGGAATCAATGGGCATTTAAAAGGGGGATGTCATATTTGGCAAAACCAAAGAAGCCCGACACTTTATAATAAAAACAGGAAAAGCCCAGATAAAGAATTAAATCTGTCAGTAGAACAATTTTATAAGGTTGAAATCCTACGGATTTCCTCATTTTAATGGGCTTCTTTTATCGCCGTTTTCGCCCTCTCGACGTATAAAATACGCCTTCGGGACGAAGAACGGCGATTTTTCCTCAAATCTGCCTATCCCCCTCAAGGAAAAAGGGGCTTCACATTCAGGCATAACCGCAAACAAAAAGAGACGTTATATAAGTGTAGCGTCTCTTTTTACATTGTAAAAATATATGTAGAATTTTATGAAAAACTCATAAGCGTTTTTTTAAAATCGTCTTTTTCCCTTGCGGATAGCTTGAAGAGGTTATATGAATAAACAGCTCTTCTATAGTTGAAATAAAACTGATGCCGCATACGACGAAGGCGAGAGGCGTCTTTTTTGCTATAAGCATAAAGAATGGAAACGAAAATATAGCAAAGCCTGTCAGCTTATTCAAATAGGTATGAAGGGCGGACAGTCGGTGAAACTTAACGGCGCATAAGGTGTAGGTTACAAGTCGGAGTAAAACAACGAACCCCACCGCATACCATACAAAAACCGAGACTCTCGTGTATAGATAGGGAATAAGGCGAATAAGTAGGGACGAATAAAAGGTAAGATCCGCGACAGAGTCAAGCACTGCGCCGACCTCAGTGGCTACCCTGAAGCGCCGAGCAATGATTCCGTCCAAGGCGTCGCTTATACCGCATAAGGTATATATAGTGTAAAAGGCAACGGAAAAAGGCTCGGTAACGAGCATAAATAGCGAGGCGATAATTCTCGATATCGTTATAAAATTTGGAATTTTTGCCATAGAATGTCTTCCTTGATATTTAATTACATAATATATTTTATCATCTTTTGATTATTTGTCAATAGGAAACGAAAAAAGGCCTGCAAAACGTATGTTTTACAAGCCTAAAAGGTTTTACGGTATAATCAACAGCTTCACGTTTTCTATTGAGCTTCTTTCGTTTGGTGAATTTATTGAAGCTTCGGGAAGCTCGTTCAATTTTGCAAGCTCTCTGTAGGGAACCTTGTATTTTTTTGCTATTCCGAAGAGCGTGTCGGCGCTTTCGGGATATACGACGGTAATTTGGTCGGCGCACTTTTGTTTTTTCTCATTTTCGTTAAGAGTTACCTTGTCTATAAGCCTTTTAGTCACTGCCTTCGACGCTCTCATCGCAATGAAAATTTCAACATCTGCGCCTATTGTAGAGTTGTCAATTCTTCCGCGTGAGGAAATAAGCTCTATATGGCAGTCAAAGCTTGCGTTTTCAGCGTTTATACGCAAGTCGGGCTCGATTTTAAAGGGGATAGTTATAGGCGAGCTCGAATATTCGCAGACGTCGCCGTTAAATGAGCTTGTGAGTAAATCTACCTTGCACTCGCCCACAATATATACTCTGTTGTCCTTTTGGATAATTTCCTTGATTTCTGCTTTGCCGTAAGAGTCGATTATAGAGGATACTTCGTATTCCTCTTCGGTTTTCGGTCTTGTCGCGTCTATCGAATAATTTCCCATCGCCGCGCCGAGCGATTCTGTAAAGGTTACGTCCTTATAAAGCGTCGAGCATTCACATTCAGTTGAATAAACGTCGCAGATTATACTTGTATTTTCGTTTCTCACGCATTCACATTCAAGCTCTGCTGTAAGGTCGAAATTAAGACAGGCGCCGCCCGATCCGTTTTCCGAAACCGAAACGGAAACGGCATTACATCTGCCGTAGGCGATACAGCTATCGCTATTCAATGCGTTTGGCGCGTTTAAAGTCCTTTCAAAGGGAATTTTTTTAATTACCGTGAAGGGCTCGCCGTCATCGCACGCGCAATTGCATTTTATAATCGCGTCTCCTCTGCAAATTACGCACTCCGAGCCTGCTCTTGCTTCACGGACAAAAAGCTCTGCCAAAACGTAATTCGCGCGAAGCGACTCGGCAGAAACGCCGTCAACGTTATATGAGTCGGACAGATTGAATTCCTCGCCTCTTGCGCATATTGTATGAGAGGTGAGTATGCTTTCGGTAAGCGTTTCAAGCTGTAATGAGTCGTCGGAAAGCTCGCTTATACTGCTCTGCGCGTATATATGTATCTTGCTTTTCAAGGTGCTTCGGAGCGTTAGCTTTCTCGGTCCGCTTAAACGGCAGACCGTATTTTCAACGCAGGTGTCGGCGGCAATAGCCATATCGCTATTTTCGTTCTGTGAGATGGGCGTGGAAAACTCGTATTCGGAGGAAAGAGAGGTGGCGGCAAGCCTTCCGTCAGAATCGGAATAAATGACTGTATAAGCGACAATCCCCGCAAATTCAGCCTTGCTTCCGCCAATGAATTTTCCCGAAGGAATCGCCTTGCTGTCTATTTTTATAATTTTTCTTATTTCGGGCAAGTAGTCGGGCAGAGTAAATTCTCCCGTGCATTCACATACGGAGCTCTCGCCTGCGAGGTCCTTTTGTATTTCCGCGCCTTTTTGTGAAAGCGCATTGATTTTATCCATAAAAACGCTCCTTTACTTTTTCTTTAGTAAAAGATATGCCCCCTGTCACGCTTTTATGACAGGGGGCGAAAAATAATGTTATTTTTTTGTCTTTAAATAATCGCGAGGCTTTAGCGAGCGCTTGAAAAATGGTATATTTTGCGAAATGCGCTTATAGAATCAAAGATTTGCCTTGATTTTTTCTATCATTTCCGCGTATTCCTCGTCGGACAAATATACCTTGTCGGGATTCATCTGGAAAATTCCGCCGTATTCATCGCCGCCCTCGTATTTAGGCACAAGGTGGAAATGAAGATGACAGCCTGTATCTCCATACGCCCCATAGTTCACCTTTTTAGGCGAAAACGCCTTGTGAAGAGCCTTTGCCACTCTGTTTACGTCGGCAAAGAAAAGGTTTCTTTCCTCGTCGGTAAGATTCACTATCTCGCTTACGTGGTCCTTATAAGCGACAATCACTCTGCCCGGCTTTGACTGCTCCTTGAAGAGTATCAGGTCGGAAACACCCAATTGACAAATATAAATTCCGAACTTATCGAGAAGCTCGCCTCTCATACAGTATCCGCAATTAGAATCCTTCATAGCTTTTCTCTCTTTCTTTTCGTGAAATAAATTTTTTATCAGAAGTGAATTTTTTCGCCCTTTTTCATTCTGTCGCGGAATTCAGCAGTCGCGCAGAACAAAACGTCGCCCGATGAGTTGATGGCCGTTTCTAAGGAATCCTGAAGTACACCGACGATGAAGCCAACGCCGACCATCTGCATCGCTACGTCGCCATTGACGCCTAAAAGCGAGCACGCCATAGGAATGAGAAGCAGAGAACCGCCCGCAACGCCCGAAGCGCCGCAAGCGCCCAGAGTCGCAACAAAGCTGAGCAATATCGCGATAACTATATTTACGGAAATGCCTTGAGAAAATGCGGCAGTTAAAGACATTATGGTAATGGTGATAGCCGCGCCGTCCATATTTATAGTCGCGCCTAAGGGAATGGCTACCGAATAATATTCACGGTCAAGACCGAGCTTGTCGCACAGCGCCATATTAACAGGAATGTTTGCGGCAGAGCTACGCGTAAAGAACGCGGTAATTCCCGATTCGCGCAGACAACGGAAAACGAGGGGATACGGGTTGCGCTTCAAAGCGATGCCGACAATCAGTGGATCTATTACAAGAGCGACCAAGAGCATACAGCCGAGCAATACTGCAAGAAGCTTTCCGTAATCTCTAAAAATGTCAAGACCGTATTCGCTGACAGAGGAGAAAACGAGCCCCATAATACCGAACGGCGCGAATTGAATTACCCAGCCGACAACCGTAGAGGTGGCGGCAGAGAAGTCGTTTAGTACGTCTTTTGTTTTATCGCTTGCTAATTTGCGTAACGCGAGACCGAAAATAACTGCCCACGTGAGAATTCCCACGTAATTTGCGTTCATTATAGAGGAAACAGGATTTTGCACCATATTATTGAGAAGTGACACAAAAACCTCGCCCAGCCCTGACGGAGCAGTGCTTTCAGCAGCCGTTGTCAGAGGGATCGTTATGGGGAAAATATACATTGTCACCACAGCGAAGGCGGCGGCTAAAAAGGTGGATGTCATATAGAAGAATACTACAGTACCGAAGCGTTTTCCTATTCCGCTGCCTGCTTTAGCCAAGGAGGAAATGACCAGAATGAAAACGAGGATCGGGGCAATAGCCTTTAATGCGCCGACAAACACACTGCCGAACACAGCAAGAAAGGCAGCTTTCGGCAAAAACACGCCAAAGCATATACCGATAACAAGGCCGATAGCTATTCGCAGTATCAGTGGCGATTTGAGATAGAGGTTAACAACTTTTTTCATAGGAACTCCTTAATTGTTTTTGAGCTTAAAGCTAATTACCTTAATATTATAGCACATTTCGACAATAAAGTAAAGGGGAAAATTTTTGATAAAGAACTGTTCTTACTAAGTAAAGGAGGTGGGCTTCGTACAGTAAAAAAAGAAAACGACGAGCCGAAGCGAAAGCCGTTTTCTTCGTTAATTGATATATCACCGTCTTACCCTTGAAATGGCACCGCACGCAATCTTGTTACCTGCGTTTCCCGAAGGCTGAGACGTGAAGTCGTCGGGCGAATCGTGAATTATCACCGTTTTGCCGAGAATTTCGTTTATGTTAAAACGGTTGGTAAAAAAGGCGAGGAACGCCTGACCGTCCACAGCAAAAAGCGACGGCATATCTCCCGCGTGATATGGATGCACACAATCATTCGGGTTATAATGAGTACCTGCGTAGGCAAACGGATCGGTCTCGTTTCCCGTGCAGGAGGAGCCGTTATGGATATGAAAGGCGAATATATTGCTTTTGCATATTCTATCAGAGACGGGCAGTCCGTTAATATCAGCTACCACCAAAACACCGCGCCTCGCCCCATAGAATTTTACCGTTCCGTTTATATGGCTATATTGTGAGCTTCCGTTAATAACTGCGACGGCATCGGGCAAGCTTTGAAGTATGGAATACAGCTTTTTCTCACTCGTATCATTGTTTTTGAAATACATATATTCTCCTATGGCGTAATTTTTATATCGTTATAGATTATGCAATAAGAGATTCAAATGTGATACGTTGTTTATTGCCTATACTTATTATCAATATAGAATTTATTAGTCAATAGTCCGCCCCAACGGGGGTTAGAAAACAAAATTGCGTCTATTTGGGTAATATACGCGATTTTGACAGGTATAAAAGTCTGGCTGTATTTATCAGTCCCGTTTCCGATCAATTGATGCGTAGCTTCATCTATATTGTCCCACGTCCATAAGTAAATAATGTCTTTCACTTTGCCCGTATATTCTGATTGATTGTGAGTTCTGTATGGATCCGCGAAACCAATCTGAACAGAACCGTTTTTCATATGACATTTCACCATCATTCCGTTGATATTACCTAAATTGTTTTCATTAAGGATTTCTTCGCCCTTCAGTGAACCGTCGTTTTGATAATAATATATTTTGCGCACCTCTGGAGCGCTTATTGAAGATTGAATATTATTAGAATCAAGCATATTTACCTCCTGATTGTGATATATTAATTTATTATATCACAAGACTAACGCTTTTTCAATACTATTATGTAAATGGTTACGGATAAGCAAAAAGAAAAAACAACAGACCACGCGAGGTGCTCTGTTTGGCACTAGGGTACTCGCCTTTGGCGAGGATTCTC